>JBHJOR010000067.1:0-11427 GCA_050329585.1 Methylacidiphilales bacterium | reverse complement strand
ATTGGTATCCTGCTCATATTGCTTAAGGAAATAGCGGTCGGTCTTTCCAAGCACCTTCCAATCGAGATGTCGCAAGTCGTCTCCAGCTGTATATTCTCGGTGCTGGGCGAATTCGAGAGCGAAGCCTTGGAATGGCGAGCGGTGCGCGCCTACCCGGTAGCCCTCCACGATGGAACGAGCCATGAGCCCAAGTGACTCGGCCCGTGCCAAGGCCTCGGGATCAAAAAGCGGTTGGACGCGCTCTTTCGCCACAGCATGAGGTTTCATGGTGGAGTTCCCTTATTAATTCTGGGCTTCGTTTTGTGGAATCGTGGAAATAATTTCCCTGACAATATCATCCGTAGTGACTCCCTCGCCTTGGGCGATGAAGTTACAGGCGACCCTGTGACGCATGATCGATGGGGCTACGGCGGCAACGTTCTCGCAGTCGGTGTACGATTGACCTCGCATTAAAGCGTGGGTTTTTGCTGCGGTAATCAAGCCCAAACTGGCGCGGGGGCCGGCACCGTAGCTCAGATATTTTTTACAAACTGGCAAGGCCTCTTCGCGCTTGGTGCGGGTGCAGGCGGCGATTCGTTGGGCATAACGCAGCACATGATCGGCCACCGGCATTTGCTTCACGGCTTCCTGAATGTAGATGACACTTTCTGCGTCAAGCACCGGAACAATAGGTTCAGAACGCGAGCCGGTTCCGCGACGCATGACTTCCAATTCCTCCTCCGTCTCTGGATAATCAACGGAGATGAGAAAGAGGAAGCGATCCATCTGCGCTTCGGGCAGTGGATAAGTTCCCTCCTGATCGATGGGGTTCTGCGTTGCCAAGACGAAAAAAGGAGCAGGCAGAGTGAAGGTTTTGCCTCCGACCGTAACCCGACGCTCCTGCATGGCTTCCAACATAGCCGCTTGTGTTTTCGGCGGGGTTCGGTTGATTTCGTCTGCGAGAACGATGTTTGAGAACAGCGGCCCCTCGAGAAAACGGAATTCTTTTTCGCCGGTGGTAGGATTGGTGTTAATGACTTCGGTTCCGGTGATGTCGCTGGGCATCAAGTCAGGCGTGAACTGGATCCGCCGGAAACTCATCTGCATGGCCTGTGCCAGTGACGAAATGAGTAGCGTTTTGGCAAGACCCGGAACCCCCACCAAGAGGGCATGGTTGCGGGAAAAAACGGAAATCATGACCTGTTCAATGACGTCGTTTTGACCCACAATCACTTTCGCTAATTCGGTTTGTACGTCCTGATAGCTTTTTTGAGCAAACAGCACTGCATCGCTGGCCGGGGATTCATCGTAAGTAGTTTCGAGTTGGGTCATGAGGAGATTCTAGGTGATACGTGTATAAGTTAAAAGTTTAAAGGTAGTGAAAGAAATTAAACACCCCAAGAGACCAACTCAATGGTATTTTTGTCTTTTTGAAACGAGATGGCGGGCCTTTCAACTGCGGCCGGTCAGGACTTAGAGCCGATCCGGATAGGCTCTTAGCGCAGAAGTACTTCTTGTCCCGCCGCCCAGAGAATGATTCGTTGGGCAAATTCCCTATTGTCCTCATGGGAAAGTTGGGTGCCCGCACCTTTATTCCAGTAGGTGTTTCGATCGAAGACGCCGACCACCCGGCCTTTACCTATCTCAGCGATGGCGAGGGCGGCATCGCGCTCTGGAATGAGTGGACCGTCCTCTTTATTGAGCCTGATGCCCCCGCGTAGTCCACCTTCTTGCAACGGAGCGAGCAGTTCGGCAGGCGGTGAAACCCGAACACAGCTCACGCCCTCGCCTCGAAACCGGATGCCGCCGTCGGCCTTGTCGCGGTTGATGAAGTGGGGGCGGGTGAATTGGGTGACGAGGTAGTTGCCGGCTCCGTTGTCGCGCAGAAAGCGCATGCCGAACTGAAGGGTGAGATCGTTGTTGCTCTCCAAGCCCTTGGTGTTGCCCATGCCGACCTTGGAGTGTTCGCCTCCGAAGGCGCTGTCCGACCACGCGACCAATCCGCCGCCGTCCCGCACCCAGCGGTCGAGTGCGGAGGCTTCATCAGGCGTAAAACGACGCTGGTTGGAACCGAGAATGAGCACGCGGTGCTTGGCGAGAAATTCGGGTGTGAGCCGCACCTCGACGTCGTACGCTTCGTCAATGGTCAGGCCTGTTTCTTCGATCGCTGCTTTGAATTGCGACATGCCAAGATTGCCTTCGTCGCTCAGACGCATCGGGTGGAACGGTTTCTTATCGCCGCTCGGGATGTCGCCATCTGCGGAGACGTCTCCGTAGAGGTAGAGCACATCGCTGGCGTGGAGCAAGGGTTGTAGTAAGAGTAATGCGACGAGAAGTGGCGCAATTCGTTTCATGAATTGATTATTATGCTTAGAACGATCCAAAAATCAAAAGTAAAACCATAGAGTCAAGACCTGTTGTATCAGTCTCAACGCCTATGGGCGATCTGATAATATCTCCGTTCATCGGTCAGTGGTGGGAAGCAGTTTGGCTTTGTGCGCTGATATTCACAGAAGGTAAAAGTGATCTAGTTCTGACCAGGAAAAGGTTTTACTTTTCTTTTTTTATTCGTGATTTGTGATAGACTAACTACTACGACTTAGGGTGCAGTGCCATCACCACTACGAGAGCGGCATTCCAGCGGTGCAGAAGTTATTGATGGTCGAAGGCCGTTGGCTCTCCAATGCCACCGTCCGCCACCTGACCTCGACCAACAAAAAAACCAGTCGGCGAGGAAAACGCACGGCCCCCGCTTGAGGCACAGGAAAAAAATAGATGGGTGAGCCTTGGGGCCAGAGCCGCAAGGTCTTCGTCTTTTCGTAAACGATCTGTCCCGGCAGTTCCAACCCAACACGATCATCCCCAGCCATTCCTTGCTCTTTATCCTGAAATGGTTCCAAGTATCGAGCGCAGGAACGGAGCGGTGTGGGATTTAGGGTGACGTGCCACCTGCTCGGGAGTTCCGGCCGCAACGAGTGTTCCACCGCCGTCTCCTCCTTCGGGCCCGATATCAATCACCCAGTCCGCTTCGGCCAACACATTCACATGGTGCTCAATAACAATGACACTGTGACCGGCATCCACCAAGCGGTGCATGAGGTCGATCAGTTTCTTCACATCGGACAGGTGCAATCCCACCGTCGGCTCTTCCAACAAATACAGATTCTCCGCCGTATCGCGACTGGCTGTTTTCAGGAACATCTTTTGTCGTGTCCATTCCGCCAGTGCCAGTTCCGATACCAATTTTAAACGCTGGGCTTCACCGCCACTTAACGTGGGACTGGTCTGGCCGAGTTTAAGATAACCCAGGCCGGTTTCGCGCATCAGAGTCAGTGGAACCGTCAACTTGGGTTGTCCCGCGAAAAAATCGGTGGCTTCATCCACGCTCATTTCCATCACTTGATGGATGGAGTGATCCCGGTAGGTCACCTCGAGAACCGAGTCGGTCCATCGTTTACCCATACACACTCCGCAGGGCACCAGCGTAGATGGTAGAAAATTCATTTCTACCAAGGTGAAACCTTGTCCTTGGCAGGAAGGACAGCGTCCTTGTCCGGAATTGTAAGAAAAATGAGAAGCACTGAATCCGCGTGCTTTGGCCACGGGTGATGAAGCGAACAGGGCTCGCAAATGATCCATCAATCCAATGTAGGTGGCCACGGTGGAGCGCGATGTTTTGCCGATGGGGGATTGATCGATCTCCATGATCTGCCGGAATCCCTCGGCACCGTGAACCCGCTTCCACGAGACCTCGGCGCTGCTTTTCGATTTCCGGGGTTTGGTTCTACCTGCTTCGGCGGCGGGGCGAATCACCCCGTGCATCAAGGTGCTTTTCCCGGATCCGCTGACTCCGGAAAGGGCCACCAGACGGCCCCGTGGTATCGACACATCCAATTGCTTGAGATTGTGAATACTGGCTCCCTCAATGCGCAGGCACCGTGTCTTGTCATTCACACCACGTCGCTCTCCGCGCAGCGGGTGGATCATGGGTTCACCCAGAATGCGGGCGGTGGAGCTTTCCATTAAACGCGCATTTCGGGAGGATGGCTTTTGACTCCCGGGCTTGCCGAGCCCGGAGGTCAGTTCTTTCCAGTGTCCTTGCGCAACAATCTGGCCGCCATGAATACCGGCCCCGGGTCCGAGGTCGATGATCTGATCGGCTCGACGCATGGTGTCTTCATCGTGTTCCACCATGACGATGGAGTTTCCCCGATCTTTCAGCGCGGTGATGAGATCCAAGAGACGGTGGTTATCGCGTGGATGCAATCCGATGGTCGGCTCGTCGAGAATATAGAGCACACCTTGTAAATTCGAGCCCAGCTGGGCGGCTAACCGGATACGCTGGCTTTCTCCGCCTGAGAGGGTGGGTGCGGAGCGGTCGAGTTGGAGATAGCCGAGCCCCACGTGATCCAGAAACTGAAGGCGCTGGGTGATTTCAGGTATGATATCGCGCGCAATTTCCATATCCCGACCAACAAACTTCAAACGACCAAATTCACGGGCAAAGTCCTTGACCGGAAGTCGATTCCACTCGGTCACCGGTTGATTAAAAAAATGCACCGCACGAGCAACAGGATTGAGTCGCGTTCCGTGGCAATCCGGACAGGTCACGTTCTCGACGGACTCTTCCCGGGCGGCCTCGATGGCGATTTCCCGTTCAGCTCCTTCCAGGCGCGGATCGATACTGACCCGTGCCGTGCTGCCGTATCCCTGACAGGTTGCGCACCAGCCGTAGGGACTGTTGTACGAAAACAACCGTGGATCCAGAGGTTCAAACGAACGTCTGCTGCCCGGACAATAAAGTTCAAGGCTGTAAAGGGTTTCGCGGGATGCATTGTCCACGGTGGTCAGCGTTCCTTTGCCGAGTTCCAGCGCGTGGGCCACCAGTGCCTCCAGTTTGCGGTTCCCTTTTTCCAGCGTTCCCAGGATCACGTCGATGTTGTGTTCACGGTAACGATCCAAGGGTTTGAATTCGGATGGGGCGATCCATTTTCCGTTGACCCGCAGGAAGGCATGCCCCTTACGCTCGGCCCAGCGGGCAATTTCTGTGTAGATGCCCTTGCGGTTTCGCACCAGCGGAGCCAGCAGTGCCAGATCGCCGCGCTTCAGCTCTTGGCGCAGCCGCTGGACGATTTCATCGGGTGACTGCCGCACTGCTGCCTCACCGGTATCGGGATCGTGCTGCACGCCCAGTTTGGAGTAGAGAAGACGCAAAAAGTGATAGATTTCAGTGACGGTGGCCACGGTGCTTTTGGCTCCACCGCGGGTGGTGCGCTGTTCGATCGCCACCGTGGGCGGTAAGCCGAGTATCGCATCCACCTCGGGCTTTTCCAGTTGTTCCATGAATTGCCGGGCATAACTGTTCAGACAGTCAAGATAACGCCGTTGGCCTTCTGAAAAAAGCAGGTCAAAAGCCAGGGTGCTTTTTCCGGATCCCGAGAGGCCCGTCAGCACCACCATTTGATTCCTCGGGATGGTGAGGTGAAGGTTTTTCAGGTTGTGATGGCGCGCTCCGATGACCTCAATGTGAGGAGAGGCTGTCAGGGCGGATTTTTTTGGGCGGGCAGGGGAATTGGAACGACCGCCGCGTTTGTTTAGATAGGTGGCGGTGTGGCTGGTGGGATGGCGGGAAAGCTCAGCAGGGGTGCCACTGAAAACGATGCGTCCGCCTTCATCACCAGCCTCCGGTCCCATTTCAATCACATGGTCGGCACAACGGATCAGTTCAAGGTGGTGCTCAATAACACACAGGGTGACCCCTGCGTCCACAATGCGCTGCAGCACCCGGATCAGAATGGCCACATCGTCGGGGTGAAGACCGGTGGTGGGTTCATCCAGTATAAGAACCACATCCTCCCGATTGCGGGTAGGTTTCGTGTTGGACTGAAACGAGTGCTGCGCGCGGGTCAGGTGTTGCACCAACTTGACCCGCTGGGATTCACCTCCGCTGAGCTGCGTCAGAGGTTGACCCAGCCTCAAGTATCCCAGACCTACCTCTTGGAGCATGCTAAGTGCCGAGGTGATGAGGGTGCAGTCCTTACGATCGGCGGCACTCAGTTCCTCTTGTTCCGGAGAAAAGTGTACCAGCGCTTCATCGATGCTGAGTTCCAGCACCGCATCAATGCCTTTACCCTTCCATGTCACTTCCAGTACGTGTTTCTGGAAGCGTCTTCCTTCGCAGACCGGACATAACACATAGACATCGGAGAGAAATTGCATGGTAATCTTTTCATAACCGGTTCCCTGGCAACGCGGGCAGCGTCCGTCTCCGCTATTGAAAGAAAAACTGGACGCTTTGAGTCCGCGACTGAGAGCGCTTTCGGTCCGGGCATAAAGGTTGCGCAAGGCATCGTAACATCCGAGATACACCATCGGGGTTGAACGGGGTGTTTTGGTCAGCGGACTTTGATCCACCCAATGAACCTCTCTCAAAGACTCCGCTCCGCTGAGCGATTTCAGTTCAGCAGGTTCCTCCACCGGATGGTTGAGGTGCTTTTCCAGATGCTTGTGGATGACGTCTCTCAGCAGAGTGGATTTTCCCGATCCGCTAACCCCGGTGATGGCGGTAAAACGACCCAGCGGGATGCGCACGTCGACATGGGACAGGTTGTGTTTGCTGGCATCCAAAAACTCCAGATGCGGATGTCCTGCGGGAATCGTCCGCGGCTTGGTGGGGATAGGAAGCACACGTTTTCCCGATAAATAATGCGCGGTCAGTGTTTGGTTTTCCCCTATCATTTCCCGGGGGGTGCCGGAAAAAACAAGCTCGCCGCCTCGATCGCCACGATCGGGGCCGAGCTCCAGCAAGTGATCGGCGCAGCGCATGAATTGTTCATCGTGCTCTACGATAAGTGTGGTGTTGCCCCGGTCGGTCAGATCACGCAGGGTTTCGATGAGTGCGGCGGTATCGCGCGGGTGCAATCCGATGCTGGGTTCATCCAGAACAAAAAGTGTGCCAACCAGTGCGGATCCAAGGCAGGTGGTAAGATTTACGCGCTGAATCTCACCACCGGAGAGGGTTCGGGCGGAGCGATTGAGCGTGAGGTAGCCGAGGCCGACGCGGTTGAGGTAGCCCACCCGGCTGCGGCATTGATCCAAAAGGGTCTCTTCGGAGCGGTCGGCGGCTTCAAGTTTTGCGAGATACGGTTCAAGATCCCTCAGAGCCAGCCTATTGATTTCAGGCAGCGAACGGCCATCCATTTTCCAGTGAGTCAATTCCGGTTGGAAACGATCCCCCTGACACTCCGGGCAGGTGCGGTAGGTTCGATACCGTGCCAGCAGGACGCGCACATGGACCTTGTAGGTTTTACTTTCCAACCAGTCAAAGAAGCCCTTGACGCCATACCAGCGGTTTTCGTAGCCCTCTCCGGGTTCCCCTTCGATCACGAAACGTTGTTGTGCGGCACTGAGCTGGTGGAAGGGGGTCTGTAGCGGAATTTTTTTTCGTTTGCAGGCGCGTTCGAGATCCTGTTGGCAGGGGGCGTTAGACTCGGTTTGAAAAGGTTTGATGACCCCGTCGGCAATCGAGAGATTGCGGTCAGGCAGTGCGCGTTCGTAATCAATTTCGACGGTGCGTCCGAATCCCCGACAGTGAGGACACGCTCCCAGCGGATTATTGAATGAGAAAAGAGCCGGGGTAGGGGGGGTGAAACTCTGTCCGGATTCCGGGCACGTCCATGTGGAGGCAAACGGGATCCGAGTCGTGCCTTGTTCAGAGCTCTGAATCCAAAGGAGACCGCGCCCCACCTTAAAGGCCTCGCCAATGCTTTCAACCAACCGGGCGCGCTCAGTTATATCTACGTTCAAACGGGCGGTGACCGCTTCAATGACCGATGGCAGCTGGGCGATTTCATCCAGACGGCGCAAGGCTCCCTCATGCCAACACCGGATGATGCCACGGGCCTCCAGGGTGGCCACCACGGATTCGCGTGAGGTGGTGGGATCAAACGATAACGTGGTGCCTATCAGAATACGCTGCCCCTTCCACTCGTTCATGAGGTGCGTGGCGAGTTCTTCCGGTTTCCATGGTTTAACCTCGCGCCCCGATGCCGGGCTGAAGAGGCGGGCTTTGCGGGCCATCAGCAGTTTCAGATAGTCGGCCACTTCGGTCAGGGTGCCCACCGTGCTGCGTGAGGTGCGGATCGAGTTGGCTTGGCCGAGGGCGACGGCAGGAGGGATGCCTTCTACCCGATCCACGCGTGGTTTGTCCATGCGATCCAAAAACTGCCGAGTGTAAGGACTGAACGTTTCGGTATAGCGTCGCTGCCCTTCTGCATAAATGGTGTCGAAGGCCAGGGAAGATTTGCCGGATCCGCTGGGGCCGGTCACCACGGTCATTTTCCCGAGGGGGACTTCTACATCAATATTCTTGAGATTATGTTGACGGGCACCGGTTACCGAGATGACAGGGGAGGCTTCAGAGGAAGCAGCACGGGATGGGGTCAAGGCGTTGCGTGGTCGGGAGCTGGATCGGGACGGCATGGCCGTGAACATTACGATGAACCCTGCGATGTGCAAACTTCCTCTGAGTGAGTGGAATGAGGGTGTTTGAGGGTGCTCCCGGCGGCTTTCTCTCCCTAATCACGAACCCAGAAGAAGGAACCATCAACAGCCACTTCGTAGCCTACGCCCTTGGGTTATTGAAGTGTGGTTCATATCGACCCTTGACGTCGGCGTCATTCCTCCGTACACTGTGTTAGTGAAAAATATCACAGTTACTGTGAGTGACGAAACGTATCACAGATCACGCGTCCACGCCGCCGAATTGCGGACTTCCCTGTCGGCATTGGTCAAAGGTTTCCTTGAGAAGATGGCCGGTGAGGAGACCGAGATGGAACGTCTGAAGCGCAGCGAGCAAGAAATGATCGCCCGCATCCATAAGCGATTGGGCCGATTCTGCGCCG
The DNA here is from genome assembly GCA_050329585.1 of Methylacidiphilales bacterium. GTDB lineage: Bacteria > Verrucomicrobiota > Verrucomicrobiia > Methylacidiphilales > JBCBYL01 > DAIPIT01. Next base: position 2,545 of record JBHJOR010000067.1, on the reverse strand, counting down.
GTGATCGTTTGAAGCGGGACGAGCTTTACGACCGCCATGCGCTTCGTTGACACCAATATCCTCCTCTACCGGATCAGTTCCGATCCATCCGAGATCGCGAAGCAAGTCATCGCGGAAGAGCTTCTGCGAGCAGACGATCTCCATGTATCGGTGCAAGTCCTCCAAGAATTTTACGTCCAGTCCACCCGACCTGGGCGGCCGGATGTCCTCCTGCACGAGGAAGCGGTGGGATTGATCGAGAGTTGGAAACGATTTCCCGTACAGGAAATGAGCGTTGCCTTGCTGGATGCCGCGTTGAGTGCCAAAAACCGCTGGCAACTCTCCTATTGGGATGCCGCCATCGTCGAAGCGGCACGCCTGGCCGGATGTCACACGGTGCTCTCCGAAGATCTCAATCACGGACAAGACTACGCTGGTGTCAGGGTGCTTAACCCCTTCCGCTGATCCGAGTTCCAATCCCCCCGGCATTTCGGAGCCAACGGCACCACCTCAGCCTACTGGATTAAATCCAAAGGCCATGGCATCGAGGGTAGTGCCCAGCCCGGTGTCGGTCAAGAGGGCAGAGACCAGCTGATCGGCGGCGTCGTATCCGAAGGTGTGCAAGGACTGGTGGCCCTGCCAGCGGCGCGCTTGGCTGGTGATGCGTCCGGCAACAGGTATAACCGACTAAAGGTCAGTCCCTTCATGCGCGTATGTTGCCAGAGTTGCCGGGGAATGGATGGTCATTCCCTCTACGGTTTGACCGTAGAAGGGTCCGAAATGCGTTTTATCTCCGGTCAGCAGGGTCTGACACCGGTGAGCAATAGCCGCCGCCAGAACGGGTCGGTCTTTTTCCGCAAGGCCGGGCAAAATCTCCTGCTTCAATGAAGGACAGAGATTGGGTGGGATAGTCACCCTTCGTAAAAGATGTTCAAAATCGCGAAGGGAATTTGGATATTTTCGTTCCAAATTACGCCGGGCTTCTTCCACCACGTAGGCATCCGCGATGAGTTCGTGGCCTGCGGCCTGTAAATCCGAGAGAAATAATCGAAGGGCACCGTCACTTTTGGACGCTGAAAACAGCACGTTGGCATCAAGAAAAACCCTCACGGTGCGCTACGACTTCTTTCGTTTGGCCAGCACTTCACCTAGCTCTGCCTCAGCAGCATCAAACTCTGTGATACGTTCCTCGGTGTATATCTCAACAGGAAGAGTGATCGCAGGGCGAAGGAGAATGCCCTCTGCTGTGGTCTCGGCAATCAGACTGTCTTTGGGGCGAATACCGACAGCCCGCCGCATCTCGGCTGGAATCGCGACCACACCACGTCTGGAAACAGAAATCGTTACTTTCATCATGTTAATATGCAACAAAGCAGAAAATCTGCAAGTTTTGGACAACTCCTTTCCTCATGAAGTTTGCAGCAAGGTAATCCATTTTCTTGGTGACATTAAAAGATCAACCGCTGCAAAGGTGATGATAGTTCAGTTATCCAAGGCTACGGGTAGATTCGGACATGGTTCATCCGGTACCAGAAGCTAACCAACCGTCTGAGCTATACTTTTGATGTGTCCAACTTTTGGGGTCAGGCCAATACCACCCCTAATTCAGAGAGGTGGCGCGGTTGGCTCCGCCAACCGCGCCACCTCAGTTGTCTCGGCATAACTCATATTCAAATAAAAAAATACAAATTCTGTCAATATCGTCACCTGACCTCTTTCATTCGTGCTTTCACTTTCGTCGGCGTCCCTGCCTCCTGTTGCTTCAATGTCCTGATGATCTGCTCTTCGCTGTATCTTTTCTTTTTCATCTCGTCCTTCCAGTTTTACCCGGTCAGACTATCTCAGCAACTACTACGGTTTTCGGGGGCGGCACCACGCTTATCCCATTTTGTCCATAGCCTTTTTGACTATGGTGTTCGCAGTAATTTCTGCACGCTCTTTGATGTGTTTACTGTTGAAAAAATTAATTTCGATACCCGCGTTGATATACCGAATCAAAATTGACCGTCTAACCAAATAAAAAAGAAAGTATTCATTTTCTAGACCGACAGAGCAAAATCTATCATCAATAGTTACCCAACTACAAAGGGGCTGATGCGATACATGCCAATTATTTTTATTATAAATAATACCGGATATATTTTTATTGATTAGCTCCCAAGCGTAAGTATCGCGATATTGTTCATGCACATTTATCAAAAATAATTTCAGCTTCTCATGACAAGGAATTGGCAATACAATCTTTATCCTGTCTACCATTACGAATTCACAAAAAGATAACTTAGCTTCAATAAGCTGTTCTTCTATATCTTTCAAATACGATGAACTTGTAAAAAATTTTAAAATATTAACTTTGTTCATTTTCCACCACCGGCACCTTTTTTCTTTTTATCATTGCAAGGGTTCACTACTTGAATGATTGGCCTGAGAGGTTCATCGGGCGTTTTTTTTCCTAATGTTTTAACTGGATGCTCATCAACTGAGGCAACTAATAACCTTGATATAAGAACAAAAATGGCAAGACTTCTATCTGATAACTGACATAAAGATCTAATCCGTTGGAGCA
>JBHJOR010000007.1:0-5462 GCA_050329585.1 Methylacidiphilales bacterium | reverse complement strand
CTAGCCTCCCAAGGCGCGCATCACCGCGCTGCTGAGGACTTTTCCGTCGGCGCGGCCGGCAGCCAGTTCTCCGGCGCGTTTCATCACCACGCCCATCTCTTTTTTGGATGTGGCCCCGGTTTCGCGGATGGCTTGGGCCACCAATTCCCGCATCTCGGCCTCCGAGAGGGCGGCGGGCAGGAAGGTTTCCAGCAGCGTGCGCTCCCTCGTTTCTTTTTCAGCAACGTCGGCTCGCCCGGCTTTTTCAAAGCTCTCGATGGAGTCGTTGCGTTTTTTTACTTCTTTCCTCACCACCGCCATGACATCTTCATCGGTGGGTGTGCCGTTCTGACCATATTTTTCGATGATGGCGTAACCCAAAGCGGATTTTAACATCCTGAGGGTGTCGAGTTTTTCTTGGTCGCGGGCCTTCATGGCCTCTTTGAGCTCGTGGCTAATTCGTTCTTGCAGGGTCATCTTATTTTCCATGTTGGCACTCGATCACCAATACCAGATTTCCTTTAGCATAAAAAGGTCCGCGGATGATGAGAGGGATTTTAGGTTTTGGGGTGTAATTACCCTTTAATAATGAAATTTCTTCCTCCATGAGATCAAAAGCATAGACCAGAGGCTCGGTGGATAAACGCTGAAATTTGAGGTAAAAAAGCGTATTGGGCTGGAAACGGATACTTTCACCCTCACTTACTTGAGACCGAGCTTCACCCAGCACCCGGAATTTCTGATAACCAAAAAGACGCTGCAGACTTTTTCGTAATTCGGGCTCAATGGGAAGCGATTCTTCAATGTCCGCATTCTGAGCATGAATGAGAGAAAATTTAACGATTTTGGGTTCCGCCCTCGACAGCTCGGGGAACAGTAAGATCACTAAGAGTAGGGAGGGCAGGATGTATCTCATGTTGGAACTTCAATACGTAAAACCAGCCGGGATATATTGATAACCTTCGGCCCAGATGACTTCAGCCTTGGCCTCTTTGGAATAAAACGGTGTGGCGTAGATTCCCGGCCGGGAATCACTGATTTCAGGCAAAATACCGCCCGGGTCTTTATTGGACTCGGAAAGTAGAAATACCACAGTAGCCGCCACAGCGGCAGTAGCCGCATAACTCGATAGCTTTAACCAAAAAGGCACGCGTATCGGAGATTCGGTGCTCTCTTGCATCCTTGCCTCCAGTCTCACCCAAGCGGTGGATTGGTGGAACGAAGACCGCTCAGAGTTTACCGCAACGTGTATCAGATCATGCCTCAGGCGGGCCAATCCAGACCTAGAGTCTTCCTTACCGGCGACTCGCTGGCTCTCATTCAATTGTCGTTCGAAAGCGTCAAAGTTCTTCATATTGATTTCCTAATTTTTCCTTCAGGTTCTGACAGGCATAATACAGCCGGGACAAAACCGTTCCTTTTTTACAACCTAACATCCGGGCCGTTTCTTCGGTGCTGAAACCTTGGATCAACCTTAACTCCACCACCACCCTCTGCTCGCGTGTCAGCGAAGCCATCGCGCTCCGAATGGCTGCACCCAAATCCTTTTCCTGGAGCCGATCCGCTCCGGTTCGCGGATCCACGGCCTCCACTTCCGGAGCCTCGTCATCATCCCCACTGCTGAGGGGGAAAAGACCCAGCACTTTATTCCGGCGCTGGCGTTGGCGCACCAAATCCAGTGCCTGATTCAAAGTGATACGGTAAATCCAGGTGCTAAATTTAGAGTCCCCCTTGAATGACCGGATCTGCTTGAAGGCTTTGAGAAAGGCACTCTGCACCACATCTTCGGCCAACGTTTCGTCGCGCACCACATGGTGAGCAGCCGCCCAGAGACCGCGATAGTATTGCCTATGGAGCATTTCCCATCCCTCCGCACGACTTTCTTGGGCCAGCTTAAGTGCTTCGGCCTCATCAAAAGTAGTGTTATCAGTTTGGACGCTCATGGAGCTGGGTGGATTCAGGTTAATTAGGATTGATTATGACTGCCCGTCCTGGAGGGGTCGAGGTCAAAAGTGTCTTCAATTTTTTGGCTTTCATGGAAGCAGCCTTGGCGATACGGTGGAGCATTATGATTCAACCCACTCTTGACCATTCCGCTATCATTGAAAAAACGCGCGAGCTCTGCCAGCTCATTCTGAGCCAACCTGCACTCGTCAGTTGCCGCAAAGATATTCATGCGTTTCTCGATGATGAATCCGCTCAATCCCAATACCGCCATATCGCAGATCGCGGCAGGGCATTGGAAGAAATGCAGTTGTCCGGTCGTCAACCAGAAGCCCAAGAGGTAGAGGATTTTGAGAAAAGTCGCTATGACTTCTTAGAGAACCCCGTAGCCAAAAACTTCATCGAGGCTCAGCAGATGATGAACGAAATCCAAGAAACGGTGAACACCTACGTCAACAAATCATTCGAACTGGGTCGTGTTCCCACCGAAGAGGAAATCGCTGAGGCAGAAGAAGACTGCGGGGGATGTGGATCCGGCTGCGGATGCCATTAAATAAGCAGGGCACTGAAATTGTCGGCAGCACTCCCGGCCCATGCCGACCTTTTACGAAATCTATAATGATGAGGCGCTGCTGGAGCGTCTGGATCAGGGATGTGTTCCACGCGGGGATGAATCACTCATCGCCCGTTTGAAAAAGGAGGCCGGTTCGCGATTCAAATCACCGTCGTTGCGAGTGGTGGATATCGGATGTGGGGAGGGCATACATACTCAGAATCTTGCCAGCGCGTTTCCCCGCGCAATGGTGGCGGGAATAGAGCCCGATGAAACAATTTTAGCATCCGCTCGGGATCTGCTTCAGCCAGAGCTTAAGGATCGGGTCAGTTTTCTGCCTGGAACGATCGAAGCCATGCCCTTTCACGATGCCAGCACGGATATCATATGGTGTTTTGACATGTTGTGCCACGTGGCGGATCTGGAGGCAGCCTTGAGCGAGTGCCGTCGCATTCTTCGCCCCGGTGCGGCGATGGTATTGTGTTCCTCGGTCATCACTCCCGTCATGGATCCGTTCACGTGGCAAGATCTTTCACCGATTGGACTGGTGAAAAACTCCATGAGTGCTGAAACAATACGTAACGCGGCGATCGCGTCCGGGTTTGAAATAGTGGAGGAGGATAACCGCCGCAGTGAGTTTTTGGAGGCTATCGAAAAAGAAGACCCCGGCCGTGTCAGTCAGGATTTTATGCGCTACGCGCGCTTACTTCGGGCTTCGGAATATTGGGAGAAAATAATAGGCCGCGAGCGCGTGGTGCTGCTCAAAGCACTGATGGGATACAACTGGGCCATTCTGACCGGCCGGCTTGACTATTATGTCTGGTGGTTGCGTTCCTGAGACGAGCTGCTGAACCTGCGGTGGAGCAATTCCCAAGAAAGACGTGCTTCCGCCAACACTCGTCCGGCCGAATAAATCCAGCCAGCTTTTCCCTCCAGCGCCAGCCTTTTGATCACCAGACAAAAGAATAAAACGGCTAGCGGGGCAATGACAGCTAGAGCCCGAACCCGGTCCTGCAGACTTAATACAGACCATGGCGTCTGAGTCAGCTTATCGGCCTCCAAACGGGCGTATTTTCCTTGGGCGCTCCACCAACGCCGGAAAGGTTTCCGGTCGTCATGAATCAGCGGTTGGGTCAACTCAGCGGTGACGCCTTCCACTACCAGAAGCTGGGTGTGTCCATCCTGAATGTAACGCGACCTGGCTTTGCGAAAGAGAGCGCATCGTGGCGGTAAAAGGTGTGCATTCAAAATAACGCCTTCCACTGCAAAACGAAAAGGTATCCTAAAACCATTCACCTCATCATGATTCTCAAGTTGGTGAATCTCCTTTATCAAACGTTCGGTTACCAAGTAATCTGCGTCAAGTGACAGAACCCATTCGGTTTCCACACGTTCCACTGCGGCATTCCATTGACAAGAATGAGTATCGAAGGCTCGTTGAAAAAAGTGCACCTTGGGATGACTCCGAGCGATGAACGGGGTTTGATCTTTGCTGAAACTGTCGCACACCACGATGCGAGTGGCCCAACTCAAAGCCGCCAAAGTGCGGGGAAGATTTATTTCCTCATCACACGTCAAAACCACAGGAGTAATGGTATTCAGGTTCATGGCAGCGCGCTGAAAACATCCAAAAACCGATCTCCTACCACGGGAATGGAAAAGGAAAGGGCATCCTTCGCTCCTTGATTTGACAAGGATAGCCAAGCCTCGGGTCGATCCAGAACGTCCAACCACCGATTCGCTAATGACGCGGCCGCATCAGGGTTTCGATGCTCGAAGATCAACCCATTAATTCCGTCGTGTAAATACGACTTAAAAACGTCCAGTCCGCTCACCACCGGAACGCACCCACAGGCCATTGCTTCCAGAGGTGCGATGCCAAATGTTTCACCGTGCTCGGAAAGTGAGGGGTAACAGAAAACGAGGTGGGATTGATACAACTCAGCCAGTGATGCGGTATCGTAAACAGGTCCTTTCCAATTCACCGGAAGCCCCTCAGAACGTGCGCGCAAATCATTACCATAATCTGTTCCGCCTCCACCATGGGCCACTTGATCCGAGCCCACCACAGTCAACGTAATGTCGCTGCGTTGGCGATTTAATATCCGGAACGCATCCAGCAAAAGATCCAGTCCCTTTTCAGGATGAAGCCGTCCCACATATAACAAACCCGCTCTGGAGCGCTTAGCAGGGCGGAAATGCAAGCTGTCATAAGGATTGGGCAGCATCAACACCTTCTCCGAGCAGGAGGGAGTCTGACGCTTTAATTCCTGCATGACCGCTTCAGAAGGACAAACCAACAGAGCACTGGCATGATGCAGAAGGTATTGACCCTTGGGCATGCGGTTGACTGAAACCACCATCCGCCCCAGATCCGGCCCGCGTAACCCGCGTAAAATCGGCAGCCAAAAATCATTTACTACCAGTATATCAGCAGGCGGTAGCCGCGAAAGGAGCCCCAGGGCGTCGGGAAAATCACGCGCAATATTCCACGTCGTTAGACGCTTTTGATCAAAGCCTCCGTAGCGCAACACGCGGACTCCATCGAGTATTTCCTCAGAGGCCTGACCGGGCCAGCTGCGAGCCATTAATGTTACGACATGCCCCTTGGCGTGGAAATGCGATGATAACCGCTGCCACATGCGGGCCATACCGCCGCCTTGTATAGCCGGAACCGGAAAATTCGGGCCGGTGCAAACCGTGATCCTCATGGGCGAATCACGAATTCAGGTTCCACGCCAGTGCCCAACTGATGCTCATAAGCGCGCCGCATTTCAATGGTGATGCGGTTCCATGAAAAGTCGCGTCGCATCCACGCACAAGCTTGTTCTCCCATTTGACGTAACGTGGAAGGAGGAGTTTCCATGGCCGTTTCAAGTGCTTCAGTTAGCGCCTCCATCCGTGGAGGCACCACCCACCCGCAGCCCCTGCGTGGTAATTCAATCCAAGGTGTCCGGTCCGTGGTGAGCACGGGCGTGCTGTGCGC
>JBHJOR010000043.1:0-30602 GCA_050329585.1 Methylacidiphilales bacterium | reverse complement strand
CCTGGCGGCGTCCTTCACTCGTTAAATATCCATGGGGATATTCGCCTCGCTCTTTCCTTGCCATGCGGCGCATCGCGCAAGCAGCGCGAACTCCGGGTATTGATGAAACCGCTTCTAAGCGACTGAAGGTTGAGTGCATGCGCCTTGTTCTGTCTGTTAAGTGTTGCGTCGCCAAGACAATGGGGCGCGGCTCTGATGAAAGATAGACACGATTAAAACCTCGCCGCCATCCTCAACTGTATAAATTACATTGTAAGGAAATCGTCTTAGATTGCAGTGTCGAAATTCATCCGACAGCCTTCCCCAAGCTTTGGGAAAGCCGAGAATCAGATCGATTGCGCGATCAACCTCGTTGATGAATTCGGTCCCCATTCCTGGAATTCGATCGTCGTAGAATTGGGCAGCATCTGACAACTCATCAAGAGCAGGTGAGAGAAACCGGAAACTCATCTTGCGAATCGTTCTCGAATCTCTGCAATGGCCCGAGGACCGTCAACTGATGAGATCTGGCCATCCCGATAGGCACTCATCCGGTCTTCGGCTTCCTTCATCCATGCTTCGTGAATTTGCATGGAGGTCGGGCTAATGCTCTCAAGCAGACGTTCTGCGAGCACTGCTCTCTGAACATCAGAGAGTTGCATCGCTTCCCTTTCGATTACTGCTACGTCATGCATACGAAATTCTTAGCCGAAAATGATAGGCGTGGCAACTGCCCATGAGGTTTTATTTTTGACAGAACGACCGTTTAGCATTTCAGGCGCAATATCGATGTAAGGTATGTCCCTTACTACCGAAAAGGTCCCGGTTTGATTCAAAAAAAATGCACCGTACCCCAAAATTTCTTCCGATTGTCATAATTCTGTAACATGTGCAGGTCAATTTTCGTCACATCAAACACGCCCGAGGTGTGGTCAATGTGCGAAACACTCGCTCGTTTGACCGTTGGTTCAGACCAAAAGTCTGAAGCAAAGCTTAGGGGGTTTGTGAAAACAAAAACAAACAGGAGGAATAAATATGAAATCAATGAGATGGGCTTTGGCCCTGATGCTCGGCGCGTGCGCCACCTTGACCGGTGTCGTTTCCGCAAAAGAGTTCAATGGTTCGCCCTTGGTGGATGCGCTCGTCAAAAAAGGCGTGCTGACCAGCGAAGAGGCGGAAGAAGTGACCTATGACCTGCAGAAGCAGTACGAATCCACCGGTGGTGGAATGCTGTCCTGGGGAAGCAGCAGCGTCAAAGGTGTGAAGATCTACGGAGACGTTCGTCTGCGTTATCAATATACCGGAACCGAAGGGTTCAATGGCAATCCTAGTGATAGGGATGCCGGCGCGTTCCGTTACCGCATGCGCGTGGGTGCCGATTACAAGTTCACCGATAACTTCAGTGCCGGTGTGCGTTTCGCTACCAACGTGGGTGAAAACAGCACCAACATCACGATGAACAGCTTCCTCTCCGGACGTGAAGCGATCCAAGTAGATCTGTATTACCTGACCTACAAAAACTCCGACTTCTACAACACCGGATGGGTAAACCATTTCGAAGTGGGTGTGGGTAAGCACAAACAAGCCTTCATGATCGATGGCGCATTCTGGGATAGCGATATCAATCCAGAAGGAGCTTATGTCGAAGCAGGCTGGAAAGGTGTCGGTCACCAATCCATCGACGTTCAAGCACGTGGAGCCGCCTACATTCTGGAAGGTGCTTTCACCGACACCGAAGGTGCTGCCGATCAAGGTCATGACTTCCTGTTTGCGGTGCAAACAGACGTCAAATACAGCTGGGGTAAAAAGAACAGTGCCACCATTGCTCCTTCCTTCTGGGTCTCCAGCGGCGGTGACAATGAAACCGGACAACCTTCTTTGACCTTCCCTACCTCGGGCGCGCCCGCTGGTACAAGGAATGGTTTCAAAGACTTCGGCGTTCTCTACATCCCTGTTGAAGTAAAGTTCGAAGCTTGGAAACTGCCTCACACCGTCTTCGGCGGCTACGGCATTAACGTCCTCGCTGATGGCAGCAACAACGGTATTGCCAACAACGCCCGCGGCATCGTGGGAACCCAAAACCAAATGTTCCAAGTGGGATATAAGGTGGGTTCCGCCCGCAAAAAAGGCGGCTGGCAACTGGGTGGCGATTACCGCTACATCGAAGCTGATGCATGGTCCACCGCTCTGTCGGATTCCGACTTTGGAGCAAGCGATCGTAACAACGTGCATGGATTCACCGCGAAAGGCACCTACGCCTTCACGGACTTCCTGACGGGTTCGGTCACTTACCTCAAGAGCTGGAACATCAACACCAGTGCCGCCCTCAATGGACGGACAGATTCTGCAGATGTCATCCAAGCCGACTTGGCTTGGAAGTTCTAAGTTAGTTTACAAGAACAGGCCGTCCGAAAGGGCGGCCTGTTTTTTTTGCCCTAAAATAAAGTAAAAACGAATTGCTCGAACGTGACAAGACCGTCACAGGAAAGACACACACCCTTTCTATCAACCCATACATTGATCCTGATGAAAGGGTCTTAAACCAACACACAACTAAGAAAATAATATGAAAAAAATGACTCTGATAAAGTCCGTCGCCCTCCTGGCAGCGGTCGTGATGACGGGTTCCTCCGTGATGGCTCAAGCCCTCAAAGTGGATCCCGCTCTTCCTGAATACAAAGCGGTTTCCGGTGTTTCCGGTAACCTGAACTCGATCGGTTCCGACTCCCTGAACAACCTGATGACCCTCTGGGCTGAAGGCTTCAAGGCACTCTACCCGAACGTGCGCGTCCAAATCGAAGGAAAAGGCACCTCGACCGCTCCTCCCGCCCTGATTTCCGGAACGGCCCAAATCGGACCGATGAGCCGGAAGATGAAATTCAAAGAAATGGATGAGTTCGAGAAAAAATACGGCTACAAGCCCACCACTATCCGCGTTGCTATTGATGCTCTGGCTGTCTATGTTCACAAAGATAACCCGATCAAGTCCTTGAGCATGCAGCAAGTGGACTCCGCCTTCTCCAGCACCCGCAAGCTGGGTGGCACTCCTGCCAACACCTGGGGTGACCTCGGTATGACCGGAGAATGGGCTGGTAAAGCGATCTCCCTCTACGGCCGTAACAGTGCCTCCGGAACCTATGGCTTCTTCAAAGATACCTCCCTCGGTGGTGGTGATTACCGTGCTGAAGTCAAAGAGCAACCCGGTTCTTCCGCTGTGGTGCAAGGTGTGACTTCCGATTTGGCCGGTATCGGCTACTCGGGTATCGGTTACCGCACTTCGGGCGTTCGTGCTGCTGCATTGGTTGGAAAAGACGGCAAGCCTTATGAAGCAACTGCTGAAAACTGCGCCTCAGGTAATTATCCTCTGGCCCGTTTCCTCTACCTCTACATCAACAAAGCCCCTGGAAAACCTGCTGACAAGCTGACCGCCGAGTTCTTGAACTTCGTGCTGGCCAAGCAAGGTCAGGAAGTCGTTGTCAAAGACGGATACTTCCCCTTGACCAACGCCGTGTCGATGGCTGATAAAAAATTGCTCCAATAATTTGGAATAGTTTGGATTAGGCCAGCGGAGGACATCCCTCCGCTGGCTCTTCCAAAAGTTTAGCCCCCCCCTTTTTTTTAATCTTCGCTCTACCTGTCCCGAAATACGTTTCGTTTAGAGTCGCCTTCCCCAAGTGTAAAAAGGGCAGGCGACTCCAAACAAAAAAAACACTCTTTTTATGAATAAATTCGTCCCCGACCCCAACCGATTTGAGGCATCTAAAACCACGCTGTTGATTGACCGGTTTATGAACCAGTTCATTAAGATCGGGGGTATCAGTATTATTGTGGTAGTGGCTGGTATCTTCGTATTCATTGGCTGGCAGATTTTCCCTCTCTTTCAGTCCGTTAAAGTAACTCCAGATAAAGTGCATCAACTCAGGACTGGAGACGAATACATCGCTTTGGGCCAGGATGAATATGGGGAATTACCTTTCCTGGTTCGAAAGGACGGCACGGTGGTGGCATACGACTTGTCAGGTGGACGCCCCGCTAAGGAGTTCCCGGCTGCTCTACCGGGAACGATCGTGGAATCGGCAGAAGCCCCTTCCGAAACTGGTTCAGCTGCACTTACCGCCATCAGTTACAATCACCGCACGACCGAAATTCTTTACGGAACCCAAGACGGTCGCTTTGCTAAAAGTGCTATTCAATACACGCCCAGCTACGGTGCCAACTATGAGCGGCTCATGGAAATCGAAGTGGTGGCGGATTCATCTTGGCTGAATATAGGGATCCCCGGTAACCCCTTGAAGCAGGTGGCCTATGGTGATGCGCGTGCCAATCAAATGGCCGCCGCCATTCAAGAAGTGGACGGTGCCTTGCAGGTGCATTCGATTTTGATCGAGCGAGCCACCACCATGTTAGGAGAAGGGGAACCGGAAGTGATTGCTACCTTTGATCTTACCCAAAGTATTGAAGGCACCCCCATTTTTCTTTTGGTGAATAAAACAGCTGATGGGGTCTTTGTAGGAACCCGTGAAGGAGCCGTTTACTTTTTCTTTCGCACCGATCAGACCATGGAACTGCGCCAGAAGTTTGTTCCATTTGAAGATACTGGATCACCGGAGCTGCGCTCGGTTGACTTCCTCTTTGGGGATACCTCGCTGGTCATGACCAACATCAAAGGCGAAAACCGAATCTTCAGTTTATTCATCCCCAAGGGAGAAAACACACGCTATTTTGGGCGCACTAAAGACTTCCCGGCATTTGGAAACGGTGCTGAAAGCTACAGCCCCAGCAGTCGGAATAAAGCCTTCCTGATCTCGTCGGATCAAGCCTTCAGCCTCCGGTTTGCCACTACGGCAGATGTCCGTTATGAGGAACAAACCAATTTCAAAATCAAAGTGGCCTCTCTGGGGTTGAAATATGACTCCATCTTCCTGCTTGATGAAGCCAACCAACTGCATGTCTATAAGCTCCGGGACTACCACCCTTATGGCAGTCTTAAGTCCATGTTCACCAAGATTTGGTATGAAGGATCCAACGAGCCGAAGTACGAATGGCAATCCACCGGTGGATCCGACGACTTCGAAGCGAAACTTTCGATTATCCCGCTTATTATCGGAACACTGAAAGGCACCGTTTATGCCATGTTGTTCGCGGTGCCCATCGCACTGTTGGCTGCTGTGTATGTTTCCCAGTTTGCCAGTCCGAATGTCCGCCGTATCGTCAAGCCCACCATGGAAGTGATGGCCTCGTTGCCTTCCGTGGTATTGGGATTCCTGGCAGCGTTATGGCTGGCACCCTTATTGGAAACCCGGGTGCCTTCCATTCTGTTGGTGTGTATCTTTGTTCCCATTACCGCATTGTTAATGGGGCAAATCTGGAACCAAATGTCTCCTCGCGCCCGGATTTGGATGCAGGGTGGACATGAATGGTGGTTTTTCCTTCCCGTCATGTTTTTTGTGATGTGGCTGGGATGGACTCTTGGTCCAATCCTTGAACAACAGTTTTTTGTAGTGACCGATCCGGACACCGGAATGAAAATCGCCGACTTCCGTCGCTGGTGGCCCGCCGTGGTGGGTGCTGATTTCCAACAAAGGAACTCTTTAGTTGTCGGTTTCGTGATGGGCTTCGCGGTCATCCCCATCATCTTCACTATCACCGAAGATTCCTTGTCCAATGTCCCAGGGGCACTGCGCTCCGGCTCATTAGCACTGGGTGCCAGCCGCTGGCAAACCGCCATGCGCATTGTGCTTCCCACCGCTTCCGCCGGGATCTTCTCGGCTTTAATGATCGGTCTGGGACGTGCAGTGGGTGAAACCATGATCGTGGTGATGGCTACCGGTAACACCCCCATCATGGAGTGGAACATCTTCTCTGGTATGAGAACCCTGTCGGCTAACATCGCGGTGGAATTACCGGAAGCCGCCGTGGGGGGGACGCTTTACCGCGCTCTCTTCCTGGGTGCCATGGTGCTCTTTCTGATGACATTCTTTGTCAACACGCTGGCCGAAGTCATGCGTCAGCACCTGCGTGAAAAATACAAACTGGTTTAATCAAACACTAATTACTTCAAAGGATCACGTTTATGTTGCTGCAAAAAGATAAAATATCACCACAAGTCAAATCGGTTCGGGCTCCAGGGGAACACTGGATATGGTTGACGGGCATGGGACTCACGGTGGGACTGCTGATGGTCTTCGCTCTCCTCGCCGTCATTGTATTCAATGGTGTCCGGGCTTTCTGGCCCAAACCGGTTTCCTATGTTCAACTCGAACCCAATTCGGAACAAGGTATCATCGGATCGCCCACCATGGGTGGGGAAATCACGGAACGACGCACTCGCAGAGTGCAACGGCCGGGACCCGACGGAGAACCAGTGATTCTTAATTTGCCTGAATGGCAGCTGCACGTGGGCAACAAGGATATCTACGGCTTCTCATTCAAATTTATTGACCGCAATGACGAACAAATTATTTCTACTCCGCAGGACGTCATCCGTTTGAACCGCCTTGAGTATGGGCCCGCCTTCGGTCAACCCATCACCTTGAACCTGAAAGGTAAAGATCCCCTACCTGCTTCGTCGGACTCATTTAAAGAGACTTTGAAGGAATCAGTGAAAGAGTTTAACGAAAGACGCGCCCGCATCAACCAAATCGAGCGCTTCGAAATTGGGGACATCAACTACAAAATGGACGGCATTAAGCTCACTGAGCGCCGACTCACCCGCCAATATGGTGAGGGAAACATTCCTGCGAACGAGCGCCAGTCCATGGATCAGGAAATGCAGGCCTTGCAGTCCTCCTATCAAGTCCTTGCTGATGAAGCACAGAAACTCCGCGCTGAACAAGTGGCCAGTCAATTGATCATTAAGCTTCCCACTGGTCAGGAAAATATCATCCCGGTGGGAAATATCGTTCACTACTATTTTCCTAACCAGATGACGGTAGTAGATCGTTTCTTCCAGTTTCTACATGAAGCGTTCGCCTTTCTGATTGAAGAGCCCCGTGAAGCCAACATGGAAGGGGGGATTTTCCCTGCCATCTTTGGAACGGCTGCCATGACCCTGCTGCTTAGCATCATCGTGACGCCGTTCGGTGTGCTGGCGGCGATCTACCTCCGGGAATATGCCACTCAAGGGCCCTTTGTCCGTGCGGTGCGTATCGCCATTAACAACTTGGCCGGGGTGCCTTCGATTGTCTTCGGGGTGTTTGGCCTTGGTTTCTTTGTTTACATGGTCGGGGGCTTCGTTGACGGTGGCAACTCAAATCCCTTGCCCGCCATGGGTTGGTGGGTCCTTGCTCTGGCCTGTATCGCCTTGTTTGTTTTGGCTATCGCCTCGAATCTCTTTTTCTCTACCAAGCCCAGCGCAGGGACCCCGGAGCTGGTCAGAAAAATTCAGAAAGCCTCACCGGTGTTGTATGTGGTAGGCGGGATATTGCTAGCGGTGGCCATCTTTACCTGCCCCTTCTTCAATGGATTGCACCAAGACCGGCTGCCCACGCCTACATTTGGAACGGGTGGTATTCTCTGGTGCGCTCTGACTCTGGCATTGATGACCGTTCCGGTGGTGATTGTGGCCACCGAGGAATCACTGGCTGCAGTGCCCCGCGGCTCCCGTGAAGGATCGCTGGCGTGCGGTGCTTCCAAATGGCAGACCATTCAACGGATTGTTTTGCCTGCTTCGGCCCCGGGGATTTTGACCGGTTTGATTCTGGCCATGGCGCGGGGTGCCGGTGAGGTGGCTCCGTTGATGCTGATCGGGGTCGTTAAGCTGGCTCCCACTCTGCCCGTTGACGGTTACTTCCCCTATGTCCACCTTGACCGCAAATTTATGCACTTGGGATTCCACATCTTTGACTTGGGTTTTCAGTCTCCCGACTCCGAGGCGGCCAAACCCATGGTATTTGCCACCACGCTTTTCCTGATCATTCTGGTCGTCATGCTGAACATGACCGCCATTGTCATCCGTGAACACCTTCGTAAAAAATACGCCACAGGTGCGTTTTAAACTTATTAACCCATCCGTAACACAAAAGAAGTTGTGCCTGTGAGCGAATCTGAACAATCTCAAAACCAACCACTTGGAGAAAAAAACATGCAAAACGTATCCGAAGCCAAACCAACGACCGAAACCGCACCTGCTGAAAAAAAGCTGGAAAGCAAGAAGCTCAGCTTTGATTCTCAGCTTATGGATGAGAATTACACGGGAAATGCCAACTACATCCAAGTGGAAAACTTTGATTTCTTCTACGGAACGGCCCAAGTATTATTCGATGTAAACTTGAGCTTCCCTGAAAAAAAGGTCAGTGCGCTCATCGGTCCATCCGGCTGCGGCAAAACCACCCTGCTGCGCAACCTCAATCGCATGAACGATCTCATCGATGGAATCAGCCACAAAGGTGATATCAAAGTGGATGGTCGTAGCATCTATGATCCCGAGCTCGAAGTGATTTCTCTTCGTAAACGGGTCGGCATGGTTTTCCAAAAGTCTAACCCCTTCCCGAAATCGATCTACGAAAACGTGGTTTACTCACTGCGCGTCTCAGGTCAGAACAATAAAGAAGTCTTGGACGAAGCCGTTGAGCGTTCCCTCAAGGGCGCAGCTCTTTGGGAAGAAGTTAAGGATCGTCTGGATCAAAGTGCGCTGGGCCTCTCCGGTGGACAGATGCAGCGTCTTTGTATCGCCCGCGCCGTTGCCAACAGCCCGGAAATCCTACTGATGGATGAACCTTGTTCTGCTTTGGACCCTCTGGCCACCGCCAAAGTTGAAGAACTGATCGGTGAACTCAAGAAGGAATACACCATTGTGATTGTTACCCACAACATGCAACAAGCGGGCCGTTGTTCTGACTTCACCTCCTTCTTTTACTTGGGCAAGCTGATTGAGTCCGGCCCCACCGAAAAAATCTTTACCAGCCCCGCCAAACAACAGACCGAAGATTATATTACTGGACGTTTTGGTTAACCGCTGTTAGTTCGTCCCCATGGAAATGGACCCAGAGCGGTTGGCGTATCTCAGGGGGGTATTCAAAGGCCCGCTTCAGAAGCTGAAAGATACGCTTCTGATGATGGCCAGTTTGACCGACAGGAACATGACCTTGGCGGTTAACTCCTATCTGGAGCGCAGCGAAGAAAAAGCGGCGTTGGTCGAGGCGGAGGACGCGGTCATCGACAGGTTGGAAATCGAGGTCGATGACATGATCGTCACCTACGTATCTACCCACGGGCCTATGGCCACCACCTGCCGGGTGGCCCTTTCCGCTTCTAAAATTTCTGAATCGCTCGAAAACATTGCCGATCAGTCGGTGACGATAGCACGGCGTTCCCGTCAGCTCAGCCGGATGCCCGAGATCGAATCCGGTGTGGACATCTCCAGGATGTCCAGCCTTGCCATCGGGATGATGCGCGACAGCATCGCCGCCTTTGTAGAGGTCAATCCAGAAAAGGCCAAGGGAATCAAACATCGCGATAAAGACGTAGACATGCTGAATGACGCCTACGAGAAGAAGCTCAACGAGATCATGGAGGATCACCCTGAGCTAGTTCAGGCGTGTACTCATACCATGCTGATCTGCCGCAGTCTGGAGCGTGCGGCGGACTACGCTAAGAACATAGCCGAGGATGTCGTTTTTCTTTATACGGCCCAAGACATCCGCCACGGTAGTAACCGGATTTAATTAGTTCCACTAAGGCTTGAAGGCTTAGTGCATCCGTCTGTGCCGAGTGCTCCAGAATTTGACTCATTCAAGTGTCCCAATTTATCAAAAGGATAAAACGCGGAATTGACAAAGGCTCAAACCCTCCCTTTGATATAGGGCTCAATTAAACAGGAAGCGGGGTGAATGAGGTATGTCAGAAGTAAAATTAAAAAAAGGTGAATCTGTGGACAAGGCGTTGCGCCGGTTGAAAAAGAAACTCGACCGCGAAGGCACCCTGCGCGAGGCCCGTGCCCGCCGCAACCATGAGAAGCCCAGCGAGCGTCGCCGCCGTAAGGCCAAGGAACCCAAGATTAATTACTGGGGAAATTTCTCTCTTTAATTCAATTTATATTGAACCCGAATTAGGGTGAAACAACTAGAACGGCTCTGATTACGATCAGAGCCGTTTCTGTATTAACTACGGACCCCAAACTGGCGATGTTTTGTTATCTTGTCGTGATAAGGCTATCGTGTAACAGATGAGTGTGAATCCGAGCGAATCTCAGGCAACTCCCGCCGTTTCTGAAGGGCTTTCGGGTAGTCGTATTGTAACGGTGCTGGCTGCTGTTGTTATCGTCATAGCCGGGCTCAAGTTGGCGGCACCTATCTTGATTCCCTTTTTTTTGGCCCTTTTTCTAGCGATTCTGAGTTTCCCGATACTTTTTTGGTTGAAAGGAAAAGGCTCTCCCACTTGGCTGGCGATCGTGGTGTCGGTATTGGTTAACTTCGCGGTGGTTACCTTCATTGCGCTGATGGCCTTGCAGTCCGTTTCCAATTTCCAGGCTCGGGCGCCGCTCTATTTGGAAAAGTTCGAACACATGGTCCGGTCGGTTCAAGCACGGTTTATGGATGGGAGTATTCCCGGATCGAAATATTTCACACTGGATTTGATCAACCCGGGGGCGTTTTTAGAAATCGCTCAAAGCACCCTTGGACAAGTGATGTCCGTGCTGTCCAGCGGCTTTCTGGTCTTTCTATTTATGATCTTTATTATGGGAGAAGCATCTACCATCCCGGAAAAAATTCGCTTCATAATGGGGGCTCGAGACGAATCAGATCCTGGTCGCTTTCAGAAGATTACACAGGAAATCGTTCAGTATCTTGGCATTAAAACGCTGGTCAGCTTGGGAACCGGCTTAGTCATCGGATTGGGAGTCTATTTCTTGGGTTTGGATTTCCCGGTGATGTGGGGTCTGACCGCATTTGCCCTCAACTATGTGCCGACCATTGGATCTATCCTGGCTTCGATTCCGGCCCTTATTCTGGCTGTCGTCCAGCCGGGCACGGAAGCACTGGCTACCGCAGGTAATCCTGAACTGTTTATTGATTGGGGTCGAGTTCTGGGCGTCGGCTTAGTATATCTTTGTACTAATATTTTATTCGGGAATTTTATTGAGCCGATGTGGATGGGGAAAAAACTTGGACTTTCCACCTTAGTGGTGACGGTGTCCCTGGTCTTCTGGGGTTGGGTATGGGGTCCGATTGGTATGTTGTTATCGGTGCCGCTGACCATGGTGGTGAAAATCATGCTGGAAAACACTCCGGACATGCGGTGGGCTGCTGTTCTTTTGGCCCAATGGCCTGTGGATCAAGAATTACTGAAGGAAGTTTCGGTGCCGGTTCCCCACGAGGATCAGGCAGGCAAAGAGGACTCTTGACGCAGATCTGCTGCGTATTGCTGTAAGTGATAAGGCGGATCTCCCGGTCTGATTCGCATCCGGCCTGTAGGATGAAAATCTAGTTCTCGATAAAACCACCGAACTCCTCGGTTGCGTTCATCAACCCATAATTTGACCACGGTATAACCTTCACAGTCAGCAAAGGCTAAAGCTTCACGAACTAAGCGTTGACCCCAGCCAGCACGCCGAAAATTGACAGCCACCCACAAACCTCCCAGCCAAAGATGTCCCTCGTTGAACCGATCTGGCCACGCAAATATGCAACCCTTAAGCTGCAGCGAATCCACGAAACCCCAGCCCTGCCAACTAGGAAGCTTCTGAATCGTCTCAAAATCAGGAAAGCCATCCGCTTCAACGGACGGATAGGAAGAGCTCCAGCGTATCAAATCCGGGCGGAGTAGATTTACAATTCGACTCATAGTTATTACGCCTTATAGTGTAATAACTACACTTTGTGTACGATTTTTTAATAAAATCGCCTAGGGCTCTGGAGATGAGGGCATAAGGGCCAGAGTAGACTCAAGATGGATATCCCAGCTGAGTGAAGCGACGTGGCGCTGAGCGTTCTGTCCTACGGTATGACGCAGGTCAGGATCGAATAATGCATTGCACAGGGGAATCATTTCATCATAAGAATCGGCCCGAGACACACACCAGCCGGTGATCCCCTGTTCAATTTCCTGTGATGCCCCATTTTGCCGGGTAGTAATAACCGGTAACCCTGCCGCCATGGCCTCCAACGTCACACTCGCGAAAGGATCATACAACGTAGGTAACAGGAATAAATCCGCAGCGGCATAAACATCCGGCATCGGGCAAGTAGGGGGACTATCGATAAGTACCAGTCGGGCAGAAGTGGAGAGGCGGTCTACCACGTAACGTGCCTCCCGGTGGCCTTTGCGCTCTGCTCCTCGCCCTACTAAAAGGATCACATGATCAGAATCACTTAAACCCAGGGCTCTGCGACCATCCTTGCGTGATCCAGATCCAAAGTAGTCTGCGTCCACCGCATTGGGAATAACATGAATGTCGGAATCGAGAAAGGGTGTGGTCGAAAGGATCTCCCGGCGCACCATTTCCGAGTTGGCAATGATCCTCCGCGCAAAGCCAGCCTTAAATGTGAGATCTTCAAGATAACGCTGAACGGCGTGTTTGGGATTAAGCCAAGATGAGTAGCCGCGCAGGGGATGAATCGTCGCACGATGGCGCAACCACATCCGGTGTAATCCATCACCCGCCCGGAACAGATCGCAACGCACCCCGCGTTCCATCGAAAAAACAAAGGAGTTTCGTGTGGAGAGTTCCATATTAACCATCTGCGCAAAACGAAGCGGGCCCCACAAACCGCTCCTTCTACCCAGCTCGGTCACATTCGAGAAACCAGACTCTTGATGATCCCATGATTCACAGATCAGGTGACATTCCAGACCTCGCTGCACCAAACGCTGGATCAAGCGTTGAAGATAACGCTCCGCTCCGCCAGCTGGATTCCACCGGCGACGGACAAAGGTGAGTGGAGAGTTTGTAATCAGGTGATCCATGGCCGCTGCAGATGTCGAATTAAGCGGAATAGGCACCTAAAACCATTTATTCTTACGAAAATAATAGACCATCACCAAAGTAAGTGTGAGCATGAAAACCAAGATTGCGGGATATCCGTATTTCCATTCTAATTCAGGCATCACTCTAAAATTCATTCCGTAAATTCCGGCGATGAAGGTGAGAGGAAGAAAGATGGATGCAAAGAGGGTAAGCATCTTGGTGATTTCATTGGTGCGCTGGTTTAAGAGGGAGAAATGTAGGTTATCGAGGCTGTTGATAACCTCGCGCTGAGTCTCTAATGATTCGGAGGCGTGAATCATGTGATCGTAGACATCTTGGAGGAAAACCTGAGTTGGAGGCTGGATCAATGAAGTCGTGCGACGCTGAATACGGCTGAGAACCTCCTTGCCGTTGCGGAACGTTTTGGCCAAGAAGATAAGTTCCTGCTGCAGCGCGTGCAGAGGTTCGATGATGGATCTTTTCTTGCGGGCTAGAATGCGGCTTTCGAGTTGTTCGATTTCTTCTTCCACATGGTCGAGCACAATGAGGTAATTGTCGACCACCGCATCTAAAATAGCATAGGCGAGGTAATCGCATCCGGTGTTGCGCATACGTCCGCCCGGGGTATTGAGGCGGCGGCGAATGGGATCAAAAACGCCGCCGGGTTGCTCTTGAAACGTAAGTAGAAAGCGATCACCCAGAATCATACTGAGGTGTTCATAGGCGATTTTATTATCTTTCAGATAGAGCATTTTGATGACGATAAAAAGATGTTGATCCAGCTCCTCCAGTTTGGGTCTTCCTTCGGTGCTCAGGATATCTTCGAGAGTAAGCGGGGAAATTCCAAAACGATCGCCCAGTGCTTGAATGGGCTCGACCCGGTGGACGCCGTCGGTGTGTATCCAGAGTCTCTGTGTTCCTTCGGCGGCAGGGATTTGGAACAAGGTGCGGGTTTGGAAACTTTCACATAGATCGGGGTCATATCGGATAGCGTGATAGTGGATGGTGTGCTTCATTTCCTCCCCGATATAGATCAGGCTACCGGGGGGCATGGCGGGTTTGCGCTCTTTCACAATCAAAGGATCTATCAGAATTTCACGAAGTGCGCCATTGTTGTATCCAGTCTGTCATAGAGCACTCTTCACATGCGGAGTGATCCGTCAGACAAAAATCCTGGTAAATCTGTTCCATCCCTTCAGCGCAAAGCAGCGAGGATCGGGCGGACGAAAGAACACGGCCTTGCAGCAAACGAAACGAAGCCCGCCGCTCCGGCAGCGAATGGCGAGCCGTGCGGGCTTTATGGACGTCCTTCCGAACCTTCTCTGGCTGGCGGGTATAAGCCAGAGGCCAGAATACATTAAATAGAAACGAGTCCACCCGATCAGATCCGATCAACCGGACCGGTGCCGCCAGTCGTTTCCCTTGGAGCGAGCAGCGGTGATCCCACTCAGGATGGCGACATGATAAAAGTAGGGTGCGCATCGATTCGTGATCCGCCTCTTGTAAATAGTGCAGAGCTTCCTTCATGCGGTCCGGATGACCGAACCAGGCTAAAGCGGCGATGCGACGCTCCGGACGGTTGAGGGGGCGGAGCCCTGAACGCTTCCATAAGGCCAGATCCATTTCTGGAACAGTTCCTCGATGCTTCCACCAACTATCCCAGAGAGAGCGTAAATGATCGGGAAGATCCGAACGCGGGGGAGCGTTGAGCCATCCTGCTGCACCAAAAAGTAGAGATTCCCCGGTTGATACGGATTCGTCACAAACGGCTTCCCAAGGAACCAGGCGGGAAAGATGTACCATGGCCTCACGGTTGTGAGAATATCCCAATACTTCGGCGAGACCCTCCCATAGAAGATGTGAGGTGGAAGCCTCGATCCGTAAACCCCAGCGGGATACTCTTTTTTGGAAGCGGAACCATCCTGCCTCTTCAATCAGTCTTACCACTTCGGAGTCACTGAGAGTGGCTACAGCGTGTCGGCATCGGCCCGCACGTGCGCCGACGGATAGTTCTCCGGGGCTTAAGGCAAAGGATGCTCTGGCCTCGGAAAGAGGAACGGACAACTGACTCTGTAGTTCAAGCTGGGGGCAGTCAGGAGCGTATTCAGATGAGAGCCGGGGCGCGCCTGGCCCTGCCATCCAAATGCCGTGCAGCAGGAGATTTCCGTAAGCGGGGTTATCATGATGTCCGTGATTCTTAAATCCATGAAGATCCAAGTGAATTTCCACCGGGCCGGAGACCGTCCCGCGTCCGGGTAGTACCGCTGCCGCATTCAGAAAGTCTGGGCCCGCACCTCGGTTCCAGAATCCCGGTTGGATGATGCGAATGGGCAAGCCATCCAGCGTCTTGAGAGGATTTCGAAAGAGCTGCTCAAACCACAAGCGTTGCACAAAGTGCTCATCCAGTGGAAGAGAGGCGGCTTCCCGCAAACGCAAACGTCCGTAGAGGTTATCCTCCATAAGCTCGGATTAAATCCGGATCCTATGGAAAGCAAAGAAGAATAGGTGCAGCGGGTAGCGAGGAAGCGATCAAAAAATTTCTTCCGGTCGGAAGAAGCGCTTCATTTCCTCGGCGGCACTTTCAGGAGAATCGGAGGCATGGACGACATTGATCATCTTATTTTTACCCAAATCTCCTCGAATGGTTCCTTTCGCGGCAGCCGCAGAGTCCGTTGGTCCCAGCATGTCGCGAACTTTGGCGATAATATCATCTCCTTCTAAAATCAGGCCGACTACCGGAGAAGATTGCATAAAGTTGCTGATTTCCGGAAAGAAGGGTTTGTCTGCCACGTGCGCGTAGTGTTCTCGAAGGATCTCAGAGTTTAAACGCATCATCTTGCAGGCGCGGATATGAAAGCCCGCTGTTTCAAAGCGTTTGATGACTTCTCCGCAGTGGCGATCCTGAACACAGTCAGGCTTGAGCAAAATGAGTGTTTTTTCCATGGCCGGAAAGCTAACGGCAGATGCCGGTGCGTCCAACTAAAATGATGACAAACCGTGGAAGGTTATTTCCTGCGTCGGACGGTGATTTGTTTAATGCGATCCGGCCCGGAAGGACTCGAGGTTTCGATCTCGGGATCGTTTTTATAGGTGTTGTGAACTATCATGCGCTCAAAACTGTTCATCGGATCGAGGGTAATCTCGGTGCCGGTGGTGCGGACGTGCTCTACCGTTTTTTTGATCTCTTCGAGAAAGCGGCTTTGCTCGTTGAGTCGATGGGAATTGATATCCAAAGCGATGCGTTGGTGATCTTGTTCGTCGATGGATACCATGCGATTAAGCAGATATTGGAGATCTTCCATGAGCTCCCCATCTTCTCCGATGAGAAAACGGGCCTCATTTCCAATGATATGGAGCGTGAGGCCGGAAGGACGCGTTTCCTCGGTTACCTCGGCAATGATTCCCAAATGGGAAAGCATGACCTCCAAGAGTTCTTTGGGAGAATAGTGGTTCATTTCTTTTTTCTAGCGCTCATCCCGAAACCCTTCATGCGATCCTTGCGTGACTTTTTGCGGTCAGCGGCTTGCTGCTTCAGAGCCTCCAAGGTCGGTGGTTCTTGCTTAAGGTTATAACGCATCTGAACAATGGACAGGATGTTTTGCATCGTCCAGTAAAGGGAGAGGGCCGAAGCGAAATTGTAACAGAAGATCAGGAAGAGCACCGGCATGATTTTCATCACCTTCATCATCGGATTGTCCACACCTTGTGGCTGAGGAATGATGCTCATGCTGATATACATGGTGATGGCCATGACCAATGCCATGGGGTTGAAGTTACCATTAAATATCGGTATCCATGATAAAGCGGAAATATGCAGCACGGTGTCCGGCTGTGCGAGATCACCAATCCAGAGGAACGATGCATGCCGCAATTCTATGGAAGCCAAAAGCATATAGTAAAACCCTAGGAAAATGGGGAACTGAACCAGTAGAGGCAGGCAACCGCCGAACGGATTAACTCCGTAATCCTGATAGAGCTTCATCATTTCCTGATTCATCTTCTCCGGCTTATCTTTAAACTTTTCTTGTAGCTCTTTCATCAAGGGAGCGACTGTTTGCATGCGCTTCATGCTTAAATTGGCCTTGGTCTGGGGATACCAGAGAATGCCCCGCAAGATCACGGTCATTAAAATGATGGAAATACCGTAGTTGTTAACCAGATGGTTGATTCCGTTCATCAACATGAGCATGGGACGGCTGATGACACCAAAGATGCCAAATTCCATCAGTCGATCTTCCTCCATTCCCATCTTTCTCAGCCGATGGTCTTCTTTCGGGCCGGCATAAAGGGTGAATTTTTTACTGTAGGAGGCATTGACCTGAAACCCTGGGATTTCCACTTCACCGCGGATTCCATCGGGTGACTGTGTTTCCGATGATTGGATGTCAGACAGACGTTCATGAATACCGTATAAACGACTGCCGGGGGTTTCTCCAAGGTTCAGAATGAGCGTAAAAAATTGCGTTTTCAAAGCCGCCCACTGAATGCTTTCGCCTTCTTTGCTGGAGATTTCCGATTTGGCTTGAGACATGCCCATGAACCCGGCATCAAAAGATGTCATGGATTTATCCTTGTAGGATCCACCAGGAGAGGGCGTGTGCCACGCCATGCCGACAAAACGACGTTCGTCAGCGAGATTGTAAATCGGGCTGAACGTTCCCATTGAGAGCGTATAAGGAGGCATGACCACAGGACTGCCGTAGTCAGTGTAAACGGTTTGGACATATTCAATCTGGTAGCCGTCTGGTAAAATCCGGTAGCGACGTTCCAGTCGCACGCCTGGCGAAAGCACGCGCTCATACGTAATGCTATCGGCAGTTTGGGTGGTTTGAGTGAACAAAGAGCGCCCGGCCCCTTTCCAGCCACTCAGAGTCAAAATAGGTGTCGACCCGCCTGCATTGAGCACTACGGGTTGGTCGGCCTGGGCCTTATGTTCGATCAAAGAAACCTGGTGGATTGCACCGCCTAAGTTGGTGAAAGTAACGTGCATCAACGCATTGGACAGGGTCTCTAAAACCTCAGGGCCTTCGGAGGCTGGATACGTTGACTCATCGCGTCCTGATATCATAACCGATTCCCGGCCTGCTTCTGGCGGCAAGGGGGCTAGTGAATCACGACTGACAGGTTGTTCCTGTGCGGAAGGCGGGATAGAGGGCGCGCTGGGCGCAGGTTTGGCCCATTCCGGAAAAAAGAAAAAAAGTATCTGCTGATAAAAAAGCAGCAGCACGAAGCAAACGATGACGGCTATCCAACTGGTTCTGTCCATAAGGTAAAAGTAGGGTATGACAAGCTGGAGGCATTCCCTCCTGGACGCAACCCTAGAATGACACCTAGATATCCCAAGGAAATGCGGAACTTAACCCGCAGTCGCAGCCTGATGTGTTTCGACCGGTAGATCGATCTCCATTCTCTCGATCAGCTCCGCGCACTCATCCAAATACATTTTTTTATGATCCACGTTCGAGATAAGTTTAGAGGCGAAATCGACAATCCGTATCATTTCTGATCTATTGCTGAAAGGAAGCTCCACTTTTTGATCCCGGAGACCGTATTCAAGAATTTCCGCGGCCACCGGGCCGATGAAAAATTCAGATAAGGCACACAATTTCAAAAATTTCTCGTCGTTAACTTCGGGGCGGTCGCTTTGTAACAGCTCCATTTCAGCCCGATAGGCCGCATTGAGCAGCTCGGTGTTACCCGTGGAGGTTTCGATGTCCAAACGCCTCTGGGAAGCAGAATCCAGATTAACCACCGCTAGATTGATGGGTTGGCGCAGGAGTGATAAATTGGCATCCGGCATCAGGAACAGGGCGAGAAAACCATCTGAACCGAATGATTTCACCCATAAAGCGTAGCCATCAAAGGAAAAAATAGCCTCTTTAAAGCCGACGTGTGCTTTACGGGTCAAACTCATAACCTGATCGATTCTCAGTATCAGCTGCTCCACAAGTGGCTCGGTGTAGTGAGGGGGGACGGCCGCTGCTTCGACTTTTAAATCGGACTTATAGGTGAAGACTGCGGCCACTTCCTCAAGGTCGAGCAACCGGCTTAAGGCGGGGATGGACTTCATACTAAAGCATCGCGAAATTGTTGTTCAAAGTCCTCGATCATTCCATCCGTGTTCGAAAAAATCAGTAACGGGGTATCATTCAACGTTACATACCAGACCCGATAATCCTCAACCTCCATGAACCATTCCTTCAAATCACCTGCCCCCAGACCCGTGCCCAAATCGAGGGCTCGGGTTGTAAATTGCTCGAACCAGTCAGTGGACAAAGAACGGCTGGGCATTTCACCGGAGAGGGGACGGATCTCATCGCCCTGCTGTTTAAAAACCGCCAGAAAACCCGGAATATCCTCCAGCTTACGGGCTATGGGCGCCAGAGGGTCTCTCAAAGCCGGTGCTTCACCCGCTCTTTCTTCCAAATTCTCCATTTGTAACTGCCCAATGGCCTGACCCAGCGAGTATCCGGATTCCCAGTCCACTAATTCAGAGAAAATTTGATCCAATGGCTCCCAAATCGTCCGCTTTATACCTCGCGGCAGTTCAGAAATATTGTAGGACGAAATCGTCCACGAGACGATGGTGCCCAAGGCGTCTTTACCCCACTGCTTGCCCGCGTTCACCTCAATCAACTGTGCTTCCTTGAAGTAAAGAAATCCGCAATCGCTCTGCTCATTGTAAAGGGTCAACATACAATGACGTTCCGAGATACACTCGGTGCGAATGATTTCAATCAGGTTGATCATGTCTAAAATGTGGGCAGGTGCGTAAGATTAAGCAGTTTTCACCAAAATACCCTCGCATGCTCCGTTCCAAGGCAATAGCCGTATCCTCATCTTTCGTCAACGCGAACAATGTAGCTCCACTCCCGCTCATCAGCGCATCCATGCAACCCGCTTGCCGGAGCAGCCATGATTTGGCTTCCTCCATCCAAAGGTATTTTGAAAAAACAGCGGGCTCCAAGTCATTGCGCAACTTAAATGAATGCAATCGACCCTCACCTTCGAGTTCGCGGTAATTCCAGGTCCACCGTCCAGCCTCTCCTTTTTTATTCTCAAGTGGAAGTGAGGCATACCTTTGAAAGGCCCAAGGCGTAGGCACCTCGAACCCCGGATTCAACAGCACTAGCTGGGGATGATCCACCCACGTGACGGGGCGAACGTTCTCTCCTCTTCCGTAACAAAGACAAGGGCCGTCTTCCAGAAAGAGATTCACATCGGAGCCCAGTTCGGCCGCCAGATGGTGTAACTCCGCTTGGGAAAGTCCTGCGTTCCACAACGCATTGCATGCAAGCAGGGTGGATGCAGCATTGCTGCTACCGCCGGCAAGCCCTCCCCCCATAGGGATTCGTTTATTCAAAACGATGCGCATACCGGGTCGCTCCGGACAAAAGCCCCTGATTTTTTCGGCCGCCCGCACCACCAGGTTTTCCGGCCCGGCCGACAGTGCCGCTCCTTGGATCTCCAGTCGCACCTCCTCTCCCCCCGGCTCAAACTCCAGCGTGTCAAAACACGAGACCGGACACATCAAGGTCTCCAGCTCGTGGAACCCATCCTCGCGACGCCCCAGCACATGCAGAAACAAATTCACCTTAGCGGGACTTAATACAACCATCGTTCTGCTATAGCGCAATCACCCAACCCGTAGCAACCCCTCCATGGGTTTCATTACAAATGAATCTTTCCAAGCGAACGGTCCTTCGGTTACATCTCCACATGCTGCGCGATCAGATTATCCTGGCTCTTGATGTGCCCACCGAGGAGGAAGCATTTCTCTGGATGCACCGTCTCCAGTCCCGAGTTGGCTGCTTCAAAATAGGATTGCAGCTTTTTTGTGCCTACGGCCCGGGACTGGTTCAACGCGCCACCACCTTGGGAATCCCGCTTTTTCTCGACCTTAAACTTCATGATATCCCCAATACAGTCGCCTCTGCCATTCGCTCCCTAAACGGACTCAATATTCGATTTCTAACCCTCCACACCCAAGGAGGCACCGCCATGATTGAGTCAGCACTAGAGGCCAGCGAATCTGTTCCAGGTATGCAATTACTAGGTGTTACGGTGCTGACGTCTTTATCGGATCAAGATATGGAAATACTGGGAATCCCCCGCACGGCTTCGGAACACGCGCTCCATCTGGCGCGCTCGGCCTCTCGGGCGGGTCTGAACGGTTTGGTCTGTTCCCCCCACGAAGCGTCTGCTATTCGAGACACCTTGCCTGATATTCAAGCCCTGATCACGCCCGGTGTGCGTCCGGTTGGAAGCGAGTCCGGTGATCAATCCCGCATCACCACTCCGCAGCAAGCTATCCAAGAGGGAGCCAGCCACGTTGTCCTCGGACGTCCCGTCTTGCGAGCCGAAAATCCCGAAGCCGTCTTAGACTCACTGCTGGTAAATGTCTGAACGATTGCAGAACGCCCGACCTAGCCAGACGGAATCACTTTGTATTCGCAGCGCAACCCCGATCCACCGCAATCATACAGATATCATCCTGGAAAATAGGCGAACGGTTGAACTCCTTGGCTGCATCCATGACATGAAACAGAAGACGGCTCGCAGGTAGTTCATGCTGACCCGCTAGCGATCTCATGAGGCCTTCTATGCCCCACAAGCTTCCATCATCCACTCCCGCCTCAATTAAGCCATCCGTGTAGAGCAATAGGGTTTGTTCTGGAGGCAAATCAGCTAAGCCCGTCACATATTGAGTCGTTTCATCGACTCCCAATGCCGGATATCTATCGTTGTCGCGCGAAGAAAAAACACTGATTTCTCCGGTGGCTTTATTAATACGGATAGGCTTGGGATGACCGGCATTGCTCAACCTCACCTCAGAACTGTTACGATCAAGCAAAAGATAATAGGCCGAAATCAGACTCACCGCATTGGATGATTTCCAGATTCGGCTGAGCAGCGCATTGAGCTCTGTCATGAAGTCCCCCGGATCCGGAGTGTCTCGCACCAACTCCTCTAATAGCCCCCTCAGCACCGCAGTAATCATAGAAGCGCGCAGACCGTGTCCCATCACATCACAAATAAATACTCCCAAACGATCCTTATCTAGCGGCACAAAATAAATAAAATCACCACCTACTGACTCTGCCGGTTGGTAAAAAGGTTGGATACGTATCTCCCCAAAATGGCCTCCCCGCATGACCCGGAACTCCTGCGGTATCAATGCCTGCTGCACCTCCCGCGCCATGTGCATATCTTCCTCAAAGATGGTAT
Source organism: Methylacidiphilales bacterium (assembly GCA_050329585.1). Taxonomy (GTDB): domain Bacteria; phylum Verrucomicrobiota; class Verrucomicrobiia; order Methylacidiphilales; family JBCBYL01; genus DAIPIT01. Next base: position 8,488 of record JBHJOR010000043.1, on the reverse strand, counting down.
TTTTCTCCCGCAACTCCTCTGTCAATTCATTCAACCGGTAACGTTCTCTCTCCAGCGCGTCCTCCATATTTTTCTGATCCGTGAAATCCCGTGAAATACCGAAGGTGCCGATCACCTCACCTTCTTCGTCCAGCAAAGGCATTTTAGTGGTGAGGGCCCAAGCTATTTTCCCGTCTGGAAATGTCTCCTTCTCGATTTTTCCGATGATGGGAGTGCCGCCGCTGAGGATCTCCTGTTCATCTTCAAACGCCTGCCGGGCATGCTCTTCAGTAAAAAAATCAAAATCGGTTCTGCCGATAGCCTTGTCAGGATTGGTCAAACCGAAATGCTCAGTCGTCGCACGGCTGATACGGATGAAACGGCTTTCCTTATCCTTAAAAAAAATCCGGTCGGGAGTGTTCAGCATCAGATTGTCCAACAGTTGACGCTGTAAGGAGAGTGCCTTGGCATCCTGAACTTTGGTCACCGCATAAAGCACCGCCCGCACCAGTGCCCGCTGGGTGGTTAAACCTCCGATCACATACTCCTGAGCACCGGACTGCACCGCCTCCACCGCCTGATCCTCAAAGGCCGTATCCACCACCAACACCACCGGCAGATTCGGAAGCGAACGGTGGACTTCATCAAAAGCCGCCAACCCCCTCATGTCCGGCAGATCTAAATCCATCACCACCACATCGGTGTGATGTGATTTCAAGTGATCCAAAGCCTCGTCCAGACGCCGGACACGGGTAACATGAAAACGCCGTAGTTTGGATTGCCGGAAGTGATCCAAGAATGTGGCAGAAAGCTCATCATTTCCATGCAACAATAGGGTTTGCAGCGGCTTAAATGGCAGGCGCTCCTTTTTCATGTAGACAAGCATCACCCTAAGTGCTTTCCACGCTCCCGCCAGTAAAATCCTATGCATTGATGAGCACTAAACGTGCACGAAGGTTCCGGTGCTCAATCTCGTAAGCGGGCGGCGCATTGGGCTGGAAATTATCGCCGTATCCGATAACCTCTCTGCCCCATGTCCGAAACCTTAACCCCCATGATGCGACAATACCGCAAAATCAAGGACGGCCTGCCTGCCGGTAGCCTGCTTCTGTTTCGTCTGGGGGATTTTTACGAGATGTTTTTTGACGATGCCCTGATTGCTTCCGATCTGCTTTCACTCACCCTTACCAAACGAAACGGCGTTCCTATGTGTGGTGTCCCTTACCATGCGGCAGATGGCTACATCGCTAAAATCGTCGCGGCGGGGCGCCGTGTCGCCCTCTGTGAGCAAACGTCCGAGCCCAAGCCCGGGCAAATCGTCGAGCGGGAAGTCACCCAAATCCTCAGCCCCGGCAATACCAGCCACCTCGACCTCACCGCCCCCAAAGAAAACCGCTTTCTGGCTGCCGTGGTTCATACGACAAATCCCACCTCGACCCACATCGGTTTCGCCCACCTCGACCTTTCCACCGGGGAATTTCGACTTACCGAATTCAACACCTCACGCGATTGGCTTGAAGAAATGCAGCGGCTTCAACCGCGCGAACTCCTCCACCCTCAAGATGCCGGTCTTCCCGCCGTGCCCGACCCCGCCGCGCCTCTCTGTCTTTCACCTTGCGATGACTGGATTTTCGATGCCGGCTACGCGGAATCATTTCTCAAAGAACACTTCCGTGTTCAATCGCTTGATGGTTTCGGCTGCACCGGCCTCGCTGCCGGTCTGCGCGCCGCAGGTGGCCTCTTGCATTATGCCGCCAGGGAATTACGCGCCTCGGTCGATCACATCCGCGTCCTGCGACCCTACAGCGGGGGTGAGCACCTCATCCTTGATGCCACCACCCAGCGCAACCTCGAAATCATTCAGACTGCCAAACACGCCGCCGCCGATACCAGCCTGCTCGCCGCTCTGGATGAAACCATCACTCCCATGGGAGGCCGTGAACTCCGGCGCTGGCTGCTCCAGCCCCTGCGTTCTACCGAGGCCATCAACGACCGCCAAAACGTGGTGGCCCGTTTGCTAGAGGACATCGCTCCCTTGGAAGCCATGCGTGAACAGCTCCGCCGGGTGCGTGATCTCGAACGGCTTATTTCCCGCCTCTCCCAAGGCTCGGGTCATGCGCGCGATCTCTCCGCACTGGGCCATTCGTTGCTTCCGTTGCCCGACATCATCCAAATCCTCCTCGATCTCGCCGTGCCCCTCACCGATGATCTGACCGCCAGCATTCATCCCCTTCCGGATCTGGTCGAAGCCATCGAAAACGCCATCGCCGAAAACGCGCCCGCCACTCTCAAGGAAGGAGGCCTCTTCAAAGACGGTTACTCTCCGGAAATCGACATGCTTCGCCAGGCAGCCCGCGATGGTAAAAAATGGATCGCCGAACTCCAAGCCCGCGAGCAACAGCGCACCGGTATCAAATCTCTCAAAGTTCGCTACAACCAGGTCTTCGGTTACTACATCGAAATCACCAATTCCAACCTCCATCAAGTGCCCGCGGACTACACCCGCAAACAAACCCTGGTCAACGCCGAGCGATTTATCACTCCCGAACTCAAAGAGATGGAATCCAAAATCCTCGGTGCCGAAGACCGCTGCCGCCAGCTTGAATACGATCTGTTTGTTAAACTGCGCCAACATGCCGTCACCCACACCGCCGTCATCCAGGAAACCGCCCGCAGCCTCGCCTCCCTCGACGTGCTGGCCTCCTTCGCGGTAACCGCCCGCATCCGGCACTATGCCCGCCCGCAGATCCGCGAGGGTGGGCGGCTGCTGATTGAAGAGGGGCGGCATCCCGTGCTGGAGCAGTTGGATGACGCCGAGCGCTTCGTTCCCAACGACCTGATGCTCAATGATGAAGACTGCCGCCTCATCATTCTTACCGGGCCTAATATGGCAGGGAAAAGCACCTATATCCGCCAAGTGGCTCTCATCGCCCTCATGGCCCACACCGGATCCTTCGTTCCGGCTCAGCTGGCCGAAGTGCCTCTTATTGACCGTATCTTCACCCGTGTCGGTGCCGCCGATGACCTCTCCCGCGGCCAGAGCACCTTCATGGTGGAGATGAATGAAACCGCCAACATTCTCAACAACGCCACCGAAAAAAGTCTGGTCATCCTCGATGAAATCGGTCGCGGCACCAGCACCTTTGATGGACTGAGCATCGCCTGGGCGGTGGCCGAATACCTGCATTCCACCTGCCGAGCCAAAACCCTGTTCGCGACTCACTACCACGAACTCACCGAACTGGCCCTCATCTGTAAGGGAGTTAAAAACTTCAACGTCGCCGTCCGGGAGTGGCATGACCGCGTCATCTTCCTGCGCAAGATCGTTCCCGGTGGAACCGATAAAAGTTATGGCATCCAGGTCGCCCGCCTGGCAGGTCTTCCGCGACCGGTGCTGGATCGCGCCAAAGAAATACTGCGGAATCTGGAGGAAAGTGAACTGGATGCCACCGGGCGCCCTCAAATCGCCCACTCCCGGCATGACGACCCCAAGGCCAAAAAGAAACGATCCCGTAAGCCCACCGCCAAACTGCCGCCGCAGATGGATCTCTTTAAAAGTTTTAAAGAATCCTGATGACTACTCTATCGCTTTAAATTCATAAACTTGTAATAGAGCAGATCACAGACGCGCCACACGGCAACCCAAACGCATGAGCAGCAGATTATAGGGTTCTAATCACCATGGACGCCAGATGCGCACATTATTTTTCCTGTGCAAGCAGGCTTAAAGTTGTACTCTATTTTCAAGTAAAAAATAACCCTTCCAGTTTGACAAAGCATCTCAGAGACATAGCGTCAGTCGAGAGTCCAAAAAAAATAAGAATCAAGTCAAACAAAATGAATCGGGACTACCAAAAAGTTATCGAGCGCAAAGTTGGAAAATCACTTTCCGACATCCAAAAAACCGGAATTCTGGAACTCCGCAATAGAACCGAGGAAAAACACGGGCGTAGAATGTTTTTCAAAAGTCAATTTCCCTTTATGGGACGCGGAAACGTGCTGAGAGACCGCTTGGTTCCTCATGAAGCAATTGAAGAGTGTCTCGATAAAGCTCTTGGGCTAAAATAGATCTCTCAAGGTTCGGCTATGGCAAAACCCAAAACCAAGGCTGAACTCTTTCTTTTTTACAGCAATACGCTTAAGCCGCTCTATGCAGCGATTCAATCCGAGAACGAGCTTCCTCCTGAAGTTCTCTTCGAAATTCATGCTGCACTCGATCATCTTTCACGCGAATACACCTATGGAGAAGCCGAGGATGAAGTGGTGGAAAAAGCCTATTCCCACTTCAAAAGAGCCTGTTTGGATGTTTTTAAATTAACCGTCAAACGAACTATAGATCACTACAACGAGTTGGCTCGATTGGATCTGTCGGTGCTCGATAATGGCCAATTTGAGGCGGAAATGCGCTCCCTTATTTCCAAAATCAAGGACGGGGCGCGGAAAGCCCGGTGTAATGAGGGGGTTCCGAATCAGGGTGCTACAAATGATTCAGCCTTTGATTTATGGGAACCCGTTTATACCCAATGTGATGAATTTGATATGAAGTTCTACCGCCACCAACAACTGGATTGGGCAAGGAAAAAGATGTCATGGTTTTCTTGGCGTTCGCTTGTTGTTGGCGCACTATTAGGCGGGGTCATAAGTTGGGGCATTTCCAGGGGGTTGGATTGGCTTTTTCCGGCAACAGGAATCTGACGGTTTAAGAAACCGCAATGTTGGAACCCGCTTAGTGCTTCCGGAGGGTGGCGGCGGTTTCGATCAATCGAACCAGTTCCGCGCGGTGACCTGAAAGATCCTTGCCCACGCCGCGACGTGCCAGTTCCAAAACCTTCTGCCATGCTTCTTCGGAGTCGCCCCCGGCATGCCGGGATTCCCTCAAGAGCTGGCCAAACCAGGCCACCGCCGCTGCGAATTCGAAGTCCGTCCCCGCTTTGCTGGCGCTTTGGTTGTTATCCCGAACCGGCAAGGTCATCAGCTGGCTCTCATCGGCATCGGGGGCTTTATGGCGGATTTTGAGAAAGAACAGCTCGGAATCATTGCGATCTGAGGTCAAGCGTTTGAACCAACTTTCCTGCTGCGGGGTGGTTTCCACATAGCGGTGAGGATCCACCGAACCGGTGGTTCCTTGCACGCCAACCGGAACGATTTCGTAGAGCGCGGTCACCGTATGTCCGGCACCGACTTCTCCGGCATCCTTGGTGTCGTCGTTAAAATCTTCCCGCTTCAAGAGACGGTTTTCATATCCGATGAGCCGGTAGGCGGCCACCTTGGAAGGATTGAATTCAATCTGGAATTTAACGTCCTTGGCTACTGTCTGAAGCGTGCCTTGCAGCTCGGTAACGAAGACTTTACGGGCTTCTTGGAAGGAGTCGATGTAACCGTAGGATCCGTCTCCTTCGTTGGAGAGTTTTTCAAGGCGTTCATCCTTAAGGTTTCCCATGCCGAATCCAAAGATATTCAGAAAGATGCCTTCGTTGCGCCGCTGGCGGATGAGTTTGAGCAGAGCGTCGTCGTTGGTTTCACCCACATTGAAGTCGCCATCGGTGCAGAGGATCACCCGGTTCATGGCACCTTCGATACGATGTTGCCGTGCGGTTTCATAAGCGAGGCGTATTCCCTCACCCCCGGCGGTGGATCCGCCCGCTTTCAGATTTTCCAGAGCCGAGAGGATGGATTCACGATGACTCGCAGGAGTCGACTCCAGAACCAGACCGGCCGAGCCCGCGTAGGTTACGATGGCCACCCGATCCTCGGGAGCTAGGTTCTGCACCATCAACCGCAGGGAACGTTTGAGTAGCGGTAGTTTATTTGGCTGGTTCATCGAGCCGGAAACATCGATCAGAAATACCAAGTTCATCGGTAAGCGGTCTTCAGGATCGACCGACGCGGCACGGATGCCGATGCGGGCCAACCGGGGCTGGGGTTGCCACGGGCAGGAGGCTACCAGCACGTCGGGGGCAAAGGGGTCTTTGCCTCGGGGTTGGGCATAATCATAGGTGAAATAATTGAGCATTTCTTCAATGCGAACCGCATCGACCGGGGGAAGCTGTCCTTGGTTGATGAAGCGGCGGATATTGGAGTAGGAAGCGGTGTCCACATCCGCCGAGAACGTGGACGTGGCACTCTCGGCATCCACAATGCGGATGAATCTATTTTCATGAACGGAGGCATAACCTTCGTTTTCGGAAGGCATTAGGTTGTCACTTCGATAACGACTTGGGACAACTCCAGAACCGGCCAGAACCGATGCATCGGCGGCGTAACCGGAAACCGATCTCATCCTCGGTGCGGATACGGTTGCGGGTGCGGCGGCTGGAGCGGGGATCTTGTTGCCGTAGGCAATGTGACCTTGAATGCTTCCTTTTTTTGAATCAGCCGGCTTTTCTGCTCTCAGGCGTTCAGCGGGTAAGGCTGATGTTTCGACGGCCGCAGCGGCGACATGAGGTTGTTGTAGTCCGCCCAGTCTATCAACATCGGGTTGTTCTGCAACAGGTGCCTCGAGAGCGTCTACCGCGAGTGCGGCTGTCCTGGAAGTAGAATAAGCAACTTCTTCTTTGCCTACAGGAGCTAGTTCCTGCGCCAGCTGCTTAAGCTCGGCGACAGCGACGTGCTGGGCGTCTGGAGTAAAGGCCATCTCTGGAACAACCCGATTCATAGTGGCGTCGTCTTTCAGAAACATAACTCCGACACCCGCCAACACCATCAGCGTGGCCAAGGATAAGCCGGGAAGTAACAGCCGTGACGGCCACCCTCGTGAAGATTCCGCGCGGAGAATCGCCTGATTCACCTTTCGCCTCCGGTCGGGATCCAATGAAAAGACCGGAGCCGTTTCGGAGGAAACGGCTTCCTGAATCAGCTTGGCGGCATCCCGATATTCCATCAGCGCCTGCTTCCATTGCGGATCGTTCATCATCTCAAGCTCGAATTGTTGACGCTCCTGCGCGTCCAGTTCATCAAGGACATAAGCGGTCACCCGGGGATCATCCCCATGGCCATCGTTTTGCGTATTCATAAGGGTAGAGTTTCCTTCCAGTGCGGGGGTGCTTGTTCGTGGTGAAGCCGTTCGCGTAATCGTTTCATGGCATGATGCAGGTGGACGCCGACGTTTCCGACGCTGAGGCCGGTGATGGTGGCGATTTCACGATAACTCAACTGATCCATGAATTTCAGCCGCACCAATTCACGTTGGGTCGGAGTGAGTTCGGCCATCAATTCAGCCACCACCCGCTGCCGGGTTGAAGCGTCGGCGGCAGTATCTGGGGTAAGTTGTGGACAGATTCCTTCAGGCACTATATCAGAGCCCACCGGTCCGTTTTTGATCCGGCGCCGATACAAATCCAAGGCACGGTTACGGCAAACCCGGTAAAGCCAGGCACCGGGCGGGTCGCCCACCTTTGCAGGCCGCTCGCGGCAGAGTTTGACAAACGAATCCTGCACCACATCACGGGCTTCTTCCAAATCCCCCGTGATCTGACGGGTGTAGCCGAGAAGCGGTGATTCATAGCGTTCCCAAGCGGTTTTTAACCAAGAGGTGCGGTCGCCAGGTGAATCTGTCAAAGTGGGGGGTTCAGCGTTGGAAAGTTGGCTCATGGTGGAGTGACTTACCTTAGTAACGCGCCGAAGCACTTTTTATTAAGCGGGAAACGGATTTTTTATTTCCACGAAATGGGCCCAATCGTTTCCGGTCGGCTCATCGCAGCTCTGGTAACGCGCCATGCACGGCAGTCTATCCCGCCAACCCGTGCCCCTCCATACGAAAATGAACCATGAATGGGTTTTCCGACAGTCTCAACGTCCATGGTCAGCCACGACTGCCCGTGGCGCGACCCATGCCAGGAGCGGAGCGACTAAGCATGGGGCGTGACGCGGGTAGGCGTTGGGTGCACCGCCTTGTTCGCTTTGTTGATTCTCTTGAAGCTGACTTCTGATAAATCTCCTCTGAGGCTTGCGTGCTCAACTGTGATCGAAACCACATGGCCAGCTTCGTCCAAATCCAAATAGATGTCCTCTGAGAGCTCGCGGGTCTCCGATGGAGTTCCGTCGCCTAGCTCAAGAAGAGCTGTATCTGTGTCTTCAAAATATTTTATCTTCATTTGTTCTTCTCCTCGTAGTCTCGATCAAAGAAAGCGTTGTGGACGGTTTGGCCATCCTCAAGAAGGATAACCCTCAATGCGCGGTTCTCAAAGTCAGAAATCCGCGCCCAACGTCGAATCCTCCCATCCGACTGAATTTCCTCGTCCTCGGGGTGGGCGATGACGTGCTCAATCCACTCATCCTTGATCCCGACCCGGTCAGGACGCTGACGCGTGTGCTGAAAGTATTCAGTCTGAAGGTAGCGCGGCATCGGGGTTTTATTTTTTCTGCGAACGAGTGTGTTGAAAAAGTCCCAGGGAGTCAATTTCTAGTGATTTTCCGGAGGGTTAAAGTGGCGGGCAGGGTCTTAAAAAGGCTGTGTAGGGCAAATGTAAGACAAAAATTTCGAGGCAAAATAAGGCCTGGGGTTTTCCGA
>JBHJOR010000062.1:0-13718 GCA_050329585.1 Methylacidiphilales bacterium | reverse complement strand
TATTCGGGATGAGGGGAGATGGCGGGCATGCTCTACAAGAGGGTTTACGCCATATTGCTGATGCCGGGAGTGGAGTATTTCTGTATCTATCAGGCATGTGGGAAGCGGCGGCCCAGGCTCCCGCGCGCGGGACATCCGGTGAGAGTGGACGCCTGCGGGAGTATGGACTGGGTGCACAGATTCTTTATGATCTGGGTGTGCGACATATGAGACTATTGACCAATCATCCGAAGAATGTGGTGGGATTATCCGGTTATGGTCTGGAACTGGTGGGTCAGGTTCCTCTGATGAGCCGTCCTTCACATTTAAAAACAAACAGGAAGAAATAATGAAAAAAAGTTTCGCTAAAGAACCCGATCGCAAGGGGGAAGAAATTGGCATCGTGGCCTCGCGTTACAATGAGAAGTATGTGGACGCTTTGGTCTTAGCGGCACAAGAAATACTAAAGGATGTTCCGCGCCGCGTGGTAAGAGTTCCCGGCGCACATGAAATTCCCTGGGCGGTGCAGCGGTTGTTGCGCGACCCCCAGGTGGGGGTGGTCATCGCGTTTGGTGTGGTGTGGCAGGGAGGCACGGAACATGCGCGTTTGGTGGCCGGAGAGGTGAGCCGGGCCTTGATGGATCTGACGCTGGCCTATGACAAGCCGGTCATTCACCAGGTATTAACGGTATCTTCGGACAAGCAGGCCCGAGCGCGCTGTTTTGGAAAAAAATTGAACCGTGGTATCGAGGGCGCTCGGGCGGCGTTGGAAATGCGCACGCTGAGGTTGAATTTAGGTAAAGAGATCAAGGAGTAATTACATGGGAAAGCGACGCGATGCCCGTATCTTGGCGGTGCAATTTTTATATCAAATGGAGAGTGGTAAGCCTGAAGACACACTGGCGGCCTTGTCTTTATTTTGGAATTTGACGGAAGCGGAAGAGTCCATGAAAACGTTCGCCCGTCCGCGGATCGATGGAGTTCTAAGGCATCGCCGTGAACTGGATGAGAGAATTCAAAAGGCATCGCAGAATTGGGATCTCTCCCGTATGGCGCTGGTAGATCGCTGCGTGTTGCGGCTGGCGTTGTGGGAAATGTTGCATGAAAACACAGTGCCTGCGGCGGTGGCGATCAATGAGGCGGTGGAGATTTCCAAGACGTTGAGCACTGAAGAGTCGGGCCGCTTCGTCAATGGTATTTTGGATAGGATCCGGCGGGATTTGGAGGAGGGGGCTGCGGCGACATGATCGCAGGTTTCAAAAAATGGCTGGCTCAAGCGCGTGGAGGGAAAATCGATTGGGAAGATCTGGAGGCGCACTTGATTCAGGCGGATTTCGGAATCCCATTAACCGGCCTGATTTTGGAGAAGCTGAAGGAAAAGGCGTTGTCTGCGGAGAATATCACTGCGGCGTTGCACGCCGAAGTGGCGGCTTTGTGGCCGGTGGCTCCAAGATCATTCGATGCAGCGGTGGAGCAGGCCCATCCGTGTGTCATTTTGGTCCTGGGGGTGAATGGGTCGGGTAAAACGACGACGATCGCCAAACTGGCACACCGTTATCAATCGCGTCGAGTTTATATGATTGCCGCTGATACGTTTAGAGCGGCGGCGGTTCGACAGTTGGAGGTGTGGGCTGAGCGCGTCGGATGTGGCATTCATGCCGGAAGAGAAGGTGGAGATCCGGCTGCAACGGTTTTTGAAGGATTGCGAGCCGCATCGGAGGCAGGCGCGGAAGTGATCATAGTGGATACGGCGGGTCGCTTACACAACAATCATAATCTGGTCAGGGAGCTTGAAAAAGTGAAAAGAGTGGCTGCTCAGAGTATGGAAGGTGCGCCACATGAGACGTTGCTGGTAGTGGACGGCACCAACGGAGTCAATGCGGTTGAACAAGCCAGACGATTCCATGAGGCCTTGAAGGTGACGGGTCTGGCGGTGACGAAATTAGATTCTTCCTCCAAAGGTGGAAGTATCGCCGCCATCAAGTCTGAACTTGGACTGGACACCGTTTTTATAGGTAACGGAGAGGGATTGAACGATTTAAAAATCTTCGACCCCGTCGACTATGTGCGTGTGTTGTGCACTCAGGAGTAGAGGGAAGTCCGGCTATGTTGGATGACCAGGAGCGCCGCCAGGTGGCACGTCAGCGAGGGCGTCCATGGGTAATCGGCAAGGCTGGAATGAGCCGTAATGGCTGTCTGACGCGTCCACCGGGGGAAGGAACATGGATTACGTCGGAGGCGGCGCGTCAAGATGTGCAGCGCCTGCGTGCGGCATGTGATGCGGTGTTAGTGGGCGCGGAGACAGCACGGAAGGATAATCCCCGTCTGACGGTGCGAGATTTCACGGTTCCTAGGCAACCTTGGCGGGTTATTCTATCGAGGAGCGGAAACCTCCCGGCAGAATTGTGTGTTTTGACGGATGAGCACCGGAGCCGGACTCTTATTTGTGCGGACGACAAGCCGGAGGTTTTTTGGAGCTGCCTGCGGGATCATGGCGTGGAGGTTCTGTTAGTGGAGGGCGGCGGTCGGGTTTTGGATGATTGGGCGGGCAAAGGATGGATCGATGAGGTGGTGATTTATGAGGCGCCCTTTGACTTGCAAGGCGAGGGTTTGGTGAAAGCGGAACGGTTTCGTTTGCTCCTGAATCATTCGGATGAGGTAGAGGAGCTTTGGATTGGTGAAGATCGCCGCATCAGTGGACGGGTGCGCATGGTTTGAGTCTTTTCTTCTCCACAAGCTGTGGTGCCGGGTTATGATATAATAATGTTTTCAGGAATTGTCGAAGGAACTGGAGCGGTGGTCATGTGGCAACCCTTGGCCAATGGGCGCCGGTTGGTGGTCGATGCGGGTAAATGGGCCGAAGGGGTAAAACCGGGTGACAGTCTCGCGCATAATGGATGCTGTCTGACGGTTAAAGAAGTAGCTGGTTCGAGTCTGTCGTATGATCTGCTAGAGGAAACATTAAGGGCTACTAATCTGGGAACGTTGCATCAGGGTGATGAGGTAAACTTGGAGCGTTCTTTGGCGGTAGGAGATCGTATCGGTGGACACTTTGTCACCGGACATGTGGATAGTACAGTGGAGGTTATCCGGTGGGAGAAAGAGGAGAACGGCGATTACATCTTGGCATTGCGGTTGGCAGCAGGGGCAGAACGCTACATCGTGCCGAAAGGATGCGTGGCACTCGACGGCATCAGCTTGACTGTAGGCAACGTGGAGGGCGGAGAGTTTAACGTGTGGATTATTCCTCATACCCGTGAAGTGACGACGTTGAAGCACCGACAGGCAGGTGATTTTTTGAATATCGAATATGATATGATCGCCAAATATACAGAGAAACTTTTATCGTATAGGATCTGAGAACGTGGCGCTGAAAATTCGACGCGTGCGGAACATGCGTCCGGTATTAAATTTCCAAAAATGCTCAGCACTCTAATATTAGAGAATTTCCGGTGTCATGGTTCTTTGTCTTACGAGGGACTAGGTCAGAGGGTGTGTTTGATGGGGGCCAATGGTCAGGGGAAAACATCGATTCTAGAATCCATTTTTTTATTATCGCGCTGCCGCTCTTTCCGAACTCCCAGGCCTAAAGAGTGTGCCGGATGGGGGCGAAATTATTTTGGGGCTTCTGCCGTTTTGGTGCCTTCACTTGATAGCCCTCATCGTCTTAAATTTGAGTGGGATCGAGCTGGAAGGAGATTGTCATATGATGGTAAGGAGGACATGAAGTGGAAGGATTTTTGGGGAATCTTACAGGCGGTAGCGGTGACCAATGCGGATCGCGTTTTAATCGCTGGAAGTGGCAGTTACCGCCGCAGTTGGGTGGACAGTATCATCGCCACCCGTCGTTCTGATTACCTGTTAAAATCACAGCAAGCCCTCCTTTTACAACGCCAGAAAAATGCATTGATGAAACACAGTCAACCGGATCGAAGACTGTGGGAAGCATTGACGGAGCAAATGCGTCCTGTGGCACGCGTCATAGCCGAAGCTCGAGAGGGTTTGACCCGTGGGGCAGGGCCGATGGTTGAAAGATATTATTGTCACTTGACCGGCCAATCGGAAGTGTTGGAGTTCCGTTATAATGGAGAAACGGGTCGGCGAATGGAAAAATCGAATGATGAACTGTGGTGGTGGGAGAATCAAAGCCGTAACGCCGAATTGTCTCCACACCGCGATGACTGGGAGGTGTTGTTACATGGTAAATCGCTTCGTCATTTTGGCTCCGAAGGACAGCAGAAATCAGCGGCTTTAGCCATGCGCTTGACCGAGGTGGATTTGGAAATGGAGGCACGCCCACAAGGCATGGTGGTTTTGATTGATGATGCGTTGATTGATTTGGATTCCGGTAGGCGGGCTCGTTTTTGGAAGTGTCTACCGGAAAGTGCGCAGCTGATTTATGCCACGACAGATGATCGCCAAGTCCGGGATGGGGTCGAATTTACCGATCGTAGAGACGTGGTGTTGACGAGTGGGGCATAAAAAAAGATGATGATGTGTATGACCATTGATGAGCGATTGGAATTTTTTCTTGGCCGTGATCCGGATTTAAAACACGCGGCATTTGTGGCGCCTTCAGCAGACATCTGTGGCTCGGTGCAATTGGGGCCTTTAAGTAGTGTGTGGTATCAATGTGTGCTGCGTGGTGATATTAATACCATTGATATTGGTGAAGGAACAAATATCCAGGATGGCACCGTGGTTCATTTAGCAGACGATTTCGGAGTGAAGATTGGCAAATACACCACGGTGGGACATCAGGCTACCATTCATGCTTGCGAGATCGGTGATGAATGCCTGATCGGAATGGGGGCAGTGATTCTTGATGGAGCCGTGATCGGTAACCAGTGCATCATTGGAGCCGGCGCACTGGTAACGAAGGGTATGCACATTCCTGATGGGTCGCTCGTTTTAGGTTCCCCTGCCAAAGTGGTGCGTGAACTCGATGCGTCTGCACGGGCATCGCTGAAGAATTGGGCGGAAAAATACGTTCATGCCGCTGCCGCCCACCATAAACGATTTGCTAAATCTTGAGGGGAGCAGCAGCTCACATCAATCACTCAGTTCAACGTTCCAATAGGCGACGTCGACGAATGTTTTCCATGACTCGTGTGGCACGCGGGTCATGGTGATGCTCAGAAAGGCACGCGGCTTGGGGGCTTTAGGTTTTCTGACTAAAGGCATGTGTGCCAGCTCGGGAGTGCGGTTGCCTTTTTTGGTGTTACATTTTACGCAAGAGCATACCACGTTTTCCCAAGTGGTTTTACCCCCTCGGGCACGCGGAACGACGTGGTCGATGTTCAAATCTGAACGATCAAATTTGTTTCCGCAATATTGGCACTGGAAACGGTCGCGAAGAAAAATGTTCTGACGGGTCAATTTGATCTCTTTACGGGGGAGGCGATCAAACACCAAAAGAACAATAATTTTCGGAACACGAATTCTAAAGTTGAGGGTCTGAATGCTGTCGGTGCCGTGATCTGAGGAGGTAAAATCCTTCCACTGATCGAAATTGAAGGTCTGGTAGCTTCCGCTCTCGGCATCCACCACCTGAGCCTGTCCGGAGTAAATGAGTGAGAATGCCCGTCTGGCGGAGCATATGTTAACCGCCTGCCATAACCGGTTCAAAACTAGAACCGATGAATCAAGTGCCATATTCATAGCGTTCCTCGGAACGGAAACGTTATTAACAAAAGTTATTCACTACGTCAACGGTCTCGCCGACCGATGTTGTGACAATCTAGTGGCGCGACTCCACATTAAACATAGGGGTTGCATTTTTACGCGAAAAGGTGTTAAATTTCGCTCCATGACATTAAAGAGTCTCTTAGCGGCCACCATGCTGTGGGCCATGATGCTGTGTTTTACGGGGTTCTCTCAAGAATCACCACAGGATCAATATCTTAAAATTTACATGCTTATTCAAGAAGCGGATAAACTAGAAACAGCCGGACAAAAGGCTTCTGCACGAGAGAGGTATGAGGCTGGGAATAAGCGATTACAGGAACTACAGAGTGAGTTTCCTCAGTGGGAACCCACCATTGTTAAGTTCCGTTTGAAATACTCTGAGGATAAAGTCGCCAAATTAGTGGGTGCGGTGGATGAGAATCCAAATCAGGTGATACCTCCGATGCCCGACGGTTTTGTCGCGCCCAGTCCAACGGCTCCCACGCCTCCGGTGAATCCAGAACTGACACCGAGTCAGAAGTTGGAACAACAAGCTCCCTTCTTTAATGAAGGGGTGGCCAACGTTAATGTGGCTTCGTTTACCCAGCCGGATGCAGGCTTGGATGGGGCCCCCGAAGAGCTGAAGACGCGCATTCGTTCGCTGGAAAGTCAATTGGATACCACCCGTTTACAGCTTGATGAAGCCCGCACCGAAGCGGCCCAGCTTCGCACCCGGGTTCAGGATTTAGAAAAGAAAATCCAGATCGCTCTCGAAGGCAGCACCGACGAGAAAATTGCCATGATGATGGAGGAAAATCAAAGGCTTAAAGATAAGCTTACCTCCACTGAATCCTTAATTTCGGGCATTCAAGGCGGAGACACCGCCCAATCAGTGATGAATCTGCGTGAACAGGTGGAAAAAATTCAGGGTCAACTCGAACTTGCCAAACAAGAGAACTCCGCCCTGCGTGACACCAACGAAGAATATCGTAAACAACTGGAAGAAATTCAGGTTGAGCTCAATGAGGCCAAAAACGACACTCGGGTCGCCACCATGCAGGAGGAAAACGCCGTATTGCGCGATATCGTAAATCGCCAACTAAAAGAACAAACCCGAAGAGAAATCGCCAAACGACTGGCTTTGGAGGAATTATCTGGATTGGCGATCGAATCAGCTAAACTTGAAACCCAGCTTGATATTCTTGGCTCTCCGTTAGTGGAACTGACCGAGGATGAAAAAGCACTACTCCGCCGCCCATCCGCTGGATTAGTGGTTGAACAATCTGGCGACATTTCCGCATCATTGGGTAACCAAGCCTCGGGAACGATGGATTTTTCATCTAAAGCCCGTATTCCTGCCGAGTTTAAAGAAGTGGCGGAACAGGCCAATACACTTTTTCAACAGGGCAAATTCGATGACGCCGCGGCTAAATACCAACTTATTTTGAACAGCTATCCGGAATCCCTCTATGCGGTGTCCAACCTTGCGGTGGTTCGTTTTCAGCAGGGACGCTATCCGGTTGCTGAGGAGCATCTGCGTAAAGCAGTTCAACTGGCCCCCCAAGACGCTTTTTCTCACTCCATTTTGGGAATCGTTCTCTATCAACAAGGCAAATACGATGATGCGGTGCAGATTCTGAGTCGAGCCTCGGCGTTGGATCCGAACGATCCGAAAACCCGAAACTATCTTGGTATAGCCGCATCTCAAAAAGGCTGGCAGGAAGCCGCAGAGCAGGAATGCCGCAAAGCTATCGAACTCGATCCACAATATGGTGATGCCCATTTCAATTTGGCAGTCATATACGCCACCCAGAAGCCGCCGGCTAAGGAGCTTTCCAAGCGCCACTACAACCGTGCGCTCGAACTGGGCATCCCGCGTGACATGCAATTGGAGGCGCTTGTTAACTAGAGTCTTTGGCTTTAGTAGATAAGGTTCACTCTCAGTCCTACTACCTGTCTTTGGTATTCTCGGGATGGAGTGCCGGGTATATCGCTTGCAGTCCACTCGTGACGAGCATCGAGACCGACCCTGACATGTGGGTTCATTATGTATTCTAGTTCAAGTCGTGGACTGTAGCGGCGTTCATGTCGAACCGCCGGGAAAAAGTCCTCCTCATAGATCTCGAAACCAGTAGAGAACCTCCAGCCCCCATTGAAGTGCTTGATGGTTTCTTCTGCCTTACCTCCAAAAAGAATGCTCCAAGAGGCGTCGTAAGTGATATCTTCAAACATACCGTAGCCCCCCGAAGAGGGAACTAGAAAGCGACGGTGGCTAAGAATGCATTCCTGAGAAGATGTGATGTGGATGTGCACGCGGCAATCAACATAGACATGAATTCGATTTTCAGGACTAACCGATGAATAGCTTCCTCGAGAAAAATCGCGCCAGTCCGGGCCTGCCTCAACATTTAATTCTAACCATGTCCAAGGCTGGAGGTTTAATCCAAGCGGCATGCGATGAAATGTGTTGCTGTAGTGCAACCCGCTATTTTCTGATGGTTCTTGGTGCTGCGCTCCGAATCGGTAGCCTAAGAAAAATGAGTTTTTCTGTTGCCACTTCTTGCCAGCATCCAGTCCAAATAAATGCTCGTCACGGTCATAATAAATCTGGAGTCCGGGTGTGGAATCGCGTTTGGTTTGGAAATCCGTATAGGTTCCCGAAAGTCGTCCACTTAGATAAAACTGATGCGGTAGCGACTGGGTAAGACGTGCATCATAGGATACTTGGAACTGGTTTCTTCGATTTCGTGTCTCATAGGCTCCGAATGCTGGAGCTCCGCCCGCTTCGGTCCATACCGGCGCAGCATCGGATCCCCGGTTCCAGGTAGTGTTGGCTTTTAGATCCATTTCTAAGCTTTCGGTGATAGCTTGATGCCCCGCTAGCGTCCAACGGTGCCGCTGATGGCTTTCTTTTTCTTGATGGTGATAGAACGTAAAGTCAGGCTGGTATGCTGCTTTCCACTGCAGGTGATCACCCAACGCAATCGACCATCCAATGGTTGGTTTCAATTCAGTGATAATAGACGAGACGTTACTCAATGGGCCAACCGAAGTGGTATAGATATTGTTATCGTAGGTTTCACGCATACTTAATTCCAGCCATGGAGTGAGTCGCCAATCTGATTTAGAATCGCTTTCTCTACTGCGTGCTCCAAGGGATCTTCCCCGAACATTGGCTACTTCGGGAAGCCGCGTCTGCGCTTGCAGGGTAAGAACTGGAAGGCTGAGGAAAAACAACAGGATCCTCATGTTATATCCCATGAACTAAAATCCGTTCAGATCAGATTAAAAATCCAATTAAAATTTTGGCCAGCAGGGTCATCAATATCAAGGCCACCGGATAAGCAGTAGCGTAGCTTACCACTGGAGTTTGCGACTCCGTTCTGGCGGTGATAGCGCCTAATGCAGGCGTGGAAGTCATGCCTCCGCAAATCCCGCCGAGAGCCTGCAGTGGTTTGATGCGCAGAAAATGCACCGCTACCAGATAGCCAACCAATAAAGGAATCAGGGTCACCGCTAAGCCCACTACAAAAAGAATCCAACCCTGTTGCATCACCGTTTCCACCAGTGATCCACCGCCTTTGATTCCCGCGTCTGCTAGAAACAATACCAATCCCAGTTCCTGTAACAGTACCCGTGTGGCCCTCGGAATGTGGCCGACGATCCGGCCGACCCGCCCGACATGACCCAGCAGGAGTCCCACCAGCAGTGGTCCACCGGCCAAGCCCAGAGTGATGGGCTCACCGCCCGGAAGAGCAATGGGCATAATCCCTAAAATGATCCCCAGAGCTAAGCCTAGGGAAAGTGAAAGCAGATCGGTTTCTCCGATAGCGCTGGCCCGGTGGCCAATCGAAGCGCCAAAGCGTGTGATTGAATCCGGATCTCCGACTACGGTCAGCATATCGTTGGACTCCACTAACGTTTCGGCATTAGGAACAAATTCCAATCCTAAGCGATGCACTCGAGTGATTACCACGCCGTAGTTCTTCAGAGGCATGAGTTCACGCAGGGATTTACCTATGATGTCTTTGGATGTTACTAACAGGTTTTGTCTCTCATTTTCGACATCACGCAAGAGGCGTGCTTCGGAGCGGTGGCCGATCAGATCAATGGCGGAGGCGATTTCACGGGACTTGCCCACCAGAAAGAGAATCTGTCCTTGATCAAAGACATCGGAATACGAAAGCGGAACCAAGGATCCTTGGCGGAAAACGCGGGAAACCTGACAGGCATTGAAGTGGTGGATGCCAGATTCACTGATTCGTTTTCCGAAAAGATTGGGATTGGTTACCTCTACCAAAGCGGTTTCGACCCTCTGTTCAGCGGTGCTGGGCTCTATCGTTTCTTCATGGACATTGATCTTTAAAACACGCGGAAGAATCTGGACGAAAAGTACCACGCCTACCACTCCGAAGGGATAGGCTATGCCATAACCAATAACCAGAGCCGAGTGACCCGTGTCTTTAAGTGCTTCGTTGGCAGCTGCTAACGCCGGAGTGCTAGTCAAAGCTCCAGCGAACATACCTGCCGCCAAATCAGCTGATAAACCACACCACCGCGCACCTAAGTAGGCCACCATCGCGCCGGTGGCCACGATGATTAAGCTTAGAAAAGCAAGCCGACTACCCTCCCTTTTTAAGGACGAAAAAAAGCGGCCACCAGCGGCGATGCCAACGCAGTATACGAAGAGTGCCAAGCCGAAAGTCCCTACTCCGGCCGGAATACTGTAACCCCAGTGGCCGAAACACAGTGCGAGAAAGAGCACGGCTGAACTGCCCAATCCAACTCCGCCCCACGTTAACCGTCCCAAGGCAAGACCGCATCCAATAATCAAAAAAAGTGCAATCAACGGATTACCCAAAATGGCTATTACTACCGGGTTATTCATTAAGAATACTTATATAAAATGCGGCTTAAATATAAAGATTATTCTTGGTCCTTCGAATAAAGAAGGCTCCTTTTCGCGCTATGAACGGGAAGAATCCGTTTGACTCCTGTGGGAGTATGTGGGATAAAGTGGGACGTTATGGATCATAAGGGGCAAAAGTAGGCCGATATGTTCCGTTATTGAACTATGGAAACCTCAGTGCAACAAACTTACACAGATACCTTTGAACACTCGTTTGATGAAAAGGGTCGCATTACTGTGCCGCGCGAGTGGAGGGGTGAGGGCTTTGAATCCCTGCTGCACGTCATCCCTTCCGAAGAGGGTTGTCTGAAGGTTTATCCCGGATCTTTTCTAGCGCGTTGCCGACAAATACTGGATGCAGAAAAAGTCTCCAGCTCGGATCCGCGTCGCAAAGCTTTAGAACGCCTAGCGTCCACAATCCAGCAAGTCACTCCTGACGCTAATAACAGGCTTTCGATTAAAGATAAATTTCGTCGGCACGCCAACCTCGCTAAAACGGCCGTCTTGGCGGGCAAGTTCGACCATTTTGAAATGTGGGATCCGCAAGCTTGGAAGCAACACCAAGATGAGGAGCTAACTTATGAAGCAGCCGACCGGATTGTTGGATTCTAATCATGAAAACCGAATTGCGTCCTCAATGGGTTCAAATTGAATTAAAAATGGATCTGCCACGCGTGGAGCGAATTCACCGTCAGCGCGTCAAACAAAAGGCAGGAATGATTTGGGATGCGATACAAAAACAGCAGATGTTGATTTCGACGGAGTCGTCCAAACCCTGAGAGGCGACTGTCCGATTAAGTAGTATCAGGGAAACAAAATTCAACCGGAAAGAACCTCCCAAATGAAAAGCCCAGGACGTAGGAAGTTGGCGATCGGATTGAGTTTTCAACGTGATGGAAACGGTGATGTATGTGGTCAGGGGACGGTGGTGTTACAGCGACGTAATGCCTATCAGATGATTGGTCTTCGCCGTCCCAACCGTGGTGGAGAGCGGAGGATACGCTTCTCTTGACCGTTTCATTGCACCGCCCGGTAATGACAGATGAAGTTCTGGTGGCACTCGGATCCTTATCCGGGCGGCGTGTGCTCGACGCCACGTTCGGGAGGGGTGGACACGCACAAGCTTTTCTGGAGAGCGGAGCACGGGTTCTGGCACTGGATCAGGATCCGGAGGCGGTTCGGGCCGGGGAAGCGATGCGTTTAAGTTGGGGTGGGGAAAAATTTGAAATCTTACATATGAACTTTCGCAACATGGCACAACTGGCGCAGAAAGGAGAACGCTTCGACCGCGTATTCTTCGATCTTGGCGTGTCTTCGCCCCAGTTGGATGAGCCGAGGCGTGGATTCAGTTTTCAACAGGATGGCCCACTGGACATGCGCATGGATCCGTCCCAAACCACCACCGCTGCGGATTTGATCAATGGCGAAGAAGAGCGCGAACTAGCCCGTATTTTTTTTGAATATGGTGATGAGCGTGCCGCTAGGAGAATTGCAGCCGCAGTCGTTCACGAGCGGGGTCGTTCCCCTATTCAAACTACTCTCCATCTATCAAACCTGATCAGTAAAACAGTGGGAGGTAGGCGCGATCGAAAAATCCATCCGGCCACCAAATGTTTCCAGGCTCTTCGTATTCGGGTTAACGATGAGCTTAAAGCACTCGATGAAGTGCTGCCGCAGGTCTTGCAACTCCTTACTACAGGAGGAGTTTTTGCGATGATTAGTTTTCATGCTTTGGAAGACCGTCGGGTGAAACACTTTATTGAACATCACAGCCGTGAGGAAATCCGGGGTGAGTATTATGCATTTGGACATAAAAATCCCGACTACTGTTTAAAAAACCTGGGTCGTTGGAAACCCAGTATGCAGGAAATCAGCGAAAACCCCCGAGCACGCAGCGCGCGGCTAAGGGCGGCGGAAAAGATCTGAATATGGCCGGCAATCGTATCAAAAGCACCAACACACTTCCTATGGCTCGCCTCTGGAAGTGGGTAGCTGTGTGTGCATTGCTGACAGGGTTGGCCTTAGTATATGTATTTCAAAGGGTAGGTATTCACCGGCTTTCAGAGGACGTCAGCTTATTGGAAATTCGTTTATCACAAGAACGCCTCAAAGCGGACGCTTTGCTGCTTGAAATACAAAGGCAGAAAAGTCCTGAGGAGCTGCAGCACAAGGTGTCGTACTATGGACTTCATATGATCGAAATTACGGATCCTTCCATTGATGTGGTGGATGCCACGATGGAATTCAGGTCTATGGTAGCGGAGCGCAGGAGGGCCCCATGACTACCCCAGCCCTGAGGCTGCGGGCCCTCGGGGTGGTCTGCACCTTTGCCTGCGGATTCACCATTCTATCCGGTCGCCTGATAGATCTCCAATTGGTTAAACATCAGGCCTATAAATCGGTTTCCGAGGAAATGCACTATGCAACGGTTCCAGTTGTGCCTATGCGAGGACGCATACTGGACAGGACTGGAAAGACCTATGCCCAAACACTACCCGTTAACGACATCCGAATTGACGGTAAACTTGCGCTTGAAGATACCAGCTTGCTCGCTGATGTCTGTAGCGTGCTTGGGCTTGATGAGAATGGGTTAAGAGCTTCATTAAGCCCTGAAAAGCGTTATCTCTTAATCGCATCTGAGGTCACTCAAGATAAGCTGGAAAAGCTTCAGTCGCTCAAAACCAAATATCTCGTTTACGAAAAAAGGTTAAAAAGAATTTATCCCCACGGCCAAGAAGGAGCCCACGTAGTGGGCTTTTGTAATCGGCTTGAAAAACGCGTAGAAAACTCCAAAGGGCTCTATACCACAGAGGAAGGAATGCAGGGCGTGGAGCGTATTTTCGACAAGTATCTGGCAGGAATACCAGGTGAAAGGCATGTGGTCAAAGACGCAGGTCAGCGCGAGATTCCCGCCTACCGGCAGGTGGATCGAAAACCCTTAGATGGACTTAATGTAGTGCTCACACTTGACCAAGGGGTGCAGCATATTCTGGAGTCAGAAGCCAACCGTTTAGTTCAGGAATTCTCTCCAGAAAGTCTATCTATCATTGCGGTCAAACCCTCTACCGGAGAAATATTGGGACTCACCAACAGGCCTACCTACGATCCGAACTTAACACACACGCGCCTCCCCGAACGTTTACGAAATTCGGCGGTTATGGAT
>JBHJOR010000024.1:0-10438 GCA_050329585.1 Methylacidiphilales bacterium | reverse complement strand
GAAGATGCCATCAATCACGGATACCCCATCCGTCTTTTCCCTGCGGTAGAGCAGGGCTTTCTCAGAATAGTGACCCATCCCAAGATATACTCGGCCCCGACCCCGTTAAAGGAAGCATGCTCGTTTCTGGACATTCTCTGCTCCGCGCCAAGCGTGGAAATCACCCAATGGACTCCGTCGGTCAGAAAGAGGTGGATCCAGCTTTGCCTCGATTTAAAATTGCAGGGAAACGATTGCAATGATGCCATGCTCGCGGCGTTGGCGATCGAAAAAAGCCTACGCTTGGTGACCTTCGACCAGGGCTTCGAACGGTTTCCTGGTCTTCGTCTCTTGCTCCTAATACACTGATCGGCTTCACCTCCTTTTTCTGAGAAGTAGGAGGGGGCAGCCATCAGAGTGCCTGGTGTCAATCAAACATTACGAACAGAATCCAATGCATAAGAGACTAACCTGTTGTTGGGTGCAACGACTTAGATTAACAAGACGTAGTGGATTAGATTTATCATAAACCGTTGAATATTAACGCTAGATATCATAAGCTGTTTAAGCTATTTTATCCTATGGATAAAAAAGTGAAAAGCTATCTGGCTCAAATGGGGAGCATAGGAGGCAAGAAGAGTCGTCGCCAGTTAAAACCGGAGCAGGCACGCCGTATGGTGGCCGTCCGCGAGGCACAGAAAGCTTACGATGCCCACCGTCATGTGTATTTCTGGTCGTCACCCGACGGCATGAAGATCCGCGAAGAAAGCGTTCCTTTTGTTGTGAAAGGTTTGATGTCCGAGGGAAACCGTCATGCCTTCGAATTGGCCAGACGGATTCAGCGGCTCTACCAAGGAGGTCTTTCATGCCCCTCGGAAAAATAGAAGGCGAGATTCTCAGATTGCTTTCTCGTAATCGCAATCCGGACAGCCATGTAGGTGGTGCTACGGTCTTAAATCAGTCCCCGCAGTCACCGAGAAGCTCTAAAGATATTGATCTCTTTCACGATACGCGTGATGCCATTAACCGCGCCTTTGAAGATGATGTTCATCTTCTTCGAAGCAGTGGATACGAGGTCAAGGTGTTGATGGACAGAGAGACATTGAAGCGGGCAGGTGTCAGCAAAGAGGGAGGCCAAACCAAGCTCGAATGGCTTCAGGATTCATCGTTCCGCTTTTTTCCTGTCCAGCAGGACGTCGAGATGGGGTATCGCCTCCACTATTGGGACGCAGCTACTAATAAAGTGCTGGCGGCGGCATCTCGAAATGTAATTCGAGATTACATCGACCTGGTTTACATTCATCAACAACGCCTTTCTTTGGGAGCCTTGGTATGGGCTGCTGCTGGTAAAGATGACGGATTATCCCCTTTATTTATTATCGAAGAAATGGTGCGACTACAACGTTACCCCGCTGTGGCCTATGAGGAGGTGACTTTCACTCAACCCTTTGACCGTAAGGAGGCAAAGATCGTCTGGCTCGATGCCATCCGACAAGCCCGGGTGTTGTGCGGGGAGATCCTGCTCGACGCTCCTTATGGCTGCCTTTTTCTAAATGATGAAGGGGAACCGGTCACCCCGACCGCCGAGACGTGGAGGATTCTTAAGCCGCACTATGGAAAAATTCGGGGTGCTTGGCCCCGGATTGCTGAGGATTAGAAATATACGTTCATCTTGTCCTGAACTATTAAAAATCAGGTACGGTGAAACCCCGCTTCCACACCACTCAGGCCAGCAATTGATTCATGTAGGCGGAGGGCTCGTAGTTCTCGATCAGCACCACCGTTTCGCCCTTCCGATGCATGCGCACCTGCGGGATGTTGATTTCCGGGGTTTTGTGCGGGGCAAAAAGGATGTCGTCGTGGGTGGCATTCTTGGCTTCTTTAAACATGTCGGGTTTCAGGTGCCCACCCAAATGGTCGCTGCGGCCGGTGGCCACATGGATGGTGCCGCGCACTTTTTCGTCCTGGATGTCGCGACCTGAAAACGGCAGCAGCTGGGTGCCAAACCCGAGTTCGCCAATTTCACCGGTCACCGGATCATTAATGATTTTATTTTGGTGATCACTGATCGTTTGGAGTTCACCACGGAGCAACGTCGCGCGGATGACGCGTCCTCCGGAAACGTCCATCAAACCAATGGTGCCATCTTCATAACGCATCGGGAAAGCTCCTTCGGCGCCTTCGGGAACAAAGTAGATTTCGCCTGCCGGCAAGTTGGCCACATCCGGGGTTTTGCCGCGACACAATCCATGACTCTTCTGAGCTTCCTGCTGGTTGAGAATGAGTTTGAGGGTGTAGGATTTGCCCAACACCGAGTAATCTATTTCCACCCAATCGGCTTGGGTCATACCGAGACGCAGTTTTTCTGCTTCGGCGCTGACTTCTTCATAATTGACCGAAAGTCCGGTTTTAAGAATGGTTTCGTTGATTCCATGTAGAGTAGCACCGCGGAAGCCATATTGTTTGGCGTGGGCCGTTAAGGGAGCGGTGGCCGAAAAGGTGCTGATACACAGAATGATGTCGTAGTTCGGGAAGACATCGCTTTGCAAACTGATGTGTTGGCCCTCTACGGTGTATGCTCCGTCATCATAGTCCAAGTTACTACCGCCGGTGGTTTTGTAAGCGAACATTTCGCCGCCGCGGAGTTTAAGCGACTCTCCTACGCCGTTGTTAAGCTGCTTGTAGAAAATATCGTGGGCATATTTCTGAATGGTCAGTTCGGGATTCTGGAGGAAGGCGAAGTCTTTGATGGCGGCGGGATCTTCGAGATCGATCAAGACGCAGATGCGTTCCCCGCCCTCGGGCTGGAAGACGGTGGTGAGCAGGCGGGACAGGCTGAAGTCCGGGAACTGAGTGGGAATGACAGGCATGATTAATTCTCCTTAGATGATGTTTTCTGTTTGCTAGAACCTTGAGTTGACAGAATATTCCATGATCCACCCAAATTGCAACCCACCCCACATGAAGTTTTCCAACGATTCCACCGATTCACTTCACCTGCACGATTTTTTTACCTTGCTCAGGTTCCCTAGCATTTCCACTGATCCGCAGCATAAAGAGTCCGTGCGGCAATGTGCCGCATGGTTGGCCAATTATTTTGCTGCGATGGATCTGCATGCGCAATTGCATCCCACTTCCGGGCATCCGGTCGTTTTGGCCCGCACGGAGCGGGATCCTGCCAAGAAAACCGTTTTGATTTATGGCCACTATGATGTTCAACCGGTGGATCCCGTTCATCTATGGAACTCCCCTCCTTTTGAACCCCGTGTTCAGGACGGAATCGTTACCGCCCGGGGTGCCACCGATAACAAAGGGCAATTTTTTTCGCATATCATAGGAGTGCGCTCCATGTTGGAGGAAAAAGGAAGTCTTCCGGTCAATGTGATTTTTCTGATTGAAGGAGAGGAAGAAATAGGCAGCCCGAATCTGGCACCTTTTCTGGAAAATCATCGGGACGAGTTGGCATGTGATGTGGTGCTGATTTCTGACACCGGAATGATCGCGCCGGAAACTCCGACTCTGACCTATGGACTGCGCGGTGTGACGTGCATTGAGCTCACGGTCACCGGACCTGATAAGGATCTTCATTCCGGCATCTTCGGCGGTGCGGTGGCCAATCCCCTCACTGAAATGGCCCGGCTGATAGCTACCCTGCACGATGCGGATGGCCGGATAGCGGTACCGGGTTTTTATGATGACGTGCAGGATCCCGCGCCCTGGGAACGGGAATGCTGGAGCCGTTTGCCGGTGGAGGACACTGAGTTTTTAGTGCTCACCGGAGCACCGGCGCTACATGGTGAAAAGGGATTTTCGGCTTTTGAGCGCACATGGGCACGTCCCACCGCCGAACTCAATGGCATGTGGGGCGGCTATCAGGGTGAAGGCTCCAAAACCGTCATCCCCTCCACGGCCCATGCCAAGATTTCGTTCCGCTTGGTTCCACATCAAAATGCGGAGCGCATACTCGATGCCGTGGAAGAGCATTTACATGCGCAGGTTTCACCAGCAGTGCGACTCACCGTGGAGCGCGGACACACCGGAGAACCCTATTTTGTGGATCCCCGATCAGGTTACGGAGGCGCGGCACGGCGCGCACTGGAGCGTGTGTTGCCGGGCGCAGAACCAGCGGTGATCCGGGAAGGTGGCAGCATCCCCATTGTTTCCGACTTCAAACGAATCCTGGGCGTGGACAGTTTACTCCTGGGTCTGGCGTTGCCGGACTGCCGGATTCACTCTCCCAACGAGAATTTTCCCCTGCGTAATCTTGAACTGGGCCGCCTCATTAATCAGGCTGTGTTGGAAGCGGTGGCTGCGGAGTCGTCGTGCGAGCGCTGATCATTGTTGCGGTTATTCTTGTGCTCTCCGGATTTCTGGCCGGTCAAAATGTGCCCTGGCTGCCGTTGTGGCCCAGTTTGGCCGCACTGATTCTGGTGGTATGGTTGCGCCAGCCGGTTCTGGCACTGGCTACCGGCGCGGCGTGTGGCTCTCTCTTGCTGAATGGCGGACGTCCCGATGAGGCTCTATGGGCACTGTCTGGAAAATATACGGTGGGTATCATCGCTTCACCTTGGAACACCGGTATTCTGCTGTTTACCATCTTGTTCGGTGGTTTTGCCGGCATCGTGCAATGGGGCGGTGGACTGCGGGTGTTAGCCGACCGGATGATGCGGGGCACATCCGGCTCCGCAAGGCGACTGGAAGGCTGTGCCATGTTGATGGGTATCGTTTGTTTTTTTGATGGATTAATCAACGCGCTCCTCGTGGGAAGACTCTTTGCTCCATTGACCCGACAACACGGTTTTTCGCGCGTCCGTCTGGCCTACATCGTGGACTCCACCAGCTCACCCATCGCTTGTCTGGCGGTGGCCTCCACCTGGATTGCCTACCAACTTTCAATGATTCAGGAAGGCTTGGGCGAAATGGCGACTCGCGGCGATACGAACCTTTCGCCCTACGGACTTTTTTTGGCTTCGTGGCCGTATAACTTTTACGGTCTCTTCACGTTGGTTTTACTGGCGGTATCGATTCGCTGGCAATGGTCGATCGGGCCGATGCGAGGATGGAACGATCACCCAGTTCAGGATGATCATCAACAGCTGGCGATGCAGAGCGCCCCGGAAATCCCGGAATGCCCACAACCCCGAGCCTCGGCAGCGGTGCTTTCTTTAGGAGTGTTACTAACAGGAATGCTTGGGCTATTATGGTGGGATGGGATGCGGCGTAAGCCCCCCACCGCCGGATGGTTGGAAGCCATCAGTTATGCCGATGCCTCGGCCACTCTGGTGATGGTGGCGATCTTGGCGGGGTTGGTCGCTTATGCCCTGCATCGCCGCCCGGAAGTACCGAGCAATGCGTCGAATTTGAATCGCTCATTTATGGACGGAGCCGCCCGGATGCTGGCCCCTTTGGGTATACTCATTGCGGCATGGGCACTCAGTGCCACCATGAAGGATCTGGGCACCTCACGGCTGCTGGCTGAAGCTTTGGGTGGAACACTTCCTCCGCTTTGGTTCCCATCGCTGGTTTTTCTAGCAGGAGCAGGTATTTCCTTCATGACCGGAACCTCATGGGGAACCATGGGCATCCTGACCCCGCTGGCACTTCCCGTGGCTTTGAGTTACGATCCAACCGGTGGTTCCATCGTGCTGCCCGCCACCCTGGGTGCTATTTTCAGCGGTGCTGTCTTCGGTGATCACTGTTCACCGCTCAGCGATACCACCATCATGTCCGCCACCGCCTGTGGAGTGGATCCCTGGGATCACGTCCGAACCCAACTGCCTCATGCACTGATTGCGGGCGGGGTGGCGTTGTTGGGCGGTTTCCTGCCCTCTTCTCTAGGAGCCAACCCTTGGCTCTGCATCGCGGGCTGTTCTCTGCTCATCCTGGCACTACCAAAACTATTTCCCATGCCTCTCAGTGCCCCTCATTAATCTGCGTCCATCTGTGGATACCTTTTTTCTTTTTAATCCGCAGATTATCACAGATTTAAGATTAGATAGCCTCAAGACGGGAGAGGCTTTTTTGAAGTCAAAGTGACTTCCCTACTTCTCAAAAATCGGTGTCCTTCAGCGTTAATCTGCGGATACCTTTTTTATTCATTTATCCGCAGATTAACACAGATTCTCACTGATTTAAGACTAGTGAACCACAAATCGGAATAGTTCTTTTTAGTTCGAGTACAAGCGACGTCCCCGCCTCCTCTTCTATTCCGGAACCAGCGGATGACTCCGCTTCTACTACCCTAATCTGTGTTCTTCTGCGTTAATCTGCGGATACTTTGTTGTGCGCCTTTGCCTGTATGAGTCCATGAGCGACCATAAACGTCCTAGCGGTTCAATATTAAGAGTTCACTTTTTCGTCTTCCAACGTATGTTTTCATCCCGTGAGTTACCAAGTCCTCGCCCGTAAATACCGACCCCAAACCTTTGCCGATCTGGTGGGGCAGGATCACGTGGTTCAGACCCTTAGTAATTCCATTGCTATCGGACGTGTGGCCCATGCTTTTCTTTTTGTGGGCCCCCGAGGCATAGGCAAAACCTCCACCGCCCGCATTCTGGCCAAAGCACTCAACGCTCCGGGAGGACCCAATGTGAACTTCGATCCCAACGAGGAAAGCATCCGGGAAATCGCCGAAGGTCGCAGCATGGATGTGATCGAGATCGATGGTGCTTCCAATAACAACGTGGAGCAGATCCGCGAGCTGCGCGACAACGTCCAATACGCACCCACCCGTGGAAATTTCAAAATCTACATTATCGACGAAGTTCACATGCTGACCACCCAGGCCTTCAACGCGCTGTTGAAAACACTGGAAGAACCTCCAGCCCACGTGAAATTCATCTTCGCCACCACCGAAGCCCATAAGGTTCTGCCCACCATTCTGTCCCGTTGCCAGCGCTTTGACCTGAAGCGAATTTCAGATCAGGACATCGCCAAACAACTCCAATTCATCGCGGAACAAGAGAAAATAGAAGTGGAACCAAGGGCGCTGACCATTTTGGCGCGAAATGCCGAGGGAGGTATGCGAGATGCAGAATCCGCCTTCGACCAGTTGATCAGTTTTTGTGGGGGTCGCATCACCGAAAAAGACGTTTTGGAGGTCTTCGGATTAACCGGTTACCATGAAATATGGAATTTGGCCGAGGCGGTGCAAGCAGGTCAGGCCGATCTAGCTCTGGCCCAGGTAAGGGATTTGGTAGCGCGGGGCAAAGACCTTAGCCGCCTGACTCAGGAAATGCTCAGAACCTTCCGCAATCAGCTTCTTTTTGTCATCTCACCCGAAATGGCCAAAAAGGAATTGGATGAAACCGAGTTCCACCATTTCGAAGCTCTGAAGCCCCTACCCTCCCAGGCCGGCATTTTAGCCCTGATTGAGGAATTAGTCGGCCTGGAAGAAAAAATCCGTTACGCCCTGGTAAAAGAGGTGCTGTTTGAAATCGCCATGATCCGGATGTGTCAACAGCGCGAAAAAGTAGCTCTGGAGGAAATCATCCGTGCGGTTCTTCAGGGTGAAGGTGGTGCAACGATTCCCGTTCCGGACGTCGCCCCCCCGGCTGCGATAGCCCCAAGGACTTCCCCTACTCCGTCTCCTGCAACGCCTACCCCGGAACCTTCGACAACGAAGCACCAACCCGCTCCGGTGGAAGAGGTAAAACCCGAGGTGCGTTGGGAAACACTGGTTTCAACGCTTCGGACCAAAGATGCCACGATGGAAAAAGCCCTCCGGGACACCCGCGTTCTGAGCTGCACCCGTCAGCGACTCGAAGTCGTACTTAATACGGATCCCGAAACGTATCATGCGTTGGTTAATTCCAATTCCTGCACCCTGATCGAAAAAGAAGTGGAGCAGGCCTTCGGTTCTGGAACCCGTTTAAAACTTTCATTGGCCGAGACAGCATCCGCGACTGCACAGACGGTCAAGCAGGACACGTCCGAAACGGCGAAAAAAGAAAAAAAGACTGCGGCCTCATCTCAACCATCCAAAGAGAAGCCCTCCCCGGCTCCCGATTCTAGTTCCAAAGGTTCTTTTGAAAACGACCCCAAAATTCGCGAGGCACTGGAAGCCTTTAAGGGCCGTATTGTCGAAATCCGCGCTAAACTCTAACTTCTTCAACCCCTATTCAACTACTTAGGAAAGGACTACGATACAATGAACATCGCCAAAATGATGAAACAGGCCCAGAAAATGCAGGCCGACATGCAGAAAATCCAGGAAGACCTGGCCCAGCGCAGCTACACCGCTGAATGTGCGGGCGGAAAAATCCGCGCCGTAGCCGGAGGCGATGGCGAACTCAAGTCCATCACCATCCACCCGGATCTGATCCGCGATGCAGCGAACGATGCCGAGATGCTCGAGGATTTGATCCTTACCGCCGTGCGTCAAGCAGTCGATATGGGCAAGGACGAGGCACAGAAAGAAATGGGAAAACTGACCTCCGGACTCGGCATCCCCGGTTTGGGTTGATCTCCCATGACCGAATACCCGGATTCGGTGCGCAGGCTGATGGCAGTGCTCAAAGAATTACCTTCCATTGGATCGCGCAGCGCGGAACGCATGGCCTTGCAGCTTTTGCGCACGGGCAGCAGCCTGCCCGAGGCACTTGCCGCCGCTTTACTCGAAGTTTCTTCCCGCATAGGTCCCTGCCCCGAGTGCGGCCACTTGGCCGAAGATGGCGGGCTTTGCCAAATCTGTTCGGATCCAAGGCGCGATCGCACCCGGATCTGTGTGGTCGATAGTCCCTCCGATGTCATCACCATCGAACGCAGCAGCTCCTACCACGGACTTTATCACGTGCTTGGCGGCACTCTCTCGCCCTTGGATGGCATCGGACCTGATGAACTGAATCTGGCCCGACTTGTACCACGGCTGGATCGTCCAGGTGATGCGAAGGTGACCGAAGTGATTTTGGCCCTGGGCACGGATGTGCGGGGGGAAACCACCGCGCTTTACATCAGTCAACTTCTCTCCCAAAACGAAGGGCTGACCATCACCCGGCCCGCCACCGGCATCGCCGTCGGCGGATCTTTGGAATTCGCTGATGCCCCTACCCTCGCCCACGCCTTCCTGGAGCGCAAGGCCGTCCGTTGATTCAATCACCTATCCACAAACCACCTTCCCCTCACCTCCATTCATTCAACTACCGTTATGGCCATGAACATTGAGACCGTTTTTTTCGATCTCGGTAAGGTACTCATCGATTTCGATTTTAATATCGCCCTCTACCGGGTGCGTAAACAATCCCCGCTGGATGAAGAAACCATGATCGAGCGCACTGCGGATCTGGGGGCGATCATTGACGACTACGAAACCGGATCCGTTACCACCGAAGCGTTTTTTGAGGCCTTGAAAGGACGCTTTGAATTCACCGGCTCCACCGGGGAACTCAAACGCATCTGGCAGGAAATTTTCACTCCCTTGGAAGAACACATTCAGTTGGCGCGCCTGGTAGCCCACTATTATCCGGTAGCGCTGATTTCTAACACCTCCGAGGCCCATATCGAGTACTGCGAGGAACGGTTCGAGTTCATGAACCTGTTCCGTAAAAAATTCTACTCCTTCCGCATGGGCGTCATGAAACCCAACCCTGAGATCTACCTGCGCGCTCTGGAAGAAATGGGAGGCGACCGTTTCACCACGCTCTTCATTGATGACCGGGAGGAGAACATCATGACCCCGTCCAAAATGGGCTGGCAAACCATCCACCTGCGCCCCGACGTCAACCTCCGCCACGCCCTGCAATCCTACGAACTGCGCGGTGTGTAGTGGGTCACAACGTAATGCGTCTATCTGCGGATACCTTTTTCTTTTTTATCCGCAGATTAACACAGATTCTCACTGATTTGGATTAGATAGCCTCGAATCAGGACAGCTTTTTTTTGGAGTCAAAGCGACTTCCCTACTTCCCCAAAATCGGTGTCCTTCTGTGTCTATCTGCGGATACCTTTTTTCTTTTTAATCCGCAGATTCACACAGATTCTCACTGATTTAAATTCTCAAAGATTATGATGAGGGTTGTTGGGGGAAGGAGGATGGAAAACAGCGGGGACGCCGCTTCGGCTACCCAAGTATAATCCCGGCCTCCGTGAAGGAAGGCCGGGATCGTAGAAACCATTTAAGATCAGCCTGAGGCGTGCTTGCGGCGCAGGAAGTGAGCGATGCCATTCCAAGGCCGACTAGAGCCATGGAGGAGGGCTCGGGAACCGCAGCGCAAGGGCCACTGCGTTATAATTTAGCGACATTAAATGCACTTTAAGTGTAACGGTTGAAACCGCGATGCTTCCGTTTTTATCCAAGCGATGAAGTAAATAAGCTGGATTAGCCGCTAAGAGATCAGGGACTGTGAACGATAACTACCTTTGGAGCCGGGAGTCATTAAAGGTATTTCTCACCTAAAATCTCAACAACGCTCGGGCATTCTTCGTTTCTGTGAACACCTAGAAGCGGTTTCATAAATACCCG
>JBHJOR010000055.1:0-37486 GCA_050329585.1 Methylacidiphilales bacterium | reverse complement strand
CCTGGCGGCGTCCTTCACTCGTTAAATATCCATGGGGATATTCGCCTCGCTCTTTCCTTGCCATGCGGCGCATCGCGCAAGCAGCGCGAACTCCGGGTATTTATGAAACCGCTTCTAATAGGAAATGAGCATGGAGAGTTTGGTTGATAGCAAAGAGCACTTAAGATGACGTAGCCGTGCGATCCGCTACTTCCATTCTGCGCGCTTCCAAGGTTTCCCATCGGCTGAGGGCTTCATCCATGGCTTTTTCCAAGGCCTCGATTTCTGTCTGCAAGGTCTTTAACGATTCCGGCTCGGTTCGGTAGAGTTCCGGGTTTCCCATACGGGCTATCCACTCGGAATGTTGACGCTCCATTTCCTCAATACGTGCGGGTAAAGCGTCCAATTCCTCTCGTTCTTTACGGCCCATGGGAGGTCGGCTTTTTTTATTCGGGGTGGCGGCCTGAATGATTTTTTCTTCCATAGGGAGTGCTGTTTGGGAACTACGATCCAATTTGCGGCATTGCCTCACCCAGTCCTCGTAACCCCCCACGTAATCGCCAATACGCCCCTCGCCTTCAAATACCAGCGTGCTGGTCACCACGTTGTCGAGAAAGGCGCGGTCGTGCGAAACGAGCAAAAGCGTTCCCTGGAACCCCACCAACAGCTCTTCAAGAAGCTCCAAGGTTTCCGCATCCAAGTCATTCGTCGGCTCATCCAGAACCAGCACATTTGCAGGTTGCAAAAAAAGACGCGCCAGTAGCAACCGGTTGCGCTCTCCGCCGGAGAGTCGTTTGGCGGGCATGCGGACTTTGTCTGGAGGGAATAAAAAATCTTGAAGGTAACTGTGAATGTTACGCGCCCTTCCTTGAAAGGTCACGGTATCGGAGTTTCCGGCCACGTTTTGGGCTAATGTTTTTTCGTTGTCGATCTGATCGCGTAGCTGGTCAAGATAAACCACTTCGAGATTGGTGCCGTGTTGAACCGTTCCGGAAGTGGGAGTCAATCCACCCAGCATGCATTTGAGCAGAGTGGTTTTCCCGCTGCCATTGGGTCCGATGATACCAATCTTATCACCTTTCCAAATGGTAGTAGTAAGCTCCTTAATGACGGGCTGGCTTTCACCCGGATAAACGAAACTCAGGTCGCGCAGTTCAATGACCTTCTGACCTGAGCGTGCCCCCTCCTGAACGCCCATTTTTACAGTGCCCGTTCGTTCACGACGCTCTCCCCGTTCGATGCGAAGAGCTTTGAGGGCTCGAACCCGGCCCTCATTGCGGGTGCGGCGCGCTTTGACGCCTTGACGGATCCAGGCTTCTTCCTGCGCCAGTTTTTTATCGAACGCGGCCCATTGTTTTTCTTCTGCCTCCATCGCGGCGGCTTTGCGCACCAGAAAGGTGTCGTAATCACAGGGCCAGCCGGTGAGCTTACCACGATCCAGCTCCACGATGCGATTGGCCACCCGCCGTAAAAAGGTGCGGTCGTGGGTTACAAACAAGAGCGTGACCTCCAATGAGAGCAAGGTCTCTTCCATCCAGAGAATGGAATCCAGATCAAGGTGGTTGGTCGGCTCATCGAGCAAAAGTAAATCAGGATGGCCTGCCAGCGCACGCGCCAACAGAACGCGACGTTTTAATCCTCCGGAAAGCGATGAGAACATTTCAGAGGGTGGCAGCTTCATGGTTTCCAGCAGGGTGTCGATTCGCACGTCGCGCTGCCAATCTTCCTCATGCCCGATATGTTGAGCACCGGCTTCAACGACATCCAAAACGGTGCCCTGCCAATCCCGGGGCACCTCTTGATCCAACCGTGCCATGCGCAAATCGGGGTTCATGGTGATTTCTCCGCTGTTCGGCTGTTCCTCTCCGGTCAAGAGACGCATCAAACTGGTTTTACCCGCCCCATTGCGACCCAGAAGGCAAACGCGTTCTCCCGCTTCAATGGTCAAATCGGCACCGCTTAACAAAGGATGCGCACCATATGCCAGCGTGACATTTTTGAGTTGGATCAAAGACATAGGCGCGAACGATAGCGACATCGCCTCGTGGCACAATGTTTCCTTGTTGGATTGTGCGGTTTTGTCGGGTTAAAAGGGCTTTCCCCCCGTTGAAAGCGGGGCATAAACGAGGGGTGAGTCTCTCCGACGCCATTCCCGCCTTGTTGAAACGTCACTTTGGTTACGACACGTTCCGCCCCCTGCAGCGCGAGATTATCGATGATATTCTGGCGGATCGGGATGTCTTTGCCCTGCTTCCCACCGGAGGAGGAAAATCACTTTGTTATCAATTGCCCTCCTTGGCTCGACCGGGACTTACTTTGGTGGTCTCTCCGTTGGTGGCCTTGATGAAGGATCAGGTGGACAGCCTGCTTGCCGCCGGTATTCCGGCGACATTTTTGAACTCCACTTTAAACCCTGCTGAAAGCCGTCAACGTCTCCAAGGCCTTGAGCGCGGAGAATACAAACTGCTTTATGCCGCTCCGGAACGCATCCTGCTCGATGGATTCATGGCGAGCCTGCCCGCATGGAACGTGCGACTGATGGCGGTAGATGAAGCCCATTGCGTGAGCGAATGGGGCCACGACTTTCGTCCGGAATACCGTCAACTCCCGGAATTGCGCCGTCTGCTGCCCCACGTCCCGATGGTGGCATTGACAGCCACCGCCACACGTCAAGTTCGCACCGACATTACGCACCAACTCGGATTGCGAGAACCCGCTGTCCATGTCGGCAGTTTTAACCGGCCCAATCTCACCTACCGGGTGATTCCAAAATCCGGAGCTCAGGCACGATTACTCGATTTTATCCGCAGCCGCAGAGGTGAAAGCGGTATCGTTTATTGCCAGAGTCGGCAAAGCACTGAAAGCCTGGCCGCCCTGCTACAGCAACATAGTATCGCCTCACGCCCTTACCATGCCGGACTTTTGCATGACCAGCGCTCATCCCATCAGGAAGCTTTTCTGCGCGATGACATTCAAGTGATTTGCGCCACGATCGCCTTCGGAATGGGTATTAACAAACCCAATGTCCGCTTTGTGGTTCACTATGATTTGCCAAAAAACATCGAAGGATATTATCAGGAGACGGGGCGTGCCGGGCGCGATGGTCTGCCCGCAGAATGCCTGCTTCTTTACAGCGCGGGGGACGTGGTCAAATACCGGCGCTTTATCGAAGAAAAATCCGCTGCTTCAGAACGCGACCTCGCTTTCCGGCAGTTGCGCGAAATGGCGGACTACGCCGAAAGCGGAAGCTGCCGACGCCGGAGCCTCCTATCCTACTTTGGTGAATCAACCCGGGAAGCCAACTGTGGATCCTGCGACAATTGCCTGGAGCCACGCGAATCCTTTGACGCCTCGCTGGAAGCCCGCCAGCTCCTTTCATGCGTCTTTCGGATCCGTCAGCATAGCGGCTTCGGAGTTGGCCTCGCCCATGTGGTCTCGGTTCTCACTGCAGGCCGTGATGAACGCATTCGCAAGTGGGGACATGAACAACTTTCGACTTATGGCTTGGGTTCGCGCCATCCCAAAGTCTTCTGGCAGGGCATCGGACGGGAACTCATCCGCCACGGCCATCTCGTCCAGTCCCCTCCCCACCACGTTCTGGAGATCACTCCTCAAGGAATGCTTTTTCTCAAAGGCAAGGAGACCCTTAACCTGCTTCGCCCCCTCTCGAAAACCATCGAGCCCACACCCTCATCGCGACCACTTAAAGCCGGAGCACTGGAATGTGATGAAACGTTGTTCGAACGCCTGAGGAGTCTGCGCCGACGTCTTGCGGAAGAACGTTCTGTTCCTGCTTATATTATTTTTTCCGATGTCTCACTGCGACATATAGCACGGTTCTACCCGGTGGATCCCGATGCGTTTGGCCGTATTCCCGGAGTAGGTGCCAGCAAATGCAACGAATTTGCCGCAGCCTTCACCTCAGAAATTACCTCCCATTTGAACGAGCATCCGAAACTCATGTTTGCTTCCCGAGCCGGGACGGAGCCCCCTGCTACCATAGCGACACCCGCTATCACTTCGCCCAAAAAACCCACATGGGAAGAAACTCTCAACCTGCATCTCGCAGGAAAAAACCTGAGTGAGATTTCCCAGATTCGAAACCTTGCCGAATCCACCGTTGTTCAACACCTTTGCCGGGCTATTTTAGAGGGAGATGCCGGAGAAAAAATAGATCCTTCCCGTTTTTACAACACACAGGAAGCCGAAGCTATGAGGTTGGCATTCGCTTCATGTGATTCGGATACCCCGCTGAAAATGATCCGTGAATCACTGGGTGAGGCGATCAGCTACAGCCAGCTTCACCTCTACCGAGCCCTGAACGCTGTTTCGAAAACGCAAAACTCCGCATCATCGGCTGCCTGAAAAGCATTGCCAGTAAGGTGGGGATTCGCACAATACCCGGCTTTTCGATGAATACCGTTAAACGCACTCAGTTTCCATTTCCTGAAATAGAGCCCAAATGGCAAACCATTTGGGAGGAGGCCCACACGTTCCGCGCTGCCGATCCCGGAGAACCCGGAAGCGAAAAACCCAAATACTACATTCTGGACATGTTTCCCTATCCTTCCGGTGCGGGCTTGCATGTAGGCCACCCGGAAGGATACACCGCCACCGATATCCTGGCCCGATACAAACGCATGCGCGGTTTCAACGTCCTCCACCCGATGGGCTGGGATGCCTTCGGTCTGCCCGCCGAACAGTATGCCATCCAAACCGGCACCCACCCGCGCACTACCACCGAAAAAAACATCTCCACCTTCCGTCGCCAAATTAAAAGCCTCGGCTTTTCTTATGACTGGTCTCGAGAGGTCAATACGACAGATCCCTCCTATTTCCGTTGGACCCAGTGGATTTTCATGCAGCTTTATAAAAAAGGCTTGGCCTATGTTTCAGAAGCTCCTGTCTGGTATTGCCCGGCCCTAGGCACTGTCTTGGCCAACGAAGAAGTCCTCAACACTCCGGAAGGCCCGCGCTCGGAACGTGGTCATCACCCGGTCGAACGTCGTCCACTGCGCCAATGGATGCTCAAAATCACCGCCTACGCCGAACGCCTTTTGCAGGATCTTGATACACTCGACTGGCCCGCATCGCTGAAAGAAATGCAGCGAAACTGGATCGGACGATCCGAAGGCGCCACGATCACGTTTACCCTTCCCGATTCCAAATCTACCCTTGATGTGTTCACCACCCGCCCGGACACCCTGTTCGGTGCCACGTACTTGGTTTTGGCTCCCGAGCATCCTCTGGTGAATGCCTGCACGACCGGCGCACAAAAAGAAGCCGTGGCCGCTTACCGTCAATCGATTGCCGCTAAAACCGATCTCGACCGGACCGACCTGGCCAAGGAAAAAACCGGCTGCTTTACCGGTGCATATGCCATCCACCCTGTCACGGATCAGCCCGTTCCTATTTGGATAGCCGATTATGTACTGATGAC
Source organism: Methylacidiphilales bacterium (assembly GCA_050329585.1). Lineage (GTDB taxonomy): Bacteria > Verrucomicrobiota > Verrucomicrobiia > Methylacidiphilales > JBCBYL01 > DAIPIT01. The sequence continues at coordinate 32,067 of JBHJOR010000055.1, read as the reverse complement.
CTATGGCACCGGAGCCATTATGGCGGTTCCTGCCCACGATGAACGAGATCATGAGTTTGCCCTCCAGTTCCAGTTGCCCATTATTCAGGTGGTTCTTCCTCCCGATGACCTTGAAACGGAGGGTTGTTTCACGGGCGAAGGCACGTCGATCAACTCCGGCTTTCTCAACCAACTGCCCACGGCCCAAGCCAAAGAAACCATGATCCGTTGGTTGGAGGAACAAACGAAAGGCCACCGCACCATTCAATACAAACTCCGCGATTGGTTGTTCTCCCGCCAGCGTTATTGGGGAGAACCCTTCCCGGTCATCTGGGACGGCACTCAGCATGCGCTTATCCAAGAGGATGAACTTCCTCTCAATCTCCCCGAGATGGATGACTACACACCCGGCGGCGATGGTCTTGCCCCGCTGGCCAAAGCCGTGAGCTGGGTTCAACTGCCCGACGGACGACGCCGCGAAACCAACACCATGCCCCAATGGGCCGGCTCCTGCTGGTACTACCTTCGCTACATCGACCCCTCCAACGACACCGCCCCGGTGGCCCGGGAAAAAGAAGCCTATTGGATGGGCACTCACGGAGTGGATCTTTACGTAGGCGGTGCTGAACACGCCGTGCTCCATCTCCTTTATGCCCGCTTCTGGCACAAAGTGCTTTTTGACATCGGCCTCGTATCGACTCCGGAACCCTTCCACAAACTGGTCAACCAAGGATTGATTCTCGGTGAAGATGGACAAAAAATGTCCAAATCACGCGGGAATGTGGTCAACCCCGATGAAGTGGTGAGCGAATACGGCGCCGATTCTCTCCGGCTTTTCGAGATGTTTATGGGGCCGCTCGAACAAGCCAAACCATGGAGCATGAAAGGAGTGGAAGGCGTTTACCGTTTTCTGGCACGCGTGTGGCGTTTGGTGATGCGGGAAGATCAAGAGGGAAACTGGAGTGCCTCTGGCCAACTTCAGGATATCCCCTGCCCTCCAGCACTCAACAAGGTGCTCCACCAGACTATCCAAAAAGTGACCGAGGATCTCGAGGCACTTTCCTTCAACACCGCCATTGCCCAACTGATGGTGCTGACCAACGAGCTGACCAAACTCGAAGAAAAGCCCCGTTCCGCAGTGGAAACCCTCGTTCTATTGATCTCCCCCTTTGCCCCCCATCTCGGTGAAGAACTCTGGCAACAGCTCGGCCATCATAAATCTCTCGCCTACCACCCATGGCCCCAAGCCGATCCAGCCGCCCTGGTGGAAGCTGAAGTGGAAATCGTTATCCAGCTCAACGGAAAAATTAAAACCCGCATCACCGTGCCCGCTGGTCTCGACACTGCCGCACTCCAATCCCACGTTTCATCCCTTCCGGAGTTCTCATCATGGATGGATGGTAAATCAATCAAAAAATGGATCTGCGTGCCGGGGAAATTGGTCAATATCGTCGCTGCTTGATCCCTACACTAAATGCTTTCAAAACACGACTGAACCCTTCATCCTTTCTTTTTAATGCAAAAGAACAACTTCGATCAGGTCGTGGACGACATCTGCGAAAAGGACCACCGTTACCACCCGGAAGCCTACTCCTTTGTGAGGGAAGGCCTTGATCAAACGTTGAAGAATCTTAAACGCTCCGAGGCTGCCGGAGCCGATCGACACGTCAGCGGACCTGAACTGCTGGAAGGTCTGCGCCGTCACACACTTGAAGAATTCGGCCCTCTGGGACGCCTCGTTCTGAATGAGTGGGGACTTTTCAAATGTCGCGACTTCGGCCAGATCGTTTTTAATCTCGTCTCACACAACGTCCTTGGCCGCAGTGAATCCGACAGCATTGATGACTTCCAAGAGATATTCTCCTTTGAGCAGGCCTTTGAAGACCCCTTCCGCCCGGATACTCCGAAGCCCACTCGGCGCAAAACTGCAGCCCGTGCCACCCGCCCTGCTGCGCCCAAAAAAAGCAAATCGGATCAACCCAAAAGCCCCAAATCGAAATCGAATAAGCCTTCCTCCCTCTCACCGGATTCTTCTGAATCCTGATTCTCTCCTCAAGGAGTCGCCACCTAAGGCAGACTCCGCTCAACACCATGAAACGGTTTCTGCTCCCACTCACTTTTATGTCAGTTTCCACATTCCTACTTACCGGATGCAACACGCCTGAATCCAGCTCTCTGCCTGACGTGGTGATCCCTTCATTCCATCCGCAGAAATTTATTCTGCCCAACGGGCTCACCCTCATTGTTGAAGAAGACCACCGCTCCCCTGTTGTTTCCATTCAGACGTGGTGCCGCGCGGGCAGCATTACCGAAGGTGAATTTTTGGGCTCAGGCGTTTCCCATATTCTCGAACACATGCTTTTTAAGGGCACTTCCCGTCGCGGAAACTCTGAGATTGCCCAAACCATCCAATCCATCGGTGGCTACACCAACGCCTACACCAGCTTTGACCGCACCGTCTATTACATTGATGCCCCTTCAGCCGGATGGGAAACTGCACTGGACGTGCTGATTGACGCCGTGTTCCACTCCACTCTGCCAGCGGAGGAATATCAAAAAGAAATGGAAGTCGTCCGGCGTGAATTTGCAATGGGCTTTGACGACCCCGGCCGCACGCTGCAAAAAATTCTCTTCTCCACCGCTTATCTCACCCATCCCTATCACTACCCGGTCATCGGCCACTTGGATAATTTTAATCGTCTTACCCGCGACGATGTTTTGAAGTATTACCGCCAGCACTACGTTCCTAACAACATCACGGTGGTGGTGGCAGGCGCAGTGAACGCCGAAGCCGTCCGTACGCTGCTGGAATCGATGACCCGGGATATTCAACGGGCTCCGCTACCGGACGTTTTTATCCCGGCCGAACCTCGCCAGCTTGGCCCGCGTCATCACCATGAGGCTTTCCCCACGGATGCCGCGCGGTTCTACCTCGCATGGCCCATACCCGGAATCACCCACCCTGACCTCTATGCGTTGGATGTCATGGCCATCTTGGCCGGCCAGGGTAAAAGCTCCCGACTTCACCAGCATCTCGTTGAAAAGCAACCTCTCCTGAGACAGGCGGCCGCGTTTTCGTACACTCCAGCGGATTCCGGACTTTGGGCCGCCTATGGTGTGATGCACCCCGAGTCATCCGCTAACCGTGACGAAGTCATCCAAGCGATCCTTGACGAACTCAAACGTTTTAAAACTGAAAAAGTCTCTCCAGCTGAACTTGCCAAAGCCAAACGCATGGTGCTCACCTCCCACATTGCGGATATGACCACCGTTTCCGGTAAAGCCCGCACTCTGGGTTCCGACTGGTTCATTGCCCGCGACCTCACGTTCTCCGAATCCTACCTGCGGGGACTACGGGATGTAACCGCTGAAGACATCCTGCGGGTAGCCCGGACTTATTTAATCGACTCCACACTCAACGTCGCCGGCATCCACCCACCCTCCACATCATCTGATACTTCTCCAATAACCTCTTCCACCTCCGCACCGCGCCTTCCACTCGTCGAAACTTTATCCAACGGTGCGCCTCTCATTCGAGTGGATGATCCTTCGCTTCCCTTGTTAACCGTTTCCGCCGTCATGCGCGGTGGACTTCTCATGGAGACTCCGGAAAAAGCGGGCATCTCACACCTCTATGCTCAAATGCTCAAGAAAGGAACCCGCTCGCTTTCAGCTTCTGCGCTTGCGGATCGTATTGAATCCATCGGCGGCTCCTTTTCGGTGGAGTCCGGAAACCATTCTATTGCCGTTTCGCTAACCGTTCTGTCCACCGATTATGCAGAAGCCATCTCGATTCTATCCGAAGTGATCCTGCATTCCTCATTCGATTCCGAAGAGCTGGGAAAAGAACAGCGCAACCAACTTTCCGACCTGCGCCTTGAAAAAGATCAACCCATGCGTATTGCCCGTGATCACCTGCGAGCCGCCCTCTTCCAGTCCCATCCCTATGCGCGCAATACCCTGGGATCCGAAGACACCATTACCCAAATCCAGCGTGACGATCTCTTAAGCTTTCAGAAGCAGGTTTGGAATGCAGAACAGGTGGTTTTTTCCCTGGCGGGTCAGATCCCCAGCACGGCCGTGGCCACTCTGGAAAAAGCCTTTCCCGCATCCAGCTTCTTCCCCGTCCAAGAACGCGCCTCCCATGCTCCATCCTTTGCCGGTCAGGGCCAAACGCTTCACATCCCCACCGACAAAAAACAAGCCGTTGTTCAAATCGGCTTCCCGGGGCTGACCATCGAGTCCGATGACCGGGTGGCCATGGATCTGATCGATGAAGCTCTCTCGGATCTGGCTTCCCGTCTTTTCCTGCGCATCCGCGAGCAGCAGTCTCTGGCCTACTTCGTGGGTTCGGCTCAACTGGTCGGATTGGATCCCGGCTATTTTATGTTCTACGCCGGAACCCGACCCGACACCTCCCTCAAAGTGCGGGATGAAATTTTGGATGAAGTCGCATTGCTGGTACAATCCGGACTCGACCCGGAGGAATTCAAGCGGGCCAAAGCCAAGCTGGCCGGTAAACGTTTGCTCGAAAATCAAAGTGCATCCCAACAAGCCTTCAAAGCCTCGCTCAACGTCCTCTACGGACTCGGCGCTGAATTTGAAGAGCATTATCAGAACCAATTAGAGGCACTCACACTTGAGGATGTTCACGCTGCTGCTAAAAAATACTTTTCTAATCCCCATTTCGTTTGTGTAATCCTTCAACCGGAAACAAAACCCTAAATCAGCTATGTCAGATCCTACTTCCTCCAACGACAGCCGCGCCATGGCGCAGCGCTTTGTTCAATTCGTCATGATTCAAGCCCAGAACGTTCTCTACGTTCTCGGTCGCATTCCAGGTCCTGACGGGCGCGCCCCTCGTCCCAATCTGGAAGCGGGTAAAATGCTGATCGACCAGCTCGACATGATTAAAGAAAAAACCAAAGGGAACCTGATCCCGCAGGAAGAAAAAATTCTGAAGGAAACACTGGCCGAACTCCAAATCGCCTTTGTCGAAGCCAGCGGAGGTACCCCGGTGGGCATGATGCCGGATCGCTCTCCCATGATGGATCTGCCGGAATTCGACGATTCAGATGCTCATGATCCAGTCTTATCAGAACCACCCGCTCAATCCGGGGGTGCTCAGGCTCCGGCACCCACCTCCCCTGCCCCCGATCCAGCCGATCCTGAAAAGAAAAAATATTTCAAAAGCTACGGTTAAGGTCACTGATCAAGATGCACGTCAGGAACGCAGCTTGGCCAGTGCCTGTCCAAGTGCCTTCCAGCCGAGCAGCACACACGAGATTCGTTGGGGAAAGTGCTTCACGCTTTCAAACAACTTGAGATTCCCCGGTAAGACCGAGGCATTGCTTTCCTGACCTGTCACCACGGATTCAAAATCCTTCTTAAGCGTTTCCACTTCTTCCAGCCGCTTTCCTTTTACATGTGTGGTTAAGCAGGAAGCCGATGCCTTGCAGAGCGCACAGGACTCTCCTTGAAACGAAATGTCCTCAAGATTCCCACTCGCATCAACCTTGAGATAAAGATGAAGATGATCGCCACAACTTGGATTTTCCGCCTCTTGACTGACTGTAGCGTCCGTCATCACCCGGTAATTTCTCGGGCGACTGGAGTGTTCCATCACAAATTCCATATACAACTCGCGCAGATCCATATCTAGCCTCAACGGTTTTTTCTGAAAAAGGTTTGAATATCGCCAAGTGACGTGACGAGCGCATCGATATCGTCCCGGCTGTTATAAACATACCAACTGGCCCGGAGAGTGCCCGGCACGCCGCAACGCTTCATCAGCGGTTGGCAGCAATGATGTCCCGCCCGCAGCGCCACTCCGGCTTCTCCGGCCAGATCCGCCGCATCGTGCGCGTGAATGCCGGAAAGATTGAAAGAAACCAACGGCCCTGCAACTGGAGCCGGGGAAAGAAAGCGGATGCCCGAAATCTCCCGTAATTTTTCCAGCGCATACGCGCCCAGTTCTTCAGTGTGTTGTCGGATAGCTTCCAAGCCCATGCTGGATAGATAGTCCAAGGCCGCTGCCAACCCAATGGCCTGAGCAATGGCGGGGGTTCCCGCTTCAAACCGGAAAGGTGCCGGTTTCCAGGTGATTTCCTCAAAAGTCACACGGTCAATCATCTCTCCTCCGCCTTGCCATGGTTGAAGGGATGCAAGTGCTTCCTCCCGTCCATACAGCACACCGATGCCGGTGGGACCGGCGCATTTATGTCCGGAGAAAGCGAGAAAATCACAACCCAAGTTACGCACATCCACCGGAAGATGCCCTACCGCCTGCGCTGCATCCACTACCGTTAGCACCCGATGCCGCGCTGATTCACGGCACCATCTCTCTGCATCCAACGTGATTCCCAATGAGTTAGACACCAGAGTGAAGGCAAAAACCTTGGTGCGTGGATCCGCAAGAGCTGCTTTCAATACCACTTCGTCAGGGCCGCTAAAATCCTCGTTCAACGGAATAGGCACCAGCTCCGCTCCAGTTCGGCGGGCTGCTTGATGCCAGGGAACCAGCGTACTGTGATGTTCAAATTCCCCCACCAGGATCCGGTCGCCCGGCTTAAGGTGCTCGCTTCCCCACGCTTGGGCTACCAGATTCATTCCCTCAGTAGTTCCCCGCGTGAAAACAATCTCACGCTCAGATGCCGCCCCGATAAAGCGGGCCACTGTTTGACGAGCCGACTCATACGCCAGCGTGGCTCGTCGGCTCAACGGATACATGCCGCGGTGCACGTTGCTGTTTTCGTGACGATAATACGCATCCAGTCGACGTAATACCGTTTCAGGTTTCTGGGTGGTGGCAGCATTATCCAAGTAGACCAACTTCCGCCCCTGAATGACTTCTTGGAGCAGCGGGAAATCAGAACGGCACGCTCCGGGTACGGGTGCAGGTGCTGAGGGCAACACACTCATCTGGTTAACATCGGACTTAAATGGTAAGGAACTCACGACAGAATGACATTAGGCTTGAACAGCTCCAGAAGCAAGATTGGCGGCATATCCGTAGCGCAGATTGAATAAGGAATGATGCAATGCAGAGCAGCCACCGCGCTCCATCACTCTCAGAACGGCCAGCAGTCCAGCAGGTAGTATATCAGCTCGTGACGCAGGCAGATTTTCTTGTTGAATGCGTTCTGCCAGCGACAGGGAGGCGATGCGATCGGTAAAGGCCGAGAGTTCTGACCATGTGAGCCGGGGGCTGCTTCCATCTAGGGTTTCTCCTCGCGCGGCAGCCATAGCCGCCCGGGTCAGTGTGAGTGCGCCACCGGTTCCCACCCAAGGCATGCCTTCCAGATCACGCCTCCAATCAATGCTTTCCCAAGCTTCATCCACCCGGCGATGAATCTCTTGTCGGTGCCCGCGTTGAACCGGCCCGGTATCACCCAACTGAACTTGGGTAAAAAGACGCACCGCACCCAGTTGAAGACTCACCCTTCGGTTCTCTTTACCGTAAAATCGAATCAACTCCAGACTGCCCCCTCCTTGGTCCAGAATGCAAAAATCCATCCCGTTGTTAAGCGACGCGTCACATCGCACTCCCTCAGAGATAAAAAAGGCTTCTTCGTCTCCGGAGAGCACGCGAACCTCAAGTCCCGTACGCTGACGGACTGCAGAGATGAATGCGTCACGATTGACCGCATCACGAACCGCGCTGGTGGCCACCACGGCTACGGCATGGGGCTGGTGTTGGCGCGCCTTTTCGACTAACCCGGCCACACTGGCCGCACCCGCTTCTATCTCCACAGGCGAAAGTCTCGGGTCACCCTGAACCAAGGCTCCCCCGAGTCTAGTTTCGTTGGTGGAGTGCTCCAGAGTGCGCTTCCAGATACCCTGAATAAAGTCGGCGACCAACAGTTTAATACTGTTACTACCCACATCCACCACGGCGATTCTTTGAGTTCCTTCAGGCATGGGGTGGAAGTTAAGCGCAGATCATTGAAAGAAAACGTTCTTTCATGATTGTATAAAAGTGAGGAACGTGGATGATATTGTTTTCTTCGGGGCGTAGCTCAGCTTGGTAGAGCGCCAGCTTTGGGAGCTGGATGTCGCACGTTCGAATCGTGTCGCCCCGACCCTTTCCTTTATAAACCCGGACAAGACCGTGGAGGAGGTGCCTTGTATCAATATGATCCCTCATTCAAAACCCGACCAGTCCGAGTCGCCCGATTTTAAGGTCAAGGTGCCGTGGCGGCATCCATTTTGGCTTTAAAAGTGTTCAACCATTCAATGGCGTCTTGATCGGCCTTATTAGATTGAACTTTGCTGAGGTCGGGGGCCAACGAGACGGCCGCTTCTTGCCCTGGGCCGTATCCTAAAGCTCCAGATATGATGAACCACTTTAAAGCCTCGGTGGGTTGTTCTTTAACTCCCTGACCTGTCTGATAGAGGACACCTAAATTGTAAGAGGCTGGTGCATATCCACTTTCTGCGGATTTTTTGAGCAGCTCGATGCCTTTTTCAACATCCTTAGGCACTCCATCGCCATTGATAATCATGAGGGCCAGATCACCCTGTGCGTTGGCCATACCTTGATCGGCGGCCATTTGATACCACTTGGCGGCCTCGGGTAGGTTGGCTACCGTGCCCAAGCCACGCATATAAAAAGTGGCCACCAGATTTTGGGACTCGGCATCGCCGCGTTTGGCGGATTCTACAAACCACTTAAGTGCTTCTTTGTTGCTGGATTCCACACCGATTCCATCAAGATAGCATCGGCCTAAATTAAAGAAGGCTTTGTCATAACCGGCTTTGGCGGAACGTTCAAACCACTGAAAGGCCTTTTCGGGATCTGGTAATACTCCGAATCCGTTGATATAACATGTTCCAACAATATTCATAGAGCGTCCGTCGCCGGCTTCACCCGCTTTCAAGGTCCACTCAAATCCTTTTTCTTTATCGGCCTGAACCTGATGGCCCCTCCAGTAAAAATGCCCCATGGCCGCCATCGCCTCTGCTTCGCCTGCGGCTGCTTTAGATTCCACTTCGGCAAGCGGAAGTTTTTTCCAAGGTTCAAAGCGTGGGTCATCTTCTTGTGCGACCAAGCTCAAAACACCCGGTGCCAACACCAAAACCATGCAGGCCGATCGTGAAATCCAATTTTTCATGGGCGGTAGTAGAGCAGCTTTCTTTGAGCCATCAAGCCCCGAGAGCAAGTCGGGTGGCCAATGGCTCAGGCAGCCCGGCGCGCAAGATCCGATCCTGTGCCTTTTGAAGATCGTATTCCAAGCGGCGAAACTCCACTAATTCCTGCGACGGCGTGTAAATGACGTAACTGGCACGCCAATCCCGATCCCGCGGTTGCCCTACTGAGCCGACATTGATGAGATAGCGACAATTGCGTTCAAGTTTCACCGAGGGCGCGGGGGGGCGGTCATGCACGTGTTTATCCCGACGAAAAACTTTAGGAATATGGGTATGACCTACAAAACAAAGTCGAGTGTGTTGATAGGTGAAACTGCTTTCTGCTTCCAGATCCGAGTTAACATAATTCCAGTGATGGGGGTCATCCAAGGAGGCATGCACGATGGTAAAATGATCGATCCGTTTCTGCATTGGAAATTGTCTCAACATGGTTTTATATTTCGAGGAGAGATTCTTTTTGGAGTGGGCAATACCCTCTCCGGCTAAAGCATTAAAATTCTCCCCTTGGGCTAAACCGGCCACCATTTCATCATGGTTACCCATAATGACCGGGCAACCCAAAGCCAAGACCATCTTCAGACTTTCCCTGGGAGCCGCATTGTAACCGACCACATCGCCCAGACAGATCGGATGGGTAACATTGTTTTTGGCCATGTCGTCCATTACGGCCATGAAGGCATCCACATTGCTGTGTATGTCGCTGAAAATACCGTAACGTTTTGTTGCCATGTTTGCCTTCGACTCAACTTAACCAATAATCAGCCGAAGATGGGATTCGAACCCACGACCTACTGATTACGAATCAGTTGCTCTACCCCTGAGCTACTCCGGCAGGATGGAGATATTCAAACAGACGAGGCACAATGGCAATTCAAAACCTGTTAGCTTTAGTTTTTTGGTATGCGCGTGCTTTCGTCAAAATCCACCGATGACGACCTGGGAATCCCGAAATAATGTTTCAAGGCCACCCATTCCACCATGCCTTCACTCCACGCCAAATCGTCCGCATCTAAAACGCCGTTAGCCCAGTGCCTCCTAATCTCCCGTTCATCAAACGGGCCCAGTTCTTTACCACTTTTAAATATGTAAATCATTTACGTGAGACAAGCGAGTTGAGTTAATTTACACTAAAACAAGCTGCAGGTTTGTGCAATTTGGAATCCCTTATCACTTTTACCCCATCTCCACCATCATGACACTGTCCATGAACAGTTAACTAGATTAAATGAAAAAGGGGAATCATGCTGGAAAAAGTTGGCTTCTGGTTCAGTTGCTGTAGGATAAATTTATACATTAACCCCCACTTAATCTCTATGAGCGATAACTCTGATCTTAAAAAAAACCTGCCCTCAAGCCATGGCGATGGGTTATCTTCTCAACACAACCCACCTGATATCAGTCCCCTTACCCCCACCGACCTGTCTTGCCATCCCACAGATCCAGAACTCCGTTCCGAACCAGCAGCCCTGAATTACGACATTTCCGCTCATAAATTTGAGCTGGAACCGGAACCACCCTCCATAACACTACGGCCACCTGATCACATTCCTGCCTACGAACACCTCGGTGAATTGCCGCACTCCTACGCCACCGGAAAACTTTATCTTACTCCGCGGGATCCCCATTGGCTCTTTTGTTATTGGGATCTTTCTTTTGACCAACTGATGGATGCCGAGCGCAGCGCACACGACGGCAAAGTATTCCTTCAGATTTACCTCTCCAACGGCGAGCGCATTCAACAAATCCATATTAATCCTTGGTCACGTGATTGGATGATCCACACCAATCGGCCCAATACCGGTTTCTATGCGGAAATCGGTTTTTACCGCTACGATGGATCCTTTGAAGTCATCAGCAGATCCGGCTCCATCGTTTCTCCACGCGATACGTTCTCTGATAATACGGAGGTTCGCTTTGCCACCATCCCCTTCACCCTCACATTCCGTGAGTTGCTTGAGATCGTCGGTTCATTGGCACGTGAAGGTGAAGGACTCGCCGAGACTCTAAGTCGGCTTCAAGAAGAGGGCTATCCTCTCCCTTTCGACCATCACAAAGGAAACAAACTAACCCCCGAGGAACGCGAGTCACTCCTATCCGGTATTGGTCAAGACATTCTCAAGCGCACTTGGATTGATTCCCAGGAAATCGTGGAACGTTTTTCCCAGCGTTTCCAACTTCACATCTCCGACACCAGTGGACAATGGCCCCCATCCAGCCATTGGCTTTCCGGCAGTAGTCTCTCCAGCCCCTTCACCGGACGCAGGCAACGAGGATTTTCCATGCACGTCAATGCCGAACTGATCATTTACGGCGGGACTGAACCGGACGCCTCCCTGAAAATCGACGGACGCCCTGTTCCTCTTGATCCCAATGGAAACTTCCATTTCCATTTTAATTTCAACGATGGAAAATTTCACATTCCCATTGAAGCCACTTCCGCCGACGGTCAGGAATTGCGCAGTGCGCTGCTCTCTTTTCTCCGCCTCACCGCTACCAGCGGGGGGGTCGACTCCACAGAGCAGCCCTTAAGAGATCAACCCATGGGGCGCCTCGACTAAATTACCTTGTCTCCAGTTACTTCATAATTTCTTGCCTAAAGCGCGATATTCCACAGTCTATATGCCATGCCCCAAGGTTACGTAGCCCTCGTTCTCCACGCTCACCTTCCTTTCGTCCGGCATCCTGAATACGAGTCTTTTCTTGAAGAAGACTGGCTTTTTGAGGCCATTACCGAAACCTACATTCCTTTAGTCAACATGATGGATGGACTCCTGCGTGATGGCGTGGATTTCCGCCTCACCATGTCCATGACGCCGCCACTTTGTTCCATGCTGATGGATGAACTTCTTCAGAATCGCTACCTCCTTCATGTTGAAAAATTAATCGAACTCACCCGCAAAGAAATAGACCGCACCTGCGGGGACGATCGCCACCATGAGTTGGCCTGGTTCTATCACCATCAGCTAAACAACTGCCGGGATGTTTTTCACGCCTACGGAAAAAATCTGGTGGGCGCATTCCGCAAATTTCAAGATGCTGGAAATCTTGAAGTGATCACTTGCGGGGCAACCCACGGCTTTCTGCCCTTGATGGCCGAATATCCGGAAGCGGTTCGCGCCCAAATCATGATTGCCCGCGACCACTACCGTGAATGTTTTGGTCGCAATCCACGCGGCATCTGGCTGCCCGAATGCGCCTATCTGCCAGGGGTCGAAAAGTTTCTTCAGGAAGCCGAGATACGCTGGTTCATTGTGGACACCCACGGCGTGCTTTTCTCCGAGCCGCGTCCGCAATACGGCGTTTATGCGCCCCTCTTTACTCCCCATGGACCCGCCGCTTTTGGCCGCGACTTGGAATCCTCCAAACAAGTCTGGAGTGCCGAAGAAGGATACCCGGGCGATGCCTACTATCGGGATTTTTACCGCGATGTCGGTTTCGATCTTGATTTCGATTACGTCAAAGAGTACATCCAACCCAACGGACTGCGTAAGTTCACCGGATTGAAATATTGCCGTATCACGGGGAAATCCGACCACAAACAGCCCTACGAACCCCGCACTGCATTTGAACGCACCGCTGATCACGCGGGTAACTTCATGTTTAATCGCGAGCTACAAATCCAGCACCTTAGCCGCAATCTTGGGGTTCCTCCCATCATCGTCTCTCCCTATGACGCCGAACTGTTTGGCCACTGGTGGTTCGAAGGGCCTCACTTCATCAACCACTTTCTGCGCAAGGTGGCTTACGATCAAGACACCTTCAAAACCATCACTCCCTCAGAATATTTGGAACGCCATCCCACCCAGCAGGTCGCCACCCCCAGTGCTTCTTCATGGGGCGCCAACGGCTACTGGAACGTCTGGGCTGAGGGCTCCAATTCATGGATTTACCAACATCTTCACGTGGCCGCCGCCCGCATGACTGAAATCGCCCGCCAATTCCCCGACTGCTACGGCCTGACCGAACGCGCCATGAAACAAGCGGCCCGGGAACTCCTGCTGGCTCAATCCAGCGACTGGGCCTTTATCATGAAAACCGGCACCATGGTTCCCTACGCGGTCAAGCGCACCAAAGACCATATCCTGCGGTTCACCCGCCTCTACGAGCAGATTAAAACTAATCAAATCGACGAGGCCTTCCTGGCCAACTGCGAGTGGCGCAATAACATCTTTCCCAACATCAACTGGAAATATTATATCTAATTCCTAAATGCTTCGTGGGCAGATGTTAGGGTTACGGTTGCGGTTTACTATACACAGCATTATACTCAAACCATGAAAATCACTTTTCTTGGACACTCTTGCATTCAACTTGAAGTGGTGGATTCCACTATCCTTATCGACCCCTTTATCACGCCCAACTCCCTAGCCTCCCATGTTGATATCTCGTCCTTGCGTCCGGATTTCATCTTCCTTACACACGGTCACGAAGATCACGTAGCCGACGCGGTTTCTATCGCCAATCGCAGCGGCGCTACCGTCGTGGCCAACTTTGAGGTCGCTAACTGGATCGCCTCCCAAGGCGTTGCCAACGTCAAACACGTCAACCCGGGCGGACGTCTCACCTTTCCCTTCGGGTCGATCCGGGTTGTCTCGGCCATTCATTCCAGTTCACTTCCGGATGGCAGCTATGGAGGGAATCCTATGGGGTACCTTTTTATAACGAGCGATGGTCATTTTTACCATTCCGGTGACACCGCCCTGACTCTGGATATGAAGCTCATTCCAGATTTTGCCCCCCTCAAAGCGGCTGCGCTCTGCATCGGTGACACCTTCACCATGGGCGCGGAAGATGCGGCTTTAGCAGCAGACTTCATTCAATGCTCCGAAATCATCGGCATCCACTATGACACCTTCCCTCCTATTGCGATTGACCATAGCGCTGCCAAGGCAGCTTTTGCCTCTCGCAACCACCGCCTTCACCTGCCAGCCATCGGTGAATCGGTAACCTTCTGAACCTATGCCTCAATCCGAGCAAGCCACCCTTGGAGGCGGATGTTTCTGGTGCCTCGAAGCCTTTTACCTTAGGCTCCCCGGAGTTCAGCGGGTGGTTTCAGGTTACGCTGGCGGGCACGACCCCGCTCCCACCTATGAGAGCGTCTGTTCTGGATCCACCGGCCATGCCGAAGTCATCCAAATCGATTTCGATCCATCCATTTCCACTTTCAACTCACTGCTTTCCTGGTTCTGGAAAATGCACGATCCCACCACCCTGAATCGTCAAGGGCATGATGTCGGAACCCAATACCGCTCCATTATTCTAACACACTCCTCCGAACAAGATTCCTCCGCCCGGCAATCACTTCAAAATGCCCAACCGAGCTTTGACCAACCCATCGTTACCGAAATCAAGCCACTTAATATTTTTTACCCGGCGGAATCCCACCATCAAAATTACTTTAACCGCCACCCTTATGCGCCGTATTGCCAAGTCGTCATTTCGCCCAAATTAGGTCGCCTAGGACTAGAGTGACACCCAACTCCTTTCTCAGGAATCATTTGATGCCGAACGGATTTAGGGGCTAGTATAGGTTATGGCTAAAAATCCACGCCTCACCCTTTGCTCCTTCTGCGGCAAGACCCAGTCCGAAGTCGGTCACATGATTTCGGGCCCCGGAGTTTACATCTGCGACCACTGTGTGGATTTATGTAAAAAAATCGTCGATAAAGAACGCGACGCCCCCAAAACGAAAAAGTCTCTGGCCTCACTTCCCAAGCCCGCTGAAATTTTAGTCGAGCTCGACCGCCATATCATCGGACAAACCATCGCAAAAAAAACCCTCGCGGTCGCGGTTCACAACCATTACAAACGCATTCAATCGCTTAGCGCACCCCCTGACCCGGATGCCAACCTGCGCGAGGTCGAAATTGAAAAGAGTAATGTCCTGCTCCTCGGCCCCACCGGCTCGGGTAAAACACTATTAGCCAAAACCTTGGCCCGTATTCTTAATGTCCCCTTCTGTATTGCTGATGCTACCACGCTGACCGAAGCTGGTTATGTCGGCGAAGATGTTGAGTCCATCATCCTGCGACTTTTGCAAAATGCTGAATTCGATGTGGAAGCTGCGCAGCACGGTATTATTTACATTGATGAAATCGATAAAATAGGACGCACCACTCAGAATGTGTCTATCACCCGAGATGTCTCCGGGGAGGGCGTTCAACAAGCACTACTTAAAATCTTGGAGGGGACGATCTGTAACGTTCCCCCGCAAGGCGGCCGCAAACATCCTCAACAAGAATACATCCAAGTCAAAACCGAACACATCCTCTTCATCTGCGGCGGTGCTTTTGTCGGTCTGGATCAAATTATCAAGCGACGGCAGGGAAGTCACCTGATGGGCTTCTCACCCACCACGATCTCCAATCAACCCATCAAATCCGACGACACATCCCTCTCAGTTGAGCCGGCGGATTTGCTGAACTACGGACTGATTCCCGAATTCATCGGACGTCTGCCCGTCACCGCTGCTCTCCACCCACTGAGCGAGGACGAACTGATGCGGGTGCTAACCGAGCCCCGAAACGCGCTGACCCGCCAGTTCACCAAACTTTTGGCCATGGATGGCGTGCAGCTCAAGTTTCATAAGGACGCCCTGCGTGCCCTCGCCCAAAAAGCCCTCCTGCGTGGTACCGGCGCACGGGCACTGCGCTCCCTTCTTGAGGAATTGATGCGGGATCTCATGTTCGACCTTCCATCCCGCTCGGACATCTCCGAAGTGGTCATCACCCGACAAACCGTTGAAGGCACCAAGCCGCCTATCCTTCGCAAGCACGCCAATCCGAAAGCCGCCTGAAATCGGCAACAACACACCGCCATGGCTCTTTGGCCCGATGATTTAATCCAACGGATGGAAAAATTACTAATCCGCCCAGAAGATCTTGAGGAACGCTTCGATCGGGCCTCTGGACCTGGTGGCCAAAACGTAAATAAAGTCGCTACCTCTGTTTTCCTGCGCCATCTGCCCAGTGGCATAACAATCCGATCCGAAGAATCCCGCCACCAAAAAACCAACCGGGTTCTAGCTCGAGAACGACTTTGTCAACGACTGGAAGCCGAACAACAAGCCGAAAAACAGTTGAGGGCAGAAGCCCGACGAAGGAAACGACTGGCCACTCAGCCACGCCCGCGGAAAGTGAAGGAAAGAATCTTGGAGTCTAAGCGCAGACGTTCAGGCACCAAGGAAATGCGGCGGTATCGACCCTAAGGCTGAACGCTGGGGTAAACCACGCTCAGAATTCATCCTTAGTGACTGGAAGGCGAGTGATCCAATTCAGCCGTGCGTCTCTTGGCTTCCAGAATCTTTTCTTCATCCACAGTGCGGAGTTTCCAAGTAAGGCCTAACTTACTGAAAGTCCAAATAGCCCACTTGGTAGGATCCCAGTGCCATGGACGAATCCCGTTTCGGTAATCATGTTGGAACTCGTGATGGTAATTGTGATAACCCTCCCCGAAGGTGAAGAGTGCCATAAACCAGCTGTCACGGGCACTGCAACTTTTGGAATACGGACGGTTTCCGAAGGCGTGGCAGAGGGAGTTGATGCAGAACGTGCAGTGTTGGACACACACCGTGCGCAGCACCCCGCCAAAAAGAAATCCGCCCAACGCACCGACCCAACCTCCCAAAGCCGCACCAATAAGCGTCGGTAAAACAAAACCGACCATCATTGCGATGGTCAACCAATTGCGATGCTGCCAGCGGGCTAAAGGGTCTTTATGCAAATCCGCAACGTTGTCATACGGCGGCAGGGGACGCAGCTTGAACAGGATCCAACCAATGTGCGCATAAAATAGTCCCTTCGAGATATCATAGGGATCTTGCTCTTCATCGGTGTGTTTGTGATGTCTACGATGATCCGAAACCCAATCGATCGCTGAATTCTCAAACGCAGCCGCCCCAAAAAGCAGGCACATCAAGCGAAGCGGCGTCACCGTTTCGAACGATTTATGTGCAAACAGCCGATGATAACCAAATGTAATGCTCATACCGGTCAGGCAGAAGAAGACCACAAATAATACGATCGTATACCAAGGCAATCCGAAGTAGATGATGTATAAAGGCACCGCCGTCAGCGAAAGCACCACGGTTCCAAGTAAGAAGAAAAAAGCAGGCCATTGAACCCGATCAAAAGGAACGTCACGAAATACAGAGGATAAAAATTTAACCATGTTAATGAGGGTGGTTTAAGGTTGTTATGTAGTTGATTCAGTTTGCTTAGAAATGGTCATTTTATCATGACTCAGCACCTGAAAGTTAAGGGTGTTTTTTTGAACCGCAAGCGCTTTTTTGGATCTTTGCTAGCGCCCATCTGGCGTGTTCTTCAACCAACGGATCTCCGTCGTGACAGGCAGCCTCTAATGCTGCCATATCCTCCTTACGACCCACATTACCTAATACCACACATATATTGCGCAGCCAACGCGCCCTCTTGAGCCTGAATATGGCTGTTCCACGGAACTCCTTTCTGAATCTCGCATCGTCCCATCCCAGCATCTCGGTCAAATCAGGTCGCGCGATGGCTCTAAATTCTGACTCCCGGGTCACTCGGGCCCATCGGTTCCAAGGACACACGTCAAGACAATCGTCACAACCGTACAAATGATCGCCGATTAAATCCCTCAACTCTTCCGGGATGGCACCTTGGTGCTCGATGGTCAGGTACGAAATACAGCGCCGTGCGTCAAGTTGATACGGCCCGGTGATGGCTCCCGTTGGACACACCTCCACGCATCGGGCGCACTTTCCGCAATGATCTGCCACTACTTCATCCCTCGGCATCCAAAGCGTCGTTAAGACCTCGGCCAAAAAAAACCATGTCCCCCATTTCGGATGAATCACCATGGTGCTCTTCGCCTGCCAGCCCAAGCCCGCTCGAACCGCCATTGGCTTCTCCATCACCGCAGACGTATCCACCGCACAGCGCTGCACCCCACCCGCCTGCTGTAAGTAACCATCCAAAGCCTTCAACTTGGCCTTCATCAAATCATGGTAATCCTTCCCCAAAGCGTAACGGGCAATTTTTCCTCTTCGTTCCGGCGCTTCTTGGAAGTAATTCATACCTACCACCACCACACTCTGCGCTCCGGGCAACAACCGCTGAGGCTGGAGTCGATCTTCTTCTTGTCGTAGCATCCACGGTTCCATGTCACCCGCCTTGCCCTCTGCCAACCACTGACTGAACCACGCACCATACCGGGGTGGATCTACGGGCCCGATTCCGCACAAGTCAAAGCCCAAACCAAGCGCCTCGGCCTTGATCCGTTGAGCTAGCGAACTACCCCCCTGCGCCTGAGATATGTCCGCATCTCCTGGCATCATGAGCTACTTTCTGCCACCCGTGTCTGGCTCAGCAATCGCTTAACGTGGAACCCGCGCACTCGCTGTGCCAGTTCCTTCAAACTGTGGGATGAGTGATGAGCGGGTAATTCTCGGTATTTCAGGTCATGATAAAGTGAGGAAATGGATTCCAACTCTGCTTGGGACTCCGGCCAGATCTTTACCATGCGTTCCAGATAGGTTTTGACACCTTCCACCGATGACCGCTCCGCTTCCGTGCCCGCTCCTTGAATCAATCGGCGCTCCAGTTCTCCGATCAAACGATCCTCTTCCCGCGTCACATATGATGGCCTGCGTCTTAAAAAGAAAAGCCCACCTAACATCAACGCCATCAAAAAGCTCAATATCCCCAACATCGAAACCCTCGGTGAACGGGTAACCCCAAACCCCTCCATCAATCGCACTTGTGTTCCATAATCGTAGCCAAGCCAGCGATCCCATTTCTGATTGAAGTAGTCCATTTTTTCCATCCATGCATCCCACTGCATTCTCCATGGCTCGGGAAGCCAACCGGGCCGAAAAAAAGAAAACTCCCTCCCCGCAATCGAAAACGTTATGCCGCGACCCAACCATCCCTCGAGAAAACGCATCCCGCGGCTGAGTCGCTCCGGCATCACCACCGAAGTAGGATCCACCCTCACCCAGCCCGCCCCTTCCATCCAAGCCTCCACCCACGAATGTGCGTTCTGTTTACGCACCAATAAAAACTGACCGGGTTCATTCCACTCTCCACCTTGAAAGCCCAGGACCACACGACTGGGAATCCCCGCCATTCTCAACAAAGTGGTCGCAGCACCCGCATAGTGCTCGCAAAACCCGCGTTTACGCTCGAACAAAAAAGTCTCCAAAGGCCGCCGTTGTGAATACCTGCCCGGATAAAACGTGTAGGCGAAACCCTCCTCGCGGAAAAAAGACATCATTCGCTCCACCACCTCCCGATCCTCTGCTCCTGCACGCCAGCTATTCACCAACTCCACTACTCGGGGGCCCAACACTTCAGAATCCGGCAACGCCAAACAACGGACGCGTTCCTCTTCCGATAGGGGCACACCCGTTCCTTGCACCGCAGAGACTACTTCGTATTGCACCCGTGATCGGATTTTTGAAGGCCACCACGCTACCTCCCCATCTTTCGCCTCGGTAGCCTCCGGATACCAGAGCGGACGATCGAGAGTGTAAACCCACCGTTGAAATGATGCGGTCTGCTCCACCCGATAGCGCACAGCATCCTCAGGCAAATCGATGCCCTCTACCGGCAATCGCACAAAAGCCTCCAAGGTATTTCGTCTCTCCTGCTCCCAAGCCATCCCGTCGCTGGTACGGGTCAATGTCACCCCGCGCCAATACAGATCAGTCATCGCCACTGGATCTCCTTCGATCCAATAGACCCGGAATGCTAACCCTCGATCTGAAAACCCCCCAGCTATCGACCCCGGCGACATCGAATCCGCAAATCCAGACGGCGGATCAAACGGTGAAAAACGCAACTGCACATCCAAGCGCGGAAACAACACAAACCAGATTGCCGCCAGAGGTAGTGACATACCCACCAACCGCCCCGATCGCTTCAAAATTTCCCGCATCTTCAATCCTGAAAAATCACCATGAATCCTGAACAGGCAACCGGTGGTAAATAAAAATTGGAAGCCCAAGATCAAACACATCAGAGGCGACTGGCTGTGCAAAACACCTGCCAAAATGAGAGCGAACGAAACCCCGGTCACCACCATAAAATCTTTGCGATTGCCTAATTCCAATATCTTCAGTCCAAAAAAACCCACTAACAGTGCCGTTCCGCCATCCCGGCCAATCAGCGTCCCATAACTCCACCATACCCCGACCATCACTACCAGAATGCAGCCGGCAAAAAAGATCGGCGGCGGTAACCGCCACTGGCTTC
The DNA here is from genome assembly GCA_050329585.1 of Methylacidiphilales bacterium. GTDB lineage: Bacteria > Verrucomicrobiota > Verrucomicrobiia > Methylacidiphilales > JBCBYL01 > DAIPIT01. The sequence goes on along the minus strand of JBHJOR010000055.1, from coordinate 11,701 downwards.
TTAGCGCCCTCAGTCGCCACCACAACACCACTACCGCCAATCCCGTCACCCACCAAGTTAAGTGACTGATGTGCGGCAACACCGCCAAAGCAAAACACCATAAAGCCAATACCACCTGCCCGCGCTCCAGCACCGGTAATCCAAACGCGCCCATGAAATCAGGGCCCACCCAACGTCGCGCGCGGCTTCCCCAGCTTCTCATCAGGTTCAATGCATTCATCATAAGGGCAGCCCCCAAGCCGCCAGCCTTTCCAGGCATCGCCGCACCTGCTGCTCACCTCTCCCCGGTTCGGAACTCCACATTCCCAGATCTAAAACAAAATCCACTCGTTCCCGCCCAGCCTCCACTACCCACTTGGCCAACTGACTCAGCCGCTCTTCTGTCTCCAATCCCTCTAAGTCCAACAAAGCAAACCGCACACATCCCTGCCCGCCGCCCCGATAGTCCTTGATCCACTTGCCTTTACCTCGGGAGAACGCCCTCCAATCCACGTGTCGTTCGGATTCACCTTCTTCAAAACGGCGGTGCCCGGCAAAGTGCTCACCACGGTGGTGGCTCCATTCATCTTCATGACCGGCATCCACCCAAATCTTCTCCGGCCAACTCCTTTCTCCCTTCACGCAGGGATAAACCGTCACCCCCACCTTCACGGGCACCCGCACCTCCATTTTCCAAAATCCGAGCGGAAAACAACTTTCCAGCCTCAGTTCCTGGAGTGTCCACACTCCCCTACGCCGCAACGGCAAAATCAATCGGTGCAGGATCACCTCACCCGGTCTCACCCGCGCCACCCGTTCCGAATCTTCGACCCCTTCCCAATCTGGAAACCAGACCCGCAGCGCCTCGGCGGCTCTACTGCCGCTCTGACGCAGCCTCACCACGACCTCTGCCTCTTCACCCGCAAAACCACTCACCTCCACCGCCGCTTCCGCCTCCATCCGGGCCAGTGCCGTCCATGCTTCCACCGCCGAAACCAGCACCAGGGAAACCAATAAAAATAAAACCGCATAGGCTGCATTGTTGGAATAATTCACCGACGCCCACCACATAAACACGCCCAGCACCGCCAGCACTTTGAATTGGGGCGTCCACGTCAATCTTCTAACCACCGAAACCCCAGCTCCGGAAGCGTTTCTCTTCATTTTCATTTCAGAGGAACCCGCGCCAACAATTCTTTCACCATCGCCTCACCCACCCCTCCACCGGCACCCGACGCCGCAGTCAAGCGGTGACCCAACACCGCCGGTGCCACCTCCTGCACATCTTCCGGAATCACCATCGGACGCCCGGCCAGAAAAGCCCATGCACGCGCCACCTTGACCAACGACATACCTGCCCGGGGTGACAACCCGGCCGCTCCATCTCCCCTGATCCGCGTTGCTTCTAACAAATCCAACACATAATCCAGAATCGGCACCGCTGTCTCAATCTCCTCCACCATCGCTTGAGCCGCCACCAAATCCCCCGACTCCAGGCGTGCTTTCAATGATTCCATCGCCTCGCGCGGGCTTGGCCCACTCAGCAAGGTTCGCTCCGCTTCACGCCCGGGAAAGCCAATAGAGGTCTTGATCATAAACCGGTCCAATTGGGACTCGGGCAGCGGATACGTTCCCCTTTGGCTCCCCGGATTCTGCGTGGCCAATACAAAAAAAGGTTCCGGCAGACGGTGACGCACTCCATCCACTGAGACCCGACCTTCTTCCATCGCCTCCAACAACGCGCTCTGCGTCTTGGGGCTGGCACGGTTGATTTCATCGGCCATCACCACCTCGCTGAACAAGGCTCCCGGATGAAACACAAAACTTCCTTTAACCCCCGCCGACCCCGCCTCAAAGACCGAGGTTCCGACCACATCACCCGGCAACATGTCACTGGTGAACTGAATCCGCTTCATTCCAAGCCCAAGACATCGTGAGAGGGCCATCGCCAGAGTCGTCTTGCCCACGCCCGGAACATCCTCGATCAACACGTGACCTCGAGCCAGCAAGGCAGCCAGACACAGGCGCACCACTTCCGGTTTGCCTAGAATCACCGTATTCAAATCTTCTAATACGCCGGCCAAAAGCCGCCTCATCTCTCCGGCCGTTCGTTTACGTGCTTCGCTCATGATCTGATTCCTTTTTTTAGTGCCCTCAAAGGCATTCATTTTAATGCACCCATCTTGACGCTTTCAAGTGCGTCGGTAAAGCCGCAGCCGTTCTCGCCCTTCCCGTCCGGGAAACGCCACCATCGGCACCTCATCGCGTTCCAAATGGAAGGCCTTTAAAAACAACGCATCCAACTCCTGCTCCGTGGTTCCGAAGGGGGGCTCCTCACCCTGCACCTCTGGATTCATATAAAAAACCGCCAACAAAGCTCCCCCGGGCCTCAGCGCGTTCTGGCATGCGCGCACATAATCGATCCGCCTTGCGGGATCCAGCGCACAGAAACACGTATGCTCGACCACCCAGTCAAACCGCCTCTCCAACTCCTTGGGTAGTTCCAGCCAATCACCACACACGTAGACCTCTTCTCGCACGGTGTGGAATTGTCGTGCTTGAGCGATGGCTGACGGTGCGATATCCAATCCCGTCACCCGCGCTCCCTGTTCCGCCAGTGCCCGCACCTCGTGGCCCAGACCGCAGCCCGGAACGATCACTTCACCTGCCACCCGGTGATGACTTAAGAATTGAAGCAAGGGAGGTGATGCCTGCCCTTTGTCCCAAGGAGTATCCCCGGATTGATAACGCGCTTCCCAATCCTGTCTCACATCATGTTCGCGTGTATCCATGCCAGCATCCTACCCCTAAATCCCTCCTGCGCCACTCAACGACGCCCCACCTCTCCGCGCACTCGAAATCCCGCCAGGCGAAGAAATTCGGCCACCTCAGAACCCTTCTCTCCTTGGATCTCGATTTCCCGGCCTTTCACCGTCCCGCCACTTCCACAGCGCCTCTTCAACTGAGCCGCCCAGTGCTCCAGTGCCTCTTCAGGCAGGGCCTCGGAGAACCCTGAAACCACGACTACCGTTTTTCCCCCTCGGTGAGCCGTCTCACGGCGCAGCAGTAACTCCCCTTTGCCCGATGGAACTTCAGGTTCAACACGGGCAGGATTCGTGCTTGGGCCGGTTAGCTGGCCTTCCGGTAATCCCCCGATCTCCAAAGCGGCGAAGGCATGATTCAAACCGTCTGACGCCCGGTTCAAATCCATCTTTTTCTTTTTCTCACTCACCGCTCAACCTATCTAAAAGTTTTATTTGCGCCGCCACAAAGTCATCCGTGCCACGCTCCACTGGAATTTACGGGCATGTTCCCGGATCAAAAAAGCCATGTCGCCTTCCCGGATTAAGTCGAAGGCATCCCCCAACCGTTCTTTTAACCCATCCTCGGTGTGCACTGCGCGTCCTTCTCGCTCCAATCCACCTAACCACTTGTCGCGCGGAGTAAACGTTTCACTCCACGTTCCCGGGGTGGTAATCATCATCACCCCGCCCGGACGAATCAGCGTTTTCATCCTGTCCAGACACGCGCCGGGATCAGGCAAGCGGCACAATAGATTGGCCAGCAACGCACAATCAAACTCCCCCAAATCCTCTCGTAACGCACAGGCATCTCCCACTTCAAATTGAACATGTTCCCGGTAAATCCCGTCCGGAACCCGTGCCAGCAACGGGGTGGTCAGTTCCCCTTCATCCGTGCGGCGGAAAAAATACTCCCCCGCATCACGCAGGTATCGCGCGGCATCAATGAAGGTGCTTGACGCATCAATCGCCACCACCTCGCGACATTTGCGAGCCAGCTCGAAAGAAGATCGGCCCACCGCACAACCCAAATCGAGAGCCCGCGATGATCGATCCTCCGGAAGGAGCGAAAGCAGCACTTCGGCACATCTCCAAGGAAAATCCAGTGCCGACTCCGGACCAAATCCGTAAGGCAGGATTTCTTCACGCCAACCGTAGTGAAAGAGCAGATATTCCGCCAGCACCCGGTCATTTTCGTAATATTCTGAACCCATACCGAAAATTAATCGATCCCCCCTTCTGGATCAAGTCGCAAGCCTCATTCTCATCGATCATCCGACCTTCATCATCCATGCCGGAATCGCTGCGCTATTGGCAGTCGCCGCCCCACTCCAAACGCTTTGGAAGAAACCTTTAATCCCGGTGCCGCCTGCCTTCGTTTATATTCGTTCAGCACCACCTTGCGCACTAAATCCGAAACCATCGCCCTGTTTAGACCGTCCTCCAGGCCGTCTTGGGTTAATTCTTCTACCGACTGATTCTCTAAAATGTAACCATCCAAGATGCGATCCAGGAGATCATATGGCGGCAGCGTATCCTGGTCTTTCTGGCCGGGGCGCAGCTCCGCACTCGGGGGTTTGTGAATACTGTTCCACGGAATGACTTCCCCTTCCCGGTTGATCCACTCCGCCAAAGCATAGACTTGCGTTTTTGACACATCGTTGATCACCGCCAGCCCGCCACACATATCCCCATATAAAGTGCAATATCCAGCGGCCAGTTCCGACTTGTTGCCGGTGGTCAGTGCCAGCCGGCCTGTTTTGTTGGACACCGCCATCACCAGCATACCCCGTATGCGGGCCTGCATGTTTTCCTCCGTCACATCTTCCGCCAATCCGCTGAAAACCGGTGCCAACGTACGCTTCGCCATTTCAAACAATCCATCAATCGGCAGTGTCCACGTTTTCATCCCCAAATGACCGGCCAGCGCCGCCGCATCCTCCACGCTCCCCTCACTCGAATAAGGGGAAGGCATCAACAACCCCAAAACATTCTCCGAACCCAAAGCCCGCGCCGCGATGACCGCCACTAACGCCGAATCGATCCCCCCGCTCAATCCCAACACCACCTTGGAGAAGCCACACTTGCGCACATAGTCCCGAGTGCCCAGCACCAGCCCCTCCATCAACATTTCTGCATCCGCTCTAGGTGGAACCCGCACCGGGCTACCCGCCTTCAAGTCCACCAACACCAACTCCTCAGCAAAGCCCTGGCCCCAACCCAGCACTTCTCCTCCTGTATCCACCACCACACTGTGACCATCAAAAACCAGTTCGTCATTACCCCCCACTGCATTGACCAGTGCCACCGGAACTCCCGCCTTCCGAGCCCGCTCCGCCACCATCCGCTTCCGTGTTTCCTCCTTGCCCAACTGCCACGGTGAAGCTGAAAGATTCAAGATCACATCCACCCCTTGGGCCACCAGCGCATCGACCGGATCGACCGAATACAGGCGGGGCGACATCACCAAGCCGTCATTCCAAATATCCTCACAAATCGAAACCCCCACCCGCCACCCCCCCGTTTCAATCGCGTGATTTTCCACCGCAGGCTCAAAATACCGCGCTTCATCGAACACGTCATAGGTCGGAATCAACATCTTGTGAATACGGTAGCGCACTTGACCGTTTTCCATCCACAGTGCGGAGTTGAACAGGGGACGCCCTTCCATTCCCACGCGCGGCGTCAGCCCTCCCACCAGCAGAGGCACCGATCCCGTAACCTCCGCCAGCTTTCCTTCACTCTCCAAACACGCCGCTACAAAATCACGGTAAAACAACCAATCCCGGGGAGGATAACCACACAAAGCCAGTTCGGGTGCCACCACCAGTTGCGCCCCCGCCTCCACCGCCCGGACATACCCTTCCTGCAGCAACGTGCGGTTGCCCGCAAAATCACCCACCGTGGTGTTCACTTGTAACAATGCCAGCTTCATATCATGCCTTAGAAAGGCTAATCCCATTAATCCAGATCATCGATCAATCCGAGTTCACGCAGTCGTTTTAATCGCCTTTTTTCAATCAACCCGGTTACCACCACACTGATCTCATATAAAAAATACATCGGCGCAAACATCATCCCCAGCGTGAATGGATCGGAAGTCGGGGTCACACAGGCAGCAAATACCACCAACAAAACGATCGCATGCCGCCGATACAACACCAGAAACGCCCGCGTCACGATGCCCAGACGCGCCAAAACCGCGATGACCAGCGGCAGCTCAAAAGACAACCCGAAGGCGGCCAACATTTGCAGCACAAATCCTATATAGGCGTCCACCGGCCACTGGGCTCTCCATCCGAACCATTCGTTCCATTCAATAAAGAATCGCAGTGCCTGAGGTAAAATCAAAAAATAACAAAAAGCCGCACCGCCCACGAATAACAACCCCCCGGCGGTAAAGGCTGGTAACAGCAGACGCCGCTCCTCAACCCGCAACGCCGGCAGAACAAACTGGCCCACAAAATAGAAAACAAACGGCAGTGCCAGCAACACGCCGGCAAACAAGGCGGTTTGGATGCTCAAGCTCAATGGATCCACCACGTTGAGGGTGAAAAGGAAATCTTCCACCTTCATTCCTTTTTCCCGGCACACCACAATCAGCGGATATTTCACTACCTCCATGATCTCCCGGAGAAAAAGCGCGCAAAAACCCATCGAAAGCCCCACCGCCAGGCACGACTTCACCAGCGTCCATCGCAGGTCTTCCACATGCTCTAAAAAAGGCTTCGGCTCATCCACCTGCGCAAACTAACCGGATTCTAACCCAAGCAAAATGTTTTTTACCATGGTGGTTCCGCGCAGAAAGACCACGGCTTTATGTTGCAAGCTATCGTAAAGAGTTTATGCCATGGTTCATGTCATGGTGCTCCTCCCCCATTTTTCCGCATCACCCCTGGAATGACTGTCTAGAATTTTCATCGGTATGAGTGCTTTGAGCGGCTGGATCCATCGTTACATCATCAAGCATCCTGCCTTTCGAGAAAGGCTTACCCGACTTATTTTTGGCACTTCTGATCAGACGGTGGAATTACTCGGCAGCTCGGTGCTGATCAACCAGCTCAAAGAAAATGGCTATCTGCGTGCCGCCCGGCTCTCGGAGTCATCGTCCTTACTGAGAGATGAAGTTCCCGTCATGCTCAACCTGTTGCTGTTTGCAAAACCGGGTGGTGCGTTGATTGATGCGGGTGCCAATATAGGGGTCTATTCCATTCTTTTTTCCAAACTACGCCATCTTTATCCGGATTTCACCATCCACGCATTTGAGGTTAATCCTCACACGTTCGAACGCCTGCACCAAAATGCCCTCACCCATTCATTCTCTGCTTATAACGTCGGCCTTAGTGCGCGGGAGGAATCCTTTGACTTTGTGGAAGGGGCGGTATCCCATGTCACCACGCGGGCCGACAACACGGGGCCCTATTCCATCAAACAAAGAAGCTTCTCAGGTCGCTGCGTTCCGCTCTGGTCGTTTTCATTTCCGTCCGATGACCTCATTTTGAAAATTGATGTGGAAGGTCACGAGCTGGACGTCCTGCGTGGAGCCGAGCCCCTTTTTAAAGACCGGCGTGTGGCCTGCGTTTATGTAGACGGTTATGAAGATCCGGAAGTGGTGACGTTTTTGCGATCGCATGGTTTCCAACTTAGGGATGGACGAACCCTGCTCCCTGCCCCGGAGGGTTGTTATGCTCTGCTGGCTATTCGACCCGACGTATCCATGCCCCTAGAATAATCCTATTGAATCAAGCGGGTGGCGTTCGTAACTTCATCCGCACTCCACGCGTGTATCGTATTCCACGTGCGCCACTAAAATCGCTCTTTTCGGTTGCGACCCGATGGATTGAGTCTAAGTAAAGGAATGCCTTGGTATCACCACGAATCACCTTCTCTATCCCCTGAAATCATCCATGAAGCCGCCGTCCGCCTCCTCGACGAGGCCCGTGCCCGTTTGGGATGTGAACTCAAACGCGTCCTCCTCTTGCCGCCGGATTTGACCCGCGCTCATAGCGGCTCAGGAAAGGTGACAGAATGGATCTATCAAGCACTGCCCAAGGACTGCGATGTACATGTCATCCCCACTCTGGGCCAACACATCCCGCACACCCCCGAAGAAAACCGCTGGATGTTCGGATCGATTCCGGAAGAACGCATCCACGCTCACGATTGGCGAAATGGCTGCACCCGCATCGGCGTTATCCCCGCCGCTAAGGTAGCGGAAAGTACCGGCGGTTTGGCCGATTGGGAAATTCCGGTCGATTTGAATTCCATGCTGATGGATCAACCTTGGGATTTGATTATTAATATCGGCCACGTGGTGCCCCACGAGGTGCTCGGATTCGCCAACCATAATAAAAATTATTTCATCGGTCTCGGCGGTAAAGAAACCATCTGCGCCTCCCACATCGCCGCCGCCTGCTACGGTATTGAAAACAATCTCGGTAACTTGATTACCCCGCTGCGCGCCTGTTACAACTGGGCCGAGGATCAGTTCCTGTCCAAACTCCCCGACGTTTATTTTCAGATCGTCATGCGCCGCGATGAACAAAATCAATTGGTTACCAGCGGAGTTTATGTGGGAGACGACCTCGAAACCTACTTGATGGCCGCCCGTGCCAGCCGGGAACAGAACATCACGGTGTTTGAAAAACCGGTTCAGAAAATCGTGGCGGTGATGCAGGCTGATGAATTCCGCGCCACCTGGGTGGCCAATAAAGCGGTCTATCGCACCCGAATGGCCATGGCTGATGGGGGTGAGCTACTGGTCATTGCCCCCGGAGTGGAGCGCTTCGGCGAGCAACCTGAGGTAGAAGAAATCATCCGTCGTTTCGGTTACCGCGATACCCCCACCATCATGGAGTATTATAGGAAAGAACCCCTCTTACAGAACTTCGCCCACGGCACCGCGCATTTGATCCATGGTTCTTCCGAAGGCCGCTTCACCATCCGCTACGCGCCCAGCAAGCTCAGCCGTGAAGAGATTGAAAGCGTCGGCTACGCCTACATGGATCTGAACGAAGCCTTGGCTCGTTACAATCCCTCAACCATGAAAGAAGGCTGGAACACGATGGCCGATGGGGAGGAAGTGTTCTTCATCAGCACCCCTTCCGCCGGACTTTGGGCTAGCCGGGATCGCCTCCCCCGCATGGAGTGAGCGGGAGGGGGGGGGGAGCACTCTTCTCCTTGTTGTTTTTAGAGTTTTGAGGCGATGACGAACAAACTCTGGCCTAAGAATTTCGGGAGCCATCGCTCAACACGATGTGAAACAGGGAATATCCAGCGATCAAACAGAGCAACTTTTTCTGGCTCAAAGTGAGTTTTCTTAAGCAGCTTAAAGTTTATCCACCATGCGGCAAAACCCACCATGTTGCAATACTGCAGGGGCTCGATTCGCAGTCCTGACATACGCACCCGGTTTTTGATTTCCGCTTTGGTATAACGACGGAAGTGGCCGAAGTTGGCATCAATCGGCGAGTAGAGCCAAGGACTAGCTGGAACAAACAGACATAGTGCCCCTCCCGGTTTGAGAAGATTCCAGTAGATGCGCAGCTCCCCTTGGTCGTTCTCAATATGCTCCAGAACATTCACCGATACGATGGCATCGTATTGCCCTTCTGCTCGGAGTTCAGAGGCTATACAGGTATGGATGGTATGAGCGGGAAATAGGACGCGGAGACTTTCAGCAAAGGCGGGCTCCGGTTCAAGTAACTCCAAGTGGGTGATGGCAGAGTTTCCGGCCAGCTCAGCGGAGAATTGCCCTGTGCCGGATCCAACCTCAAGCACCTTTCCGCGCAGGTGCCGGCGGAACCGATGGTGAAGAGCTCGCCGGTAATGAACAGCCCGCTTAAGTGCTTCAAATTCAAAATCCCCGCTGCTCGCGTTTTTGTTAACGTTCAATGAGTTCCTTTCACAGGAAGTTGTATTTGAAAATACACCAGAGAGCCCGAACCCCATCGCGCCAGCCAATTTTTTTACCCTCTTCATAGGTTCGGCCAAAATAAGAAACCGGCACTTCGTAGATCCGCAGGCGGGGACGGATCGCTGCGAGTTTAGCGGTGATCTCAGGCTCGAATCCAAAGCGGTTTTCCTCAATGCGGATTGCCTGCACGACGTCCCTTTTAAAAACTTTGAAGCAGGTTTCCATGTCGGTGAGGTTCAAGTTGGTGGCCATGTTGGAGAGGAGCGTCAGCAGGGTATTGCCCACATAGTGCCAGAAATACAGCACCCGGTGGGCTCCAGAACCCAGAAAACGAGACCCATAAACCACATCGGCGTGGCCGTTGAGGATGGGTGCCAGCAACGTCGGGTAGTCATCAGGACTATATTCCAAGTCCGCATCTTGAATCAGCACGATGTCCCTTTTAGCTTCGGAAATGCCGGTGCGTAGCGCAGCTCCTTTGCCTTGGTTCTGAGTATGTTGGAAAATACGAATACGGGGGTGCCGCCCGCTGAGCGACTGCATCACCTCCCAGGTTCCGTCCCGAGATGCGTCATCCACGATGATGAGTTCACCGACCTCGGGGCGTTTGAGAACCGCCTCAACGACCCGCTCCAGAGTCGCTTCCTCGTTGAAGACAGGCATGACCACCGATAATAACATCTCATTTTTCTAGGCTTGAGCCGCAATATAAGAAAGAGGAAAGAGCGGCGGTCATGATTCAGGATGCAGAAAATGAGTTAGGTATTTTGAAGAATTAGGCATTCGGTTTGCTGGCCACCACCAGAAACTGTTTGCCAAACCATTTCCAAAGCATGGGTAGTTTCAAATAAGCTTTTACGAATACCAACGGCACGGGCCTCTTGCCTACCATGGTGTAAGGTAGGAACGATTTAACTTTGTTCTCCACTATCAAGCACTTCATTTCCAGAACCTCCGCAAGTGACAGCTCGGTCAAGGGCAGATGATGATCCCAAAAGTCCCAGTAAGCTCCGTGAACGCGATTGATATTCGGCCCCATGGCAATCAATCGCCCTCCGGGTTTCAAATGCTTGATGACGCGGTCGATGGTCAACTCGAGGTCTTCTTTGTTTCTCAGATGCTCAAAAAAATTACTGGTGAACACGACATCCAGCGAGTCAGCGGGAATGCCCCAGTCATCCGTGGAACGGCATTGCAGCCATTTCACCGCCGGATCCAAATGCGCCCCGCTTTCGGGATTCAGATCGAGACCGAATTTTTCTATCGCATCGACTTGATTGATAAACTCTCCATAGCCACATCCCAAATCCAAGACACGGGCATCCTTCTGTATGTAGCGTTGGAAAAAGTGGGGAATCAGAATGCGCCAAACTTTCTTGCGGTAAGCACAGGTGTCTGAAAAACGCTTTCCGTAAAGTACTTCCAAGGTTGCTGCTTCGGGATCAACGCTGCTCATGTCTTCCGATAATCCCCCCGGCTGAAATACTTTTCCAGCCAAACGTAGAGACAGATAAACAAATATCGGCTGCCCATTTCCCGGATTTTGAGTTTGGCTACTCCGCTGCGACGATTCCGCCACGTGATCGGGATGGTCGTCCAAGTGAATCCCCGCACGATCGCCTTCAAAGGCAGTTCGACGGTGATATTAAAATGCGGCGAAAGGATAGGACGCACGCCGTCGATGACGGTTTTTCGATAAGCCTTAAAGGCGTTGGTGGTGTCATTAAGTTTAATGGCAAAAAGGACGCGGATAAACAGGTTGGCGGTTCGGTTCAGCCAGTATTTGATTGCGGGGTAGTCGATAACCCCGCCTCCCTTAATAAAGCGACTGCCAAAAACACAGTCGTAGCCTTCATTCAACTTTTCCCAGTAAAGGATGACATCCCGGCAGTCGTCGGATTCATCGGCCATCATGATGACTACCGCATCCCCCTTTATGGCACTGAGCCCGCACTGGATCGCTCTACCAAAACCGTGCGGCCCGGGATTTTGGAGCGGCCTGACT
>JBHJOR010000047.1:0-11843 GCA_050329585.1 Methylacidiphilales bacterium | reverse complement strand
GATGACGATCTTCTTGGCGCGGCCGAGGTCGGAGAGCTCGAGCTTCTCAAGGTCGATGCCCAGCTCCTCCATGATCGCCCGGCCGCCGGTGAGGACGGCGATGTCTTCGAGCATGGCTTTACGGCGATCACCGAAGCCGGGTGCCTTGACGGCGCAAGCTTGGAGGGTGCCGCGAAGCTTGTTGACGACCAGGGTGGCGAGGGCTTCACCTTCGACATCTTCAGAGATGATGAGGAAAGGTTTGCCGGATTTGGCCACTTGTTCGAGCAACGGCAGCAAATCCTTCATGTTGGAGATTTTTTTCTCGTGGATGAGGATGTAGGGGCTGTCGAGCACGACTTCCTGAGACTCAGCGTTGGTCACGAAGTAAGGGGAGAGGAAGCCCTTGTCGAATTGCATACCTTCGACCACTTCGAGAGTGGTTTCAATGGTTTTGGCTTCTTCAACCGTTACGGTTCCATCTTGTCCTACCGCGTCAAGCGCGTCGGCGATGATTTCACCGACCATGGTGTCCCAGTTGGCGGAGACGGTGGCTACTTGTTGGATTTCGGACTTCTCTTTAACCTTTTTGCTGATCTTGGCCAGTTCCTCGACGATCGCTGCAACGGCTTTATCGATGCCGCGGCGCAGTTCGGTGGGGTTGGCACCGGCGGTCACGTTTTTGAGTCCGGCTTTGTAGATCGCTTCGGCCAATACGGTGGCGGTGGTGGTTCCGTCGCCAGCGACATCGCTGGTTTTGGAGGCCACTTCACGCACCAGCTGGGCACCGATGTTTTCGTAAGGGTCTTCGAGTTCGATTTCCTTAGCCACAGTGACACCGTCTTTGGTGATGGTGGGGGAGCCGAATTTTTTATCGAGAACGACGTTACGTCCTGATGGTCCCATGGTGGATTTGACCGCCTTGGAAAGTTTTTCGACGCCGCGAAGCAGTGCTTGGCGGGCGGCTTCGTCAAATTTGATTTGTTTTGCTGCCATAATGGATGTTCTCCTTTTGTAAGTTGTTTTAACCGATCACGCCAAGGATGTCGTCCTCGCGCATGATGAGGTAGTTTTCGTCATCGACTTTGACTTCCGTCCCGCCGTATTTGCTGAAGAGGACGGTGTCACCGGCTTTGACTTCGAACGGAATTACTTTTCCGTTTTCGTCTTTTTTACCGGTTCCCAGGGCGACGACTTTGCCTTCCTGGGGTTTTTCTTTGGCGGAGTCAGGGATGATGATGCCGCCTTTCTTCACTTCTTTTTCTTCGACGGGCTGGACCAATACTCGGTCGCCCATGGGTTTGAACTTGATGTTAGCCATCGATGTTCTCCTTTTGTTGGTTGTTGTTGGGTTAAGGCTCCTCTTGACGTCCAAATGGGCGGGAGGAACTCCTTTAAAGGGTATTACTTACTTCTTTTTCGAATCGTCTTGATCGATCACTTCGAAATCGGCATCGACGACATCCGCATCGGCTTTTTTGGGCTCGCTTTCGCTACCTGCTGCGGTTGACGGGTTGGATGCGGCTTCGGATGCGGCTTTGTAAAGTTCAGCGGATGCTTCTTGGAGCTTGGAGTTAAGTGCCTCGGTGGCTTCCTTGATTTTATCAGCGTCATCGGTCTGAATGACGGAACGGATATTTTCCACTTCTTTTTCGATGGCCTTTTTGTGGTCGTCGGAGAGTTTGTCTCCGTTGTCCTTCACCATTTTTTCGGCTTGGTAAGCCAAGTTGTCCGCATTGTTTTTGATTTCGACTTTTTCTTTAATTTTACGGTCTTCTTCGGCATGCATTTCCGCTTCCTGGGTCATGCGTTCGACTTCTTTGGAATCCAGATTGCTGGAGCCGGTGATGGAGATGTTTTGTTCCTTGCCGGTGCCTTTGTCTTTTGCAGTGACTTTGAGAATACCGTTGGCGTCGATGTCAAAGGTGACTTCGATTTGCGGGACGCCGCGAGGAGCTGGGGGAATGCCGTCGAGTTTGAAGGTTCCTAGAACTTTGTTGTCCTTGGACATGGGGCGCTCACCTTGAAGGACGACGATTTCAACACCGGGTTGGTTATCGCTGGCGGTGCTGAAGATCTGGCTTTTTTTGGTGGGGATGATGGTGTTGCGAGGGATCATGGCGGTGGCCTGATTTCCCATAGTCTCGATGGCGAGGGTCAGCGGGGTAACATCGAGGAGCAGCACGTCGTCCACTTCACCTTTCAGCACGCCTCCTTGAACGGCGGCGCCAATGGCGACCACTTCATCAGGGTTAACTCCTTTATGGGGATCTTTTCCGATGAATTCTTTTGCTGTTTCGACTACTTTGGGCATTCGGGTCATGCCGCCCACTAGAACCAGTTCATCCACTTCGGAAGTTTTTAATCCAGCGTCTTTGAGGCAGGCCTTAACGGGGTCAATGGTGCGTTGGCAAAGAGTTTCGGTAAGTTGCTCAAGCCGGGCACGGGTAAGGGACATTTGGATGTGTTTAGGCCCGGTCGCATCAGCAGTGATGAAGGGAAGGTTGATATCGTATTGTTGTGAGGAGGAGAGCGCGATTTTCGCTTTTTCCGCTTCTTCTTTAATACGTTGCAGGGCATCGGCTTGTCCGCGCAAATCCATGCTGTTTTCCTTCTTAAAGGTGTCGAGGATATGGTCGATGATCGCATTATCCCAGTCGTCGCCCCCGAGATGGGTGTCGCCGTTGGTGGAGAGAACTTCGAAAACGCCATCGCCAATTTGCAGCACCGAAATGTCGAAGGTGCCCCCGCCGAGATCGTAAACGGCTATTTTTTCATCGCTCTTTTTGTCAAGTCCGTAAGCCAGAGAAGCGGCTGTGGGTTCATTGACAATGCGGAGCACTTCGAGACCGGCGATTTTTCCGGCGTCTTTGGTAGCATGACGCTGGCTGTCGTTAAAATAGGCGGGGACAGTGATGACGGCTTGGGTAATGGTTTCACCGAGCTTGGCTTCGGCGTCAGCCTTCAACTTAGCGAGAATGAAGGAGGAAATTTCTTCAGGGGTAAAAATTTTCTTTTCTCCTTTAACTTCGACTTGGACGCAGGCGGATCCGCCTTTACCTTCGACTACTTTGTAAGGGAGGCGTTTGATTTCTTCTTGGATTTCAGAATATTTGCGACCGATGAGACGCTTGACGGAGAAGACGGTATTGGCCGGGTTCGTGACGGCCTGACGTTTGGCGGCTTGGCCTACCAGCCGTTCTCCATTTTTAGAAAAGGCGACCACAGAAGGTGTGGTGCGCGAGCCTTCTGAATTTTCAAGGACGACGGCCTTGCCGGCTTCCATAATTGCCATGCACGAGTTTGTAGTGCCCAAATCGATTCCTAGTACTTTTGCCATGATGCCTGACACTGCATCTTCAGTGCCATGGTGTTACATAAATTAAGTATCTGAATGGCAATAGGATACGTATATAGCCCATGCATAAATAGGGACATTCTGACTCATTGCAATACGTCCCGAGAGACAAATCGACTCATTTTAATATGGGGTAGGGTTCAGCAAAGTCATGAAGATCGACTATTTTTTTTGATGCCAATAAACCCATATCATTGGTTGGAGGTGACGGAGTGGGGATTATGGATAAAGCCCGCGGATCTGTATTTAGATCCTCAAAGAGCCGTGGAGCGATCGGTGGTGAGTCATGGCCATGCTGATCACGCAAGGCCGGGATCGGGCACGGTATGGGCAACCCGCGAAACGCTGGAGATCATGAGCGTGCGCTATGGAGATCAAGCGGCGCGCGAACCGGTGGCGATGGAATACGGGGCGGAGTGGGACATAGGGAGCGTGGTGTTCCGCTTGGAACCGGCCGGTCATATTCGAGGCAGTGCCCAAGTGGTGATGGAATATCAAGGAGAACGAGTGGTGTATTCGGGTGATTACAAGAGGAAGGAGGATCCGACCTGCGATCCCTTCCGCGTGGTGGGATGTGATCTGTTTATAACGGAGGCCACGTTTGGACTTCCTGTATTCAAGCATCCTGCTGCTCCGGGCGAGGTGGACCGACTCTTGCAATCGATGAGACGGCAGCCGGAGCGAACTCACGTGGTGGGGGTGTATGCGCTGGGCAAATGCCAGAGGCTGATCGCACTGCTCAGGGCTTCCGGTTATACGGAATCGATTTTTGTGCATGGGGCGCTGTTGCCCCTTTGCCGGTGGTATCAGGAACAGGGCGTGGAGCTGGGGGATGTCTTGCCTGCAACCGTGGAGGCAAAAAAACGATTAAAAGGGGCGTTAGTTCTAGGCCCGCCTTCGGCGATACGGGAGCCATGGGCTCGGCGATTGCACGATCCGGTAGTGGGGTACGCCTCGGGTTGGATGTCGGTTCGGCAACGGGTGAGGCAACGTCATGCGGAGTTGCCTCTGCGTATCTCCGATCATGCGGACTGGGAGGATTTGTTGCGCACGATTGAGGAAACGGGCTGCCGGGAGGTGTGGGTTACGCATGGGCAGGAAGATGCGCTGGTGTATGAGTGCGGGCGGCGCGGGCTGAAGGCCCTGCCTTTAGCCTTGGCAGGATGGGATGGGGAGGAAGAAGAGTGAGCACCGGAGGCTTTCATCGTTTCTCGGCCCTGGTGGAACAACTGATGTTTACTCCGGGTCGGGAGGCACAACTTGGTTTGATGCAAGTGTACTTTCAGAATGCGCCTAAAGAGGATCGTGGCTATGCGCTGGCTTTACTGACCGGGCAACTGAAGGTGGATGTTTTGCGACCGGGGCAAATCCGCAAGTTGGCGATGACCCATGTGGATCCGGTATTGTTTCGTCTTTCCCAGGCCTATGTCGGGGATATGGGTGAGACGGTAGCGTTGTTGTGGCCTACACCTGCAGCAGACGCGGGTGAGCGGGAGGTGGGTTTGGGAGAAATCGTGCAGAAGATGAAGAATTTAAGCAGGTTGGAAGTGATGCCGTTTGTGGATCGGACACTTTCTAAGTTGGAGGAAACGGAGCGTTGGGTGCTGGTCAAATTGATCACAGGGTCATCACTGCGGGTGGGTGTTTCGGCGCGGTTGGCCCGAGTGGCACTGGCTCGCGCTTTTGATCGCCATGTGGATGAAGTGGAGCGGGTGTGGAGTTTTTTTGATCCACCTTATAGGGAGTTGTTTGAGTGGTTGGAAGGGCGGGGTGCGGAGCCGACAGCTGGCAGCGGGTTGTATTTTCATCCCGTGATGTTAGCCACCGCGTTAGAGGAGAAGGAATTTATGCTGATGCGTCCTGAGGATTGGGCGGTCGAATGGAAATGGGATGGAATCCGTGTGCAACTATGCGGGGATGGTACCGGTCGAGCGCGCTTGTTCACGCGTAGTGGGGAAGATATTTCCGCAGCATTTCCCGAGGTTCTGGACTCTTTTCGAGTGAGAGCGGTGGTGGATGGTGAGCTTTTGGCGCGGCGCAGTGATTTCGGTGTCGATATTCGAAGTGAAGACTGTCTGCCGGGAGGCATGCCGGATGTGGGAGATTTTCAGATGTTGCAACAGCGGCTGAATCGCAAACGGGTGACCACGTCCCTCATCGAGCAAACTCCAGTGATGTTGTGTCTCTATGATCTCTTATTTTTGGATGGTGAAGATTTGCGCGTTCTGTCATGGGAGGAGCGTCGTTACAGGATGGTTCAGTGGCTGGTGCACTCTGGTTTGGATAGGTTGATATTCAGATTGTCCGAATGTTTAAATGGTTCGACTTGGGTAGATTTAAGAGCATGGCGGGACGAGGCGCGAGGCATGGGGATGGAAGGATTGATGTTGAAATGCAGAAAAAGCTCCTATTTACCCGGCCGGATTAAAGGGCATTGGTTCAAATGGAAGCGGAACCCGCTGGAGGTGGATGTGGTAGTGCTTTACGCGCAGCGAGGGCATGGCAAACGTGCCTCCTATTACTCGGATTATACGTTTGGTGTTTGGATGGAAGGAAAAGGAGGTCGAGAGTTGGTGCCGGTGGGCAAGGCCTATTCGGGCTTTACGGATGAGGAGTTGGTCCGTTTGGATCGCTGGATCCGTAAACATACCACACGGAAGTTTGGTGCCTCGGTCCGGGAGGTCAAACCTGAGCTGGTTCTGGAGGTCGCTTTTGATTCTTTACAGAAGTCGGATCGTCATCGTTCCGGAGTGGCCATGCGTTTTCCGCGTGTGCAACGGATACGGTGGGATAAACCTGCGGAGCAGGCCGATACACTCGAAACACTGTGTCGGTTGGGAAACGTGGATGAGGGTGAAATCCCGTGCGTGATGCGAAGGGCGATGGCCAGGTGAACGTGACCCTCGATCCATCAATCAGTCAAAGGGGGACTCCCATTCCCTCCGACTTCGAAAATCTCCGGCCACTTTCCAAGCTCCCTCCTGCCAGATAAAGGGAACAAAAAAACGTCGCGTTCCAGAAAAGTGACCACCTGACTCGGATCGCTCGAAGTAGGCCTCGGCGTATTCTTTGGGCTGGAAGACCGGGGTGTCTATATGAAGGTATTGATGGCCGCCCTCGCGATCCATTTTTGAGACCCAGCTCAAAATGTGCGGCAGGGTCATGCCGTATTCAGTAAGCATTTCTTTAAAACCCTCTGAAAGCCATCGTTCCGTTTTTCCATGTTCACCCCGATTGACGGTTGCGACCATTTGTTTAACCTCACGATTGAAATCCTTGACTGGGTCAGATTTGAAAAAGTTCCAAGCGAGTGCCGCGATGCCGAGGATGGCCACTACTAACAAAGGCCTGATGTGGTGAAGTGCTTGTTTAGAAAATAGGAGAACGCTTTGCGCCATAGATGTATTCGTCTAGCAAAGTCAGGTGATGATTCAAGGCTTGGTTGGGGTGGGTAATAAGAACCGGAAAGCAATTCAGACAGTCATGCGCAAGCGGGAAAAATCAGAATCAGAGATCAAAGTAATACAGGAGCTGTTGGCAATCGTGCTGATAGGTGTGGCAGCATTACTGCTGTTGGCACTGATCTCATTCGAGCCGAATGACGTTCCTTTTTTTGCAGCGGCGGACAAGGAGGCAACCGATAATTTTATTGGTCCGGTAGGGGCTTGGGTGGCAGCGGGACTGGTGATTCTATTTGGGGTGGCGGCGTATATGGTTCCGCTGGTGATGCTGGTGGGCGGGGTTTTATTGATTTTCGCCCCGCAGGTGAAATGGGGTATAAAGTTATTTTGGTTTCTTCTGGTGATCTTAACCGGAGCAGGGCTTTTGCAGTGGCTGGGGCCGGTGGTGAGACCGATTTCAGGAATGGACTATCCAGGCGGGCTGGTGGGTTATGCCCTGCACGACAAGTTTTTATCACGAGTGATCGGGACTGCCGGATCGGTCATTGTATTGATGACTACTTATCTGTCTTCCATGATTCTTTTGTTTGATGTGCGCCCCGTTTATTTGATCCGCCGTGGTTGGTCCTTGGGGGTGGGCTGGTATGAGGAGAGGGAGCGCCGACGCTTTGAAGAGGCGGATCCGTTGGAGCGATTAGAAATGGAACAGCGCCGCATTGAAAAAGAGCGTCGGAAACTAGAAAAAAAAGCGGGACGCAAATCAACCCGAAATGCGGAGAGGGAGGATTTCACTGCCTTGGATAAGGACGACACGCCCGCCATCACGCGTGATGAAGACATCCGACGCCCCGAGCCGAAAGTGTTCGACTCCATGGCCGTTACGAATCAGATAGATAGAAATGAAGAAAAGACTACCAGCATCTCCTCATTGAAATCTCCGGGTAGCGGGGTGACGGACGGCGCAAAAGTCGCTCCTTCCAAAAAGGCGAGCGGGAACGTGGTAACCTCTTCGGAGTCACTGGATGGATTATTAAGCGAGGATCGTCCCGATTATGCGGACTATCAATTGCCATCGATTTCGATCCTCAATGCCAACATGAATACGGGTGGAGGAGGCATGGGGGAGGCCGAATTGAAAGAGCAGCAGCAGCTTTTGGTGGATACCCTCAAAGAGTTTGGCATCGAGGTCGAGCCCGGAGATATCACCAAAGGAGCTACGATCACACGATATGAGGTGTATCCGGCGCCGGGAGTGCGGGTCGAGCGCATCGCTAAAATGAATAAAGACATTGCCCGAGCTATGCGCGCCGAAAGTGTGAATATCATAGCGCCCATTCCGGGTAAGGATACGGTCGGAGTTGAAATAGGTAACCCGGACAAGTCGATGATTGTCTTGCGCGATTTGTTTGAAAGTGAGGGGTGGAGGAGATCCAAGGCCCGGTTGCCTTTAGCACTGGGTAAAGACGTTTATGGAAAAGTCCTGATCGCGGATCTTGCTGAGATGCCTCACCTCTTGATTGGAGGGAGCACGGGATCCGGAAAATCGGTTTGCATCAACAGCATATTGATGAGTTTCCTTTTCCGTTTTTCTCCCGAGGATTTACGACTGCTGATGGTAGATCCAAAAGTGGTCGAACTTCAGGTTTATAATGATCTGCCGCATTTGGTGGTGCCGGTGGTCACCGAGCCCAAAAAAGTGCTGATGGCCTTGCGATGGGTGATCAATGAAATGGAACTGCGCTATCGCATGATGGCTAAGTGCGGCGTGCGTAACATCTCCGCCTACAATGCGCGTCAAGCCGAGGAAAAGACCAAGAAGATGGCCCAAGCTGCAGAGCGCGCGGCCGTAACACCACAGGAGGGTCAGGGGGATGAAGCCGCTGAAGAGATGTTGCCGGGAATGAGTGCAGAAGCCGTGCCGCCCTTGCCGGAAAAATTTCCCTACATTGTGGTGATTATTGACGAGTTGGCCGATTTGATGGCCACCACGGCGGCGGAAGTCGAATTGGCCATCTCGCGTTTAGCCGCCAAAGCTCGTGCCGCAGGTATCCATTTGATCATCGCCACCCAGACGCCCCGTGCGCAAGTGGTGACCGGGGTAATCAAAACCAATGTGCCCTGCCGCATTGCGTTCAAGGTGCCCAGTGCCCTGGATTCACGCGTGATTTTGGACGAAAACGGAGCCGAAAATCTTTTGGGCAAAGGCGATATGCTCTACCTGCCTCCGGGCTCTTCCAAGCAGCTCCGCGCCCAAGGCGCTTTTGTTTCCGATGAAGAAGTAGCCGATGTGGTGACCTTCATAAAAAACCAGACCACGCCCTCATTTGATGAAGAAATTCATCAAAAGTTATCCAAGACTTCACGTCGCGATGATGAGGAAATCACCGAAGAAGACGAAGAAAACATCCGCAAGGCGATGGAAGTCGCACTGCAGGAACGTAAACTTTCCACCTCGCTGCTGCAGCGTCGTGCCCGAATCGGCTACAACACAGCGGCCCGGATTGTCGATTTACTGGAATCCAAAGGCATCATCGGTGCTCAAGAAGGTGCTAAACCCAGAGAACTACTGGTGGATCCCGATGAGTTTGATATCGACCAATTCATGGAGTCACTTTAGGTTCCGCACTTTATGATAAACAACGACACGGATTCGGTTGGTCAGGCTTTGCGCAAAGCTCGCGAGAGCAAAGGCTGGTCAATGGAGGAAGCCGCCAAGCGCACCAAACTCAAAGTGGATGCTATCCGTAAAATGGAGGCCGATGAGTTTGAATTACTGCCCAACGTTCCTAACGCCCGCGGCTTTGTGAGGATTTACGCCAGAGAGTTAGGACTCAACGGCTGGGAACTGATGCGGAATTTTGCCGACGCACCTGAAATGCCCCTTGACGGACTCGATCTGCGTCCGGAAGACCTCGAAGCCATTCCTAAGCGGACTCAACCACCCGTGGCGACTTCGCAGGGAATCGGCATGTTCGTTATTTTTCTGATTCTAGCTGGTGCGGTGGGCCTGATCGGACTCAAATTATATCAGATTTGGCCGTCCCAAGGATCCGGCGATCTCACCGATGGTGGAGCGGGCCCGGTTGAATCGATCCCCGCAGTTGAAACGCCTCGCGGCCAACCCGTGGCTCCTCTTGAAGTCAAAGCGGTGCCGGTTCAGGGAATACCGGAAGCGTCTCCGGTTCCTCGCGCCCAGCCGATGGCTCCCGCCGCAACACCTCTGCCCGCCGTGCCGGTTGCGACTCCGGTGGAAACCGTTCCAACTGCCGTGCCTGCCGCATCCATCAATCGGCTGAGGTTGTTGGGTAAACCTGGCACGCAGGATGCCGATCGATTTGTCAGGGTAACTGCACGACGTGATGGAGCGGAAGTCATTCTGTATGCGGATATCTTGAATGAGGGAACCATCCTTCCTGATCCCTCGATGCCGGCATGGGAAGCCGATCAATTCATTGTTCTCTTTCGCGAAACCGCTGCTGTTCAGATAATCTTCAACGAGACCAATTTCGGATCCTACGACGTTCCGGGCGTCCAGACGGTGCGCCTTCCGGCGGAATAAGGTGCCTCCGGTATAACCGTATGAACGTTCCCAACCAGCTAACGGTTTTGCGGTTGCTGCTCTGTGGGGTCTTTGTTGCCATCCTCGAGGTGGACGGGGTATGGCGGGGAACGGCAGCTTTTGTGGTCTTTGTCTTGGCGGCCTTAACGGATTGTCTGGACGGTCACTTGGCGCGCAAGTGGAATCTGGTCACAGACCTAGGGAGACTCCTGGATCCCTTGGCGGATAAAATTCTTGTTTCTATCGCTTACATCGCGCTGGTGCGGGAAGGTACGGCAGCGTTGTGGATCGTTGCCATCATTATATCGCGTGAATTCCTGATAACCGGACTGCGCACCCTGGCGGCGGCTAAGGGCATTATTCTGAGTGCCGAGCGCATCGGTAAACATAAAACGATATCTCAAATGGTAACCGTTATTGTAGGGTTACTTTTAATGGCCTTGGGAGATCTGGGGTGGAGATCCGATTGGGTATCTCAAGCGGATCGCCTTCTGCTGCAACCGTTGTTATGGATCACCGTCGCCATCACCCTCTACTCAGGTTGCGCCTACTATTTCAAAAACCGGCACCTTATCGATTCAAAGTGCGATTCAAAGTGATTCCAGTTCTGCGGGTGCACGCCACCTTACGGCCCGCTCGAGAATGCGTTTTTGTCGCAAAATAACACGTGGTGAGGGTTGACGCGGTGACCAGTTCAGCGGGTTGGGCAGAATGGCCACCAGCATAGCTTTTTCCTTTTTACTAAGTGCCTGGGTGGATTGGTCAAAGTGGTGCCATGCGCCCGCCTCCATGCCGTAAACCCCAGGGCCGGTTTCCATAAAATTCAGATAGAGTTCCAATATGCGTCTTTTATTCAGTAGACGCTCCATCCAAAAGGCGTAGTAGATCTCGAGTGCCTTGCGCAGATGCGATCTTCCCTGCCAAAGAAACAGAGAACGGGCGGTTTGCATCGTTATGGTAGAAGCACCCCTAGGTTTGCTTCCTGGTTCCCGAGCAGAAGACAGGGCCTTTTGTGCCTCAATCATGTCGAACCCCTGGTGCTGAAAAAATCGTCCATCCTCGGATAAGATCACAAACCAGACCAAGTCCCGCGGCAGGCTTTCCAGTGGAACCGGCCGATGCTCCCGCGGCCAGTCTGGATACTGAAGCGAACGTTGCCACATGACCGTTGAGTGCCTCGGTGTATGCCAGCGCACCGCCGCGACTTGCAAAACAGGAATAATCAAGAGTGTTAAAACGAACGCTCCCGTTACGCGGAGAAGTAAGCCGGGTTTCCTTTTTTTGGAGCGTGCCACACTCAGAGCAAACCTTGAATTTTAGCCAAAAGAAAGGTGGAAATCACGTGGTCCGGCACTACATTCACCCCATGTCCTTAGCTACACACACCATCCCGTCACTGCATGAAACGGATCCTGCCATTGCCGACCTCATTACCAAAGAAAATCAACGCCAACGGCAAAATATCGAACTGATCGCATCGGAAAATTTCACCAGCCGCGCCGTGATGGAAGCCCAAGGATCCTGTCTCACCAATAAATACGCCGAA
>JBHJOR010000069.1:0-18648 GCA_050329585.1 Methylacidiphilales bacterium | reverse complement strand
AGTTAGAAGAAAAGTTTTAACCACTGATAGCACTGATGGGCACTGATTTTTAAGGAACTCTGTACAATCTTGGGAATGCTCCCTGCAACTATCAGCGAAAATCTGTGCCCTCAGTGGTTGAATTCTTTCAAAGGGTTTCGCGCCAAGCGAAGCAAGTCCGCCAAGAAATTCACACCTTTAAAACAATCCCCTTTGCATCCTCCGCGTCCTTGGCGCGAAAGCCTTCGTGCCCTGCGTCGCACCCATCGCCCCCCTTGTTGGGGGCAACTTCACTTCGATCAGACCCTTTCAAGGTCGACTATTCTGAATTCCCTGTTCGCATGGTCAGCCCAGAACCCAATGATAGAGTCACCAATAAGAAGGAACTGGATCTCTCGTTGTGTGTCATCCCGAATCGAGTAGTCTCCGGCCTGGTAGGGATTATCAGCAAGCCGCCCGATAAGTCGCAGCATCCGACTTTGCTCCGGGCGGGATAGACCTATCAGGAATGCTGTGGCTTTGGCAGAAAGAACGGGTTCGTAGTATGATTGCTCATCCATGCCCTAGTTGCGATTTCAGGGCTGAAAGGGGAGTTTTCTCGCCGGAGTCCATCTGGGCCATCAACCCGGAAATCTCTTTCTGGCCAGATGGTGACGAATGCCGAAGGCGGATCAAGTAAGCGGATATTCCCCGACGCTCATCGTCCGACAGCGAGCACAGCTTCTGTTTCAACTCCAGTTCGGTTTCTGCAGTCATACTAGAACCATACCATGCGGAGTGCGGCATCCAAGATTAAATCTTTGGTTGATGAACCCACTCTCTTTCCCCCTTTGCGTCCTCCGCGTCCTTGGCGCGAAACTCTTTACACCCAATATATTCACCCCTCACTCATCTTCACCAGTCTGTGCCAGTGCATGCCGTCGTAGTAGTTGATCCACGGCACACGCCTTCCTAACAAATGAAATCCCTTGGGTGTGGGCCATCTGGAGAGAAAAAAGTGGTGCCACGGGCAGGGCTCATCCACCAGAAGTTGATCCTTATTGCTCCAAGGATAATCCAAAAAGCGAGAGATGGTGCCGTCCGGCAGTGTTTTCTCCTTTCGGTTACAACAGTAAAACATCCTATCTCCTGTCATGCGTTGGCGGAGGATTTTGAAGTAAGTGGCCACCACGGGGGGATCCATTTCCTGCATGGATGCCACATTCACCGCCAAATCAAAGTGATCCTGATCGAGCCAATCGCATTGCTCTGCCGGGCAATAGACAAATCCGGCTTCTGATTGCTGGCATGGAGCATCCGCGCACCGATGTGGGGTGCAAGGAAATGCTTTTTCCATCATGCTGGCTTGGATGGTCAGGGATTTACCCAAATCGACAAAGGTGATGCGTGCAGCGGGATAAAGTTCCTTCAAAAAGGCTCCCAATACTCCGTATCCGTCTCCGATCATCAGGATGCTTCTCCACCCTCCCGGCGGGGACGTCCTGCTCAAAAGAGCGGCCGTGCAGAGGTGACGAAACACCACTTCCATGGTCAAGTCAGCACCGAGACGCCGGATTACCGGACGCAGCCGTAGGTGATGACGCAGGATGTTGAGGCGTCCGGGAAGCACGGCCATATGAAGCGCATAACTCAGCAGATCCAGAAGCCTTTGTTTCCCATCCCGCCACTTGAGAACCCCCATACCGCGGCAGATCAGCTCTATATTGCTCCCTTCTCCGGGTGCTTCCTGCCTGTAATTCTTTTCTTCTTCTTTCCAGTGCGATGAAGTTACTTTTTCAGAGAGATTCTCTCCGCAGAAATACTGCGCATAAAGTCTTTGGGCCACGCCGTCCGGTTTCATGCTGTTTTGCGTGCCACCAGCCGCACCCAGTTGGCCTGCGTGTGTTGCGCGACATGGGCACTGAATTTTTGAACTGCTTTGCGCTGCCCCTCATCCGACCAAGGAGCAAGCGGCAGTTCCCATGCGCACTGCTGGCTGGCTCCGATCCGGCCTTGATTGGCTTTGAGTTCCTCCAAGGTTCTTCCGAAATGATCGCAACCCAAAACGCTTAATCCGCATGTGCGCATCAGCCTCCTCATGGAGTCACAATCGAAGAAAAGCAAGTGGGGCTCATTCTGCGTTTTGTACAAATAGTCCCGGCACGGCACCTCAATGAAAAGGAGTCCCCCTGGCTCTAGATGACGCATCCACTGGTTTACGAAGCGCACCGGATCTGTGACATGCTCCAGAACATGCGACATCACACAGAGGTTGAAGGTGTTGGATACGTTTTCGAGTGAGCCGACCGAATCCAACCCGAGTTGTTTCAATTCCTCACGAGTCGGCACATCTGTTTCCACACCGAGGTATCCGAACTGGAACCCCCGTTGGCGCAGCCCCAGAGGGAAAAAACCAGGACCCGGCCCCACTTCCAACACCCGCAATGGCTCCGGCAGTTGTCCTGATGTGGATTTTAAGAGATACTCGATTCGCAGCTGCACCACCGCAGAAAGCCAGTCCTTTTGATCCTGGGTAAGAATGCGGCTTTGTGAAAGATGATCAAAAAACCCGGCATTGTATTCATCCAACATCTGTTCGGAAGGCATCGGTGCGGCGTATGCCATGCCGCAGGCCATGCACTGGCGGATATGCATCCCTGTGAACACCGTATTTCCCGAGGTGTAGTGGCGCATTTTCTGTGTCATCACCGACCCGCAGACCGTGCACGCGGGCAGGTGATGGATTAGCCAGCTCTTGAGTCGGCCTGTCATACGATAATCGCCTTTCTGGGCAGTCCTTTTTGCAACAGCTTGAGAAAGAAATACTCCGCCTCAGCGATTGAACCATCCGCCCGGTGACCAATGGCAGGATGGATGCGCAGACCATACCATGCTTTTTTGGAGTGATACATTTCCAATAATTTATAGGCGTGACTGGCAAACGGGTTGAGTTGGTCGTAGAGGCTCTGGATCAGGAACAACGGGGGCAGGTCAGGCATGGAGCGCGCCAGTCGGAAAACATCGGGCCCCCCCTCCTCTATGCCTGCATCCAGCATGGGTGTATATGAATTGAATGTTTTCCCTTTGGCCAGCTCCTGTTGTGACATGGCGGCAATGTCTATCTGTGGCGTCATCACATACAGGCCTGAAGCGGACATGGATAGACCGTGGAACAGTGCGCCGAATCCTCCCAGAGATCCTCCGATGAAAAAGCAATGCTTCTGACCGGTTTCATCAAGAACCTTCCGGATCAGTGCCTGAACGACGCCCGCCACAAAGGGATGCGCCGCTGTTCCGTAGAACCCACACGACAGGGGCATTCCCTCAAACACGACACCGAAATCATCCAAGGGAGCCAGCACATCAAAACAGGCCCAGGGCTTGACGTGGTCGCGGAACGCATACCCGTTGACCGAGTGGAATGAGACCACCAGGCCATGGCTCTCATGCACGGCCGGATAGTAGCAGTACCGGATGCTTTTACCCTCATGGTCAAACGTCCGGTTGTACAATCCATGAACTTTTTCAAGGTCGATTTTACTGTCATGTTGCATGCCCGCCGCCACGGCGCGCTGATTGAGTTCACTGTGGTTCGTGGCAAACAGTAGCTCCTCAGGGCAACGCGCCAAGGGGGCGTTCTTGGCGATGGCTTCCAAGTGCTTTTTTAGCGTCCATTTTTTTTTGAACCACTTCATGGGCCTAGGCTTTTTCGATGATGAGTCCGTTCATGTGCAGCATGTCAACCGCGCCGGTCAGATAGGCGCGTATGGCATCCTGCGGTGTGTCCACAATGGGTTCTTCATGCATGTTGAAGCTGGTGTTCAGTATCACTGGAACGCCTGACACACGGTGATACGTTTTCATGAAGGAATGAAATTCCGGATTCTCCTCGGCAAAGATGACCTGCGGGCGTGCCGTGCCGTCCACATGAACCGCTGCGGCCATCTCGGCAACACGCTCCGGAACCACATCGTAGGTTACTGTCATGTAGCGGGCCGCAAGATCGAGGGGACGGTATCCAACCAAATATTTTTCCGCCTCCTCGCCCAGAACCACCGGAGCAAACGGCATGAATTCGCTGCGCTTGAGGCGTTGATTGAGGGTATCATTGATCGCTGGATCACTCGCGCGAACGATAATCGAGCGATTACCCAAGGCGCGTGGCCCCCATTCCAATCGTCCATAGTATCGACCCACGATGGTTCCTTGTGCGAGTTCATGGCTAATTACGGTATCTGCATCCGTTACGTCCCTCACTTTAAGCCCCGCATCCTTCACTGCTTTTCGAATCTCTTCCTGGGTGTAGCCGGGGCCGAGATAGGGATCAAAGGTGCGGTGGGTGCGCAGGTCGTGGCCCGACCTGCGGCTCAGTTCGTAAGCTGCACCGAGGGCACAGCCTGCATCATCCATGGCTGACTGAACGTAGATTCCCTCTACGTTGGGCAGCTCACGGATTCTTTGATTAATTTTGACATTCGCAAATGTGCCTCCTGCCAGCGCCACACGAACAGAGCCCTTGGTTGGCAACCACTTCTTCACATAGGTAAGGAGGAACTCCTCGGCCAGAGCCTGCACGCCTGCCGCCACGTCCTCGCGTTTTTGACCCTCATGATGTTTGACCAGATAGTTCTGGTATAATTGATGACAAATGGTGTATTGGCGCAGGGTGCCATGCAGCATTTTGACCATGCGCAACGGCATGTACCAACGGTTCATTTTTTTATGGCCGTAAAAGCGCAGAGGAGCTTTCCGAAACATAGCGTTGTCCCAAAATGCATTGTGCGGCTCGCCATTTTCCCAATAAAGAATGGAGCCGAGGCTTTTTCTTACCGCCTCCCCGTTTCCATAGGCCGCAAGTCCCGTAACTTTTCCTTCATGACGGTTCGCCTTGAAGCTGAAAAATTTGGTCACGGCTTGATACATTTGGCCCACCGAAAACCGATCCGGCAACTCATGGATGGATTGCATCCCGCCGTTCCTCATGTGGTAACAGGATCCGCAGGCACCGTCCCCTTTACCGTCGGCGGTGAAGACGAGAACGTCATCCCATCCACTGGCCGCAGCCGCACTCAGGGCGTGCGCGTAATGGTGATTGATCGGCACCACTTTTGAGCGTGGTATCCCTGTTTTTTCTTCCAGTAATTCATAGAACCGTTTCGCCAGGGCTCCACGGGTATCCCACCAGGGAAAAAGAGCCTTGAGATCGCACAGGCGGCGAGCTTTTTGGATCTGGCGGGGATCGTCTATTTTGAAGATTTTTTCAGTCAGATGGGTGAAGTCGTAAACAAATTCATATATGTGCTCCTGGGCGAGTC
Organism: Methylacidiphilales bacterium; assembly: GCA_050329585.1. Taxonomy (GTDB): domain Bacteria; phylum Verrucomicrobiota; class Verrucomicrobiia; order Methylacidiphilales; family JBCBYL01; genus DAIPIT01. The sequence continues at coordinate 13,375 of JBHJOR010000069.1, read as the reverse complement.
CCACTTGGTCGACCTGATCCATGGTGATGCCACCCTCGCGCAGGACATAGTCCATCGCCTTGTAGGGCATCCCCACATAACCTTTGATCCGGCTGAGCTTTTCCTCCTCGATGGCCGCCACGATCTTTCCTTCCCGCAAGAGCACGGCTGCGGCGTTGTGTCCGAAATGTATGCCTAGTATGTTTTTCATGATTCTTTTTCTTTTCCTCTGTCTCTGATGATTTTTGCGGGCACCCCGCCAACAAAGCTATAGGGAGGGACATCGCGCGTCACCACGCTGTTGGCTCCAATGACGGCTCCCGTCCCCACCCGGACGGTTCCTGAAATCACGACCCCCGCCCCGATCCAGACATCATCCTCGATGATGATTTCTCCAGGTTCATGCCCTTGATCCTGCATAGGACGCCCGACATCGTCGGTCTTGTGTTTGCTGGCCCGCATCATCACCAGAGGTCCGATCATGACTTGGTTGCCGATGCGAATACCGTGGCCAAATCCCGAGTTGATATATACCCCCACATTCAACCCCACCTTTTCTCCGATCACGATGGTTGATTGTTTGTCTGCACATAAAACACAATCCCGCCAGCAGGTAAACTCATCCCCTATTTGCACCGAATCTGGACAGCTTACTTTGAATCGTTCTCCTATTATTACACCGCTCCCCAAATGCATGAGACGTTTTCTCCAATGGGCTTCACGCCACTGTTTGCCCCATTCTCCACTCAGGTGATCGCGCAATAGTCCAACCAGTTCATCTAATTTTTTAAAAAACTTCATAAGTCTTAACCCTTTAAACCAGAACTCTGTTCAGCCAAATCCGTAGTGCAGGGGGAGACTGAATCAACTCGATGCCGTGTGCCCCGCTTTGCTCACGGCGTAAAGTGCCGCTTGGATCATAATAACAGCTAGGAATACCAGCTTGTGCCGCTTGAAGTGCGGTGGAGGTAAAGGGCGCGGAAATGACGGCATGACACTGCCGGATGACACGAGATGCGGCCACTCCCGGCTTCACTTGGATGACATGGGACTCCGTTGCCAAACCCGTCCAGGTCTTGAGATAGCGCGGATGCACTCCGCGTCCAATATCCCGCTTACGCTTAAATACAGCGGTGGCACACGCTCCCCGGCAAGCCTCCACCACGTCCTGTAAAAACTGAACCGTGCTGTCCGATTGATAATATATGCCACCCATACCCAAGCGGGACAACTTTCCATCGCGGTGAGGCTGAACATCAAATACCGCCACGGACTTAGGTGGAATATCCGGGATGGGTTCTCCACTATCCACAAAAGGTATGCTACCGCAAATCACTGCCTCCCCACCGTTCTGATCGCTAATCCACTGCGCATCGCACGAATCCCAGACATAATATTTTTTCCAATTATCTAGCGACCAGACGAAAGTTCTCACCGAACCTTCGTCTACGCCCTCCACTTCAACAGAACGCGTGTTGGTGGAATACCATATCATGGTGGTTTCCGCCCCCTTACTACGGGCCACCCACGTCCATAAAGGGCGACTCAGCACCATACTGTTGCTTGAATAGATCCTGCGGGGAAAGGCCTTCGAAGGAATAAGGACGGCCTGCAGTGCCTGTAGCACTTCGGGTAAAATCCACGCCTTCCAGCCACTACCCTTTTCAAGCTGGCACCTGGCCTCTTTGAGGAGACGCGATCCTTCCAGACGAAACAACGGCTTTCGGAATCCCTCTTGCAGAGGAGCGGGCCATATCTGATTCGCTTCACAATGCCAATCAGCTTCTTCGGAATGACCGGCCTCAAAATCCTTGCCTGCAAAGTTCACCGGTTTTACTCCTTCGGCCCACAAACGCTGAACCAACCAGTTCGCCAGCGTATCTTCTCTTAACTCACCATGAATCGGACCTGCTTCGCGCGGTGCGTCGAGGCAGTAAAAATCCAGCCTGTTTTCCATTGGCTTCTCATGCGTAGCGCATACTTCTTTAAACGCATGTCTCGCTTGGCCCAGTTTCTGATGACAAAGCTTCAGCCAGCCCTCCTCGCAGCTCGCTCTGTCCACCCTCGTTTTCCACTCTTCGGGAAACACATCTAGGAGTTCACGCGGCAGTGCGGGTCGCATCCGTTCCCCTGGTAAATGCACGCTGAGAGTTTCTCCAAAAGCGGTGCTTCCATAGAGCCAGTAACCCAACAATCGAGACCGTAGTTGTCCCTGCCATTCCTCGATCGATAAACTCGAATTCAACCACCAAGGACACATCACGGAAGATAGATTCATGGCTTGGATCGCGGCACAGGCTTTTTGAACCCGCTGGGGATAATCGGCAGGAATCTGATCCGCAAGGCGCTTGGCACGCACCCATTTTTTTGATTCGGATAAGGTCATCAGGAAAACAACAACTCCGACTCCTCCAAGGCTCTCAAATGAATCGGCAAGACATGGTTCCATGACCGATTGCTCTCTCGTAAGCTAAGTCGGACAATAATGAATATTCTACGCAGCACCTCGCTGCGCGCCAGGCGACCGGTGTCTGGATGCGGGGAGGCAACGTTTTCCCAACGACCTCGCACTCGATCCACTTCCGCTTCCGATTCACCGCTCGTTGCTACGGCCAAGGCAACCGCTTGCCGCAGCAGCTTCAATGCGGCGAACGCAGCCATGACCTCCGCATCAGATTGCCGAAACGAATCATAATCCAAGATCGCCGCCACATTCCCATCACGCATCAAAAGATTATGAGGATGCAGGTCGATATGCATGGGTGTCATGGGCCTCTTCCGCTGGCGGCCGCACTCCAAGGTCTCCTCTAAAGCCCGCTCAATGTCCCCTTCATAAACTGTCCAATAGGCGGCTTCCTCCGTGCCCAGAATTTTATCCCACGATGATCTTAGCCCCCGCATTTCTTCCCAAAGTTCTTTCTCGGCTTTGCATGGCGGCACAATCCTTCCTGATGGATAATTCGACTCCGGCACTTGGCTGAGATGGTTCGAGAGCGAATAAAGCAGCCTTCCCACACTCTCCACCTCACCCGGACCTCCTGTAAAGGAGCTGCCCTCGACGAAGCTGAGCAACACCCATGCATCCGATCCATCCTCCGCCCAGGCCTGACCTTCATCACTCAGAATCACTTCCGGAACCGGCCAACCCTCCCGCTGCGATGCCTGATACAGTTGTAAGGCCTTTATCTTATCTCCCATTCCTTGAGGATGTCGCTTCAGCACATACTCCCCTTGGCTCGTTCTTATTATAAAATTTTTAGAATTCAGGCCAAAGCCACCGCATGCCCGCACATTATCCAGCACCGCCCCACAACTCCGGTAATGTTTTTCCATGACTCGGATCAATTCACCAGGATTTTCAACCTCTGAATACACGGGGTGCACCACCGAGAAAACATCGGGGACAAAACATTTGAGCCGTTCTGCCATCAAAAAATACTCTTCCCCAACCCGCCATCAACCGGAAGGGACAGGCCGGTGAGATAGGCCGCCGTCGGTGAAGCCAAGAAAGCCACCAAGGCACCCAGCTCTTCCGCCTCGGCGTAGCGACCCGGTGGCAGGTTTTTCACAGCCCGAGCCTTGGCCTCATCCACAGAAATCCCCTCCCGCTCCGCAGTTTGCCGGGTCAGGCTTTCGGCACGATCCGACCACACCGCGCTGGGAAGCACGGTGTTGATGGTGATACCATCCTTGATCAACTCTGTGCAGATGGCTTTGGAGAACGCTGAAACTCCCGCCCGGAATGTGGAGGATAGAACCATCAGAGGCCCGGGTTCCTTGGCCAGAAGCGAAGTTATGTTGATAATCCGTCCATAACCCCGCCCCCGCATGACCGGAGCCGCCGCGCGGGTGAATTCAATCACCGATTTCAAAGATACCCGATACGCGTTATCCCACGCCTCGTCCGAGTGCTCGGTGAAGGATCCCATGGGCGGCCCGCCAGCATTATTCAGCAGAATATCAAGACCCCCATGGCGTTCTTTCATCCATGCGACCAATCGTGCGCCCTCGCCTGGAGTCGCCGCATCCCCCACCACATAATCCACCGCCGCGCCGGTCTCTGCTGTAATCTCACTGACGGCCTGCTGGAGATGATCTTCTGTCCGGGACATAAGTGTGACCCGCGCTCCCGCACGGGACAGTTCAAGTGCTACTCCTCGGCCAATGCCTTTGCTGCCTCCGCAAACCAGCGCAATTTTATTTTCTAATACGTGTGTTATCATGGGTTTCATTCCAATCGTGTTAGCCGTTCCGATCATCCTTGTTGCAAGCCAGCAGCCGGTTCAATAAATCGATCACTTGGGGCAGGACTTCCCGTGCCAACGGCATGATATGCTGTTCGATTTCCTGCAGATACTTCGTGCGCACTTCCGCATCCGGGTTCTCTGCCAGGAGATACAGATTATCGATCTTGTCCAAAACCTTGATTTGTCCCACCCAGACAGGAGCACATTGGATGCGATCATAATACTGGTTCTTGTATTGTGCGTCCCATTGAAGGGAACGATCCACGGTGAGACACCTGACGGCATCAGCCACTGCGGGAGAAAGCTGTTCCAATGCCCTTTCGCCCTCTTCAGACACTTCCAAGACATTATGCCACAGTGCCAACCACAAGCCCTCGACGCATGGTGGATCGCAGGCCTCCAAGTAGAGTACGGCCACCCGTGCCGGGTGAACCAAATACGCCTGCGGACTCAATCCGATGTGACAATACTGCAAAGAAGCCGCCCGATTCAATGCGCTGCGTGCGGTTTCGCAGAGGCCGGGGTGCATCACCAGCCCCGGCTCCAAAATGGTCCATGGCTCCGGAGGGTTTGCCCTTTGTTGCTGCCTGGCCAGTCGTCCTGCGTTGAATCCATCCAACGTATTGATTAAAACCTTGGCCGGCCGGTGCAGTTCAGCAATCCAGCGCTCTTCCTCATCTTTCCAGATCATTGTGAAGCCTGCTTTGGTGAAGGCGTGGACACTGGCTAAATTGTTTTTCAGAACACCACCGCGCAGCAACCGCAGCCTTGGCACATTCCGAAACAACATCGCGGATGCCTCCCGGATCATGGATGTTCCCAAACCCCTGCCCCGCACATTCTCTTCGCCTAGCAATATGCCCATCCACGCTGAGTCCTCGGTAGCGAACTGAACCCCCATCGTTCCCTGCAGTTTATCTTGGCGGTCAAACAGCCCGAACAATAAGCGGTGCGGGTCTAGCTCAATTTCTTGAACATAAGCCCGCTGCGTCTCGTGGGTGGCAGGTCGGCTTCGCGGGGCAAGGTGTTGGTTGGTCTGTGGGTCATTGAGCCAGGCAACATAACGTTCGGTCACGTCTTCCGAACCTAACCCCCTCAAATAATAAGGGACTTGGGCATGCTCAAATGCGTGGATCCATGTAGCAATCATGTTGATGCCCTTACCGAATCACCAGATCCCATGTCATGGGCGTGCCCCGTTCAACATCACGTGCCGCCCGCTGCCCGAGTATCTCTACGAGATGTTTGGGAGGTAGTCCATGACCCGGTCGAATAGAGCGCACGTTATGTCCCGTAAAGACTTCTCCGGATTTGATGTCCTCAACAACAAACAAGGAGCGGCGGAACACCCGGCTGGCCGCTTCTTTTTCGGAAACTTCATAGCACACATGGCCTAGTGACTTCTCGACGTTTCTGATTGCCGAAACCATCTGCTTGAATTCGTGCGTCTCCATGGAAAACGCGGCATCAGGACCGCCATCACTCCGGCTTAATGTAAAATGCTTTTCAATAATCCCGGCACCAAGTGCCACCGCTGCAATCGCCACTTCAGAGCCCAATGTATGATCTGACAATCCCACCGGCACCTGAAAACGTTGTGCCATATCCGGAATCGTCCGCAGATGCATTTCATGGTAAGGTGCAGGATAAGCACTGGTGCATTTGAGCAGGGTTAATTCCCTGCAGCCGTTCTTTCTCAAAACGTCCACGGCTTCTTCGATCTCTTCAAGCGTCGCCATTCCCGTGGACATGATCACCGGTTTTCCGGTAGCGGCCACCTTGGCCAGCAGCGCATGATCGACCAATTCAAACGAGGCGATCTTGTGCATCGGCACATCGAGTTGTTCCAAAAAGTCCACAGCCGTTGCATCAAACGGGGTGGAAAAAAAGAGAAGCCCAGCCCGCTCTGTCTCCGCTTTCAATTCGGCGTGCCACTCCCAAGGTGTATGCGCTTCCTGATAGAGGTCGTACAAGGTGCGCCCTTCCCAAAGGCTGCCTGCCTGAACCTGAAACCAAGGCTGGGGTGCGTCGATGGTCAGGGTGTCCGCCGTGTAGGTTTGAATTTTGATAGCATCGGCTCCCGCGTCGGCGGCTGCCTTCACGGTTTGGATCGCCCGTTCCAAACTCCCGCCATGATTGGCCGAAAGCTCCGCTATGATCAACACCTGACTTTGATGATCCACATTACCCATGCATTGGCTCCGCCGTTTTGCTTCCTTCAGCATGAGGCGCGTGCGCATGCTTGAAAAATCTCCAGTGGCCTTCCGGCATCCACTCTTTTTCATATCCAAGTTTTTCAAAAACGCGAATCGAGGCCGTGTTGCCTTCCTTCACCAACCCCACCCAGCGGACGTCAGCCTGCCTGTCCTGAATGGTATGCATGGCTTCTTGCAGCATTCGGGCGGCAATCTTTTTGCCGCGCATTTCCGGAGCCACCGAGTAGCTGATGATCCACTCCCCATTTAGAAGCTCCAAACGCACTTGTCCCACAGCCTGTCCTTCCTCCGTTTCGGCCATCCACAGATGGGTTTGTCCATGCTCGGCCCTTTTTCTGTGAAACCATTGGACATGATCCTCCCAAGGAATCGGCTCCGGATGAAAAGCCTGCCGACGCGTCTCCGCCTCATTGGCCCAGCGATATAGCAACCCCATGTCCTCATCGGTCGCTTCCCTCAACACAACCTGGCTGGTCAGATCCTTCGAGAGCACCCTCGCCACACGTTGGGCTCCCCGTCCATCCACCTGCGCGCAGCGCGGGAGATCCGGTGCGTTGAAAAGACGACCCGTCAGTGCCTCGGCCAAGATCTTCCTGAGCCGCTCATCCGTAAAATCAACGCGGTTGCCCAACCAATAACCCAGCCCCTCCCGATGGAGGAGGCGCGCTATCGGAATTTGATTGTCCGCCAGGGTGATCAACACCGAAGGCAGCTTCAAACACAAACGCTCCCAACTGGTAACCCCGGCAGCACCCACCGCCAAGTCGGCAGAAGCCATCAGGTGTGCGAGGGAATCCTGCGGCGGATGCAGCTTGAGCCAGGAATGTTTTTGCGCCACTTCCCGCAACCACTCGAAATCCAAGTGGCCTTCATTCAAAACCACATCCACCGACACTGCGGCATGATTGACAATTAAAAGCGCTTCCACCACCCGACGCGTTTGCCGTTGCGCATCCACTCCGCCGAAGCTGACCAAAACCCGCCGCACTCTTCCATCGCGCCGGATGCCTTGGGCCAACTCACCATAAAGGGGATCGATGAGTGAGTAGTCAGGCCCCAACAACTGCCTGCATGCTTCAGGCACCTTTCCTGTGTAACGTGTTGCATAACCTTCCACCCAGTTGTGATCGACCAGCACATCGCATTCATGATTCCTGTCTGCCAAATCGTCGATCACCATGATGCGCTCCACGCATGGCCGCAGTGTGCTTTCCCAACGCTCATCCAGAGCGTAGTGATCCACCACCAAGTCAGTTCGCGTCCCCAAACCATGTATGATCTCTGCTGTTTGAGCGGCATCTTGTTCCCAAACTGCTTCTAACCACGGAGCATGGGAAGGGTCATCCTCCCCTGCCACATTGACTGCGCCTTCGACTCGCGGCAACAGCCGGACTTCATATCCCTGTTTCTGTATCCATTCACCAAGATGACCCTCCAACTCACGGCAAATAAAAAGGGACTGACAACCCCTGTTTTGCAACTGGTAGGCCAGCGTGGCGCAACGCCGCACGTGCCCGGTTCCTATCCGGTTGGACGCATCGACCCTGAAAATCACATGCGACATCAATTCAGCCTCTTAAATCCCGAATGACACACCGGGCCGTCCAGAAGCGCCTCCTCAGACTGTCCCTCTGCACAGGTGCGGATGAGCGCAAAAACTTCATCCAGTGCCTTGATATAGCCTTCAACGACCACGCCCGTATGCGCCAGGCTGGTATAAACCAGATTCGACGCCAGATAGCCGCGCTTGAGCATTTCCTGAGTGAGCAGGGTTTTATAAGCGAGTGCCCGGGGCGAACGAAACGTCAACGATGCCAGCGCGTCCAAGCCGCCTATGTCCACAGCCAAGCCGTGCGTTTTGGCCGACTTCGACCATCCCGCTTTGATCTGCCTCCCCGTTTCAGAAATTTTCTCCCAGGAACGCGTCCGCTCCATCACTTCCAGGGTTTTCAGTGCCGCCACCGGGCCGATGCGTTCGGTCCAGAAAGTGCTGCTGATAAAGGTAGTTTGCGCGGCCTGCATGACTTCCTCGCGTCCCACCACCGCAGTAATCGCATGGCCGTTTCCCAAGGCTTTGCCAAACATGGCCAAGTCCGGTTCCACTCCGTATTTTTGGTGCAGCCCTCCGAAGGTTTCCCTGAAGCCAGAGGTGCACTCGTCGAAGACCAGCACGATACCTTTTTCTGTGGCTAGATCGCGGATGTTTTCCAGAAAACGATTCTCCGGACCAAAATTCCGGCATACTTCCATTTTAATGACACCGATGTCGTGTTTTTCCACCAGTGCCTGAAGTTGATCCAAGCGGTTGTATTCAAACGGAAAGACCGTCCCGCGCAGGTGTTGCGGGACTCCTTTGGCTTCCAATCCCGGCAGTAGATGCCCGGCCAGATTTTCATCATCGCCCAAGTTGGCTGACAAATACCAGTCGTGCCACCCATGGTAACCACAGATGGCCACCTTGTCTTTTCCGCTATGGGCCCGGGCAATGCGGATGGCAATGGCATTGGCCTCGCCTCCCGAACGCGCGAACCGCACCATGCCCGCCCAGGGATTCATCTCGATGAGTTTCTCCGCCAGTCGAACTTCTTCCGGGCAGTTCAGAGTCGTCATCACACCGTCGCGGACAGATTGAATCACCGCTTCAGAAATTTCGGGGTGGTTGTATCCTAAGGTGCAGGCTCCCACTGCAAAACACATGTCTACCAATTGCCGCCCGTCCATATCCCAGACATGAACGCCGTCCGCTTTGCTGTAGTAGGCGGGCCAGTGATCGGGAAGAAACATCTCGGCACGCTTGGACAAAAGCATGTTGCCGCCGGGAATAACCCGCTTGGCACGTTTCCAAAGTTTTGGTCCTGTTGCCATTTTCGCTCCCTCATTTCGCGGGATATGTGAATTCGGCGTGAAGCACTCCGGATGTCTTGACTTCAGATCCATAATTTCCCTCCATCCCATATCGGTGCGGGGCGAAAAGTGCGCCAGAATATTTTCCATGACCACCAGATCCGCGGGCTCATCAACCGTCCAGCGTTCCGCTGACCAGTCTGTTTCTGCCGCGATGTTGATCTTCGGAAAAAAGTCATTTTTGCGTAGGTAAGGGGTGACGTGTTCACGCTCCAGAGGTTGAGTCGCCTCCTTCCAGGCACGCTCCAGCACCGCGAACGAAAACACCTCAGTGTCGAGTCCGTCCGGAAAAGTAGGCGGCTCCACGTTCGATGCGTAATCGACTCCTCCCTGCTGAAATGCCTCGACGACGGCATCCACCACCTCGGGATCAATCAGCGGACAATCCGCTGTCAGCCGGATCACCGCATCCGCGTGGTGTTCAACTGCTGCGTGGTAAAAACGATCCAGCACATCATTCTCATCGCCGTGAAATACACCAAATCCCAGAGAGGTGACGATGTCCGCCAACGGGTCATTCTCCGGCTTGATGGAGGTGGCCACCACAATCTTTGATATGCGTTGTGCACGGGAAAGACGCTCCAGCATGGTCTGAATCATCGGGCGACCGGCCAAGGGCTTCATAACCTTGCCAGGAAAGCGGGTCGAGCCCATGCGGGCCTGAATCAGTGCTACGACGTTCATGAAAAATTCAGGTGCAAGCCAGCGGCCAGCGTTCGGGACGGATCAAATCCGTATCATAATTTTCGAGTATGGGTGCCAGATCCGCCGGCTCCCCCGCGAAGTTGTTTACCAGTTCTTTTAATTCCGTCACCGTCGTCACCCCTACCACCAGGCGGTGGACACCGGGCACACTACGGGCAAAAGCGAGCGCGCAGGCCGCTGCGCTGCGCCCGCTTTGTTGGACATGCTTCCGCCATGTTTCAAAAACATGGGCCCAAGGAAGAAAATAATTCTCCGCAGCTTTCGGCGGGGCCAACAATAGCCCCTGCATAAACACCGAGCGAACATGGATTTCGATGCCCACTTCCGCCATCTCCTGAAGTGCGCCACTCACTTTCCAGCGTTGATCAATAGAATTGACCGGAACCTGCACGACATCCGGTTTCATCAACTTCCGGTAACGGCTCCACTCCGTTGGATCATACATCGAGTAACCCACCTTTTCTGTCAAACCCGCTTTTTTTACTGCTGACAATGCAGTGACAATCTCTGCACCTCGTTTTTCCAATAACTGAGCCGGCTTGTGTAGTAGCAGTGCCTTGAGCTTGCTTACTCCTAGCTTTTGCAAGCTGGCATGAACGTGTTCTTCTACCCATGGTTTCACATCGTGCACCGTCTCCGGCACCGGCGGCAGCTTACTGACCACCTGGAACCACTCCACACCTGCCTCGCCCAGCACCTGTTCACTGTTTCCATAAACCGCGGCCGTGTCCAGCATGTCGATCCCACTGGCCCGCGCCTCGTTGAGAATGGCGGTGATTTCCTGGGGAGTCACCCGGCCGCCGACATTGGTCACTCCGTAGGGCAGACCAAATTGTGCGGTTCCTAAAGCCAAGCGTACTTCGTTCATGGATAAAGAACCGCGCGAAATTCCTCCACAAAACGTCTCTGATCCTGTTCGGTCAAGGTGGGATGGATGGGTAGGGACAGCGCCCCAGCATAAAAAGCTTCCGCCTTCGGGCAATCACCGGAACCTGTGCCTAAATGCCGTCGGTAATAAGGTTGAGTGTGCACAGGTATATAATGCACCTGCGTGATGAAGCCACGCTCGCGAAGTTCCAGCATGACCTGCTGACGGTTGCGTCCCAACATTGAAAACTTGATTTCCACCGCATAAAGATGGAGATTCGAGGAACCCGGTTCCCGCTCCACCGGCAAAGTCAGACCCGGCCAGCCGCCAAGCAACGTTTGGTAACGCTCCATCTGCTCACGTCGGCGGCGGATGAATTCCGGGAATTGTTCCATCTGAGAGATTCCAAGGGCACATTGGTAGTCGGTAATCCGGTAATTATAGCCCAAAAGCTGTTGTTGATACACCCACGGTCCACGATCACCTCCCGACTCGAAACGCGCTTCTTCTCCCGTTATGCCATGCGTGCGCAGCATGCGCAACGTGGCGGCCAGCTCGTCATCATTGGTAAATACAGCGCCCCCCTCTCCGGTGGTGATATGTTTGACCGGATGGAAGCTGGTGATGGCCATGTCGCTCCACGCACAACCGCAAACCGGTTCTCCTTGATAGGTAGATCCCAGAGCATGGCTGGCGTCCTCGATGAGCCAGACTTTTTTACCGTTCTGTTGTTGCCATTCATCCGCCAAAGCCCGGAAAGCCTTCATGTCACAACTCTGCCCGGCGTAATGCACCGGCATGATCGCCCGCGTAGCCGCAGAGCCTTTACGTCGGGTTTCAGAAGGATCCAGATTACGCGTCTCCGGATCCACATCGGCAAAGACGGGGCGTGCCCCGCAATAAAGAGCCGCATTGGATGATGCCACAAACGTAATGGGAGAAGTGATCATTTCATCTCCTGCGGACAGCCCCGCCGCCATACAGGCAAGGTGTGCTGCGGCGGTGCCGGAATTCACCGCAATGACATGACGAGCTCCCGTCCATTCGGCTAATTTTGCCTCGAAGTCCGTGACGGCCTTGCCCTGGGTGAGATAGGGCTTAAGCACTGCGCGGCGCACGGCGTGGTAGTCGCGCGTGGTAATGGTCTGACGCCCGTAGGATATTTTTTCTCCAAAACTCACCAGACCCGAAGTCTCGTTAGCTGACATTTCGCTCGGCTGATCGCGGCGCATCTCCGCCAGACTTTCTTCCACCGAGCGCAGGGGATAACCCAAGACATCCGAAAGTTTTGTTCCATCCATGCGCAAATCCTGGGCTCTCTGCGCATGCAACTTGGCTGCCTTAAAACTTCCCCTCTTCAACCGCACACCCTTTAGATGGAATCGTTGAATCACCAACTCGGCAAAGTCCGCTTTGCTGATACCATCTGCGGCAGCCACATTATAAACACCAGTCAATTTTTGATTTACCGCCCTTTCAATCACCCGACATACATCAGGCACATAAAGCGGGGAGAAATGAACATCTTCCCATACCGGAATCTCCCGGCCGTGATGTGCCTCATCGAGAATCCATTCGACCAGTCCCCTGCGCCCGGGAGGGGACCATCCAAAAAAGTTTACCCTTAATATCAATGCATCCGGACAGATTTCAGCCGCTACGTTCTCGGCTTCCAGTTTGAGCTGCCCATAGGCGTTACATGGTTCGCAAGGATCCTCTTCCCGGTGTGGGCCTGAACGATCTCCGTAAACACAATCGGTGGAAATCAATACCAACTTAGCTCCGCTGCGAGCAGTTGCCTCCGCCACCTCTCGCGTGGCATCTACGATCTGTCTCCGCGCTTCTTCGGGTTCGCGCTCGCACTGGTCCAAGTCCGTCCAACTCGCGGCGTGGATCAGAATGTCGGGCTTCAGCCCTGCAAGACACGCGGCTGTATCTGGCTTCGTCAGATCACAACATACCCACTCACAAGAGGGATCTTCTGGCCGAGATTGACGATACGTTCCCGTCAACTGACAGCTCTGCGCCCAGCGCTGACGTATGGCATAACCCAGCCTTCCGGTGAGGCCGGTGACGAGTATGCGGTCAGACAGAGAAAACATTATGAATTAGAATTCAGGAGTCAGGATTCAGAAGTCAGTAGGAGCAAAGAGGAACCCTTGTTTCGCGCTAAGCACGCAAAGACCGCGAAGGTGATAATCCAATCAACTTTTTCTTGGCGAACCCAAGATCCTTTGCGCGAAATCCAGATCCCTGAATTCTGGCTCCTGCTTAAATGGTTCCAATTTTTCCTCCCTTGGAGGCGATCCATTCCTGCAACTGTTCGACGCTCATCCAATCGGTGTTGGTGCCGGAGGAATAGGTGAAATCGTCGGAACTTTTTCTCCGCCGTTAATGCGGACGGGGTCGCTGGAGGCATTATGAATGGCGGGCAGAATTTTGAAGTAGCCGTCATA
>JBHJOR010000040.1:0-21632 GCA_050329585.1 Methylacidiphilales bacterium | reverse complement strand
TCGCTGGTTGGTGTGGCCAGATCATCAGGATCAGGCAGGGAATTAATGGCCATGATGAGGGATTCAGTTTCGCGCTCCAGAATGTCGCTGTTCATCAGTCCCACGATAAATCCAATGCGCACCGTGCGGTGATATATAGAAACCAGAGTTAAGCCAAATTCTGGCCTTATGAGAATGTTCATTTCACGAACCCGGTTTTCATCTTTGAGTCCCCAGTGGGAGCCTTTATGGGCATAGACGCAAAGTTGGCTGCCGGATTCTTTTTGTACGAAGTGGTTCTCATGGAGCCACTGATCAATGACTTTGCGGACCTCCGTGTGTCGAGCCCTTGAACAGGATAAATCGTGGTAAGCATGCTGTTGCATATCGACTCTACTTCCTTTACCAGAAACTTAATGAATGTGAAATGATAATTCTGCAAACTTTTCAAATTAAGTAAGTTCTGTTCTGGATCGTGCCTGGAATGGATAACGATTCAAGCTTGGCACATCGATGTAGCGCATGATGAGCTGATTGCTGAAAATCCAGAACCGTGTACGATGCTGCGATGTTAATGGTAACTGATCTCTCTTGTTTGGGGTATGAAAAGAGAGGGCATCCAGAACAGCCTGCCCGTGTGGAGCGGACGGTGCGGCATCTACGCGCATTAAATTTATCCGCCTTGCGTTGGACATCCCCTCAAGTCGATCCTGAAGCGGCGATTATGAGAGCACATACTGCCTATCATTTGGCTCATCTGGAAGAGGGGATGGATTTTGATCAGGACACACCGTCGTATGAGGCTATAGCTCAACATGCTCGAAAAGCTGTGTCAGCTGCATTGACGGGTCTAAATCATGTCATGGAAGGAGACCAGGCGTTTGTGCTCATGCGACCCCCGGGGCACCATGCAACCGGAGATCGCGCGATGGGATTTTGTTACTTGAACCAAGTAGCGGTGGCGGCTCTGGAGGCTCGATCCCGCGGAGTGGAGCGGGTAGCGGTCTTTGACTTTGACGTGCATCATGGCAATGGAACCGAATCCATTCTGCGAGGGATTGAGGGAACCTTGTTTGTGTCTGTCCACCAGCACCCCTGCTATCCAGGCACCGGGCTGAAATCAGAAGGTAACATTCTAAATTACCCCGTTCTGCCATTGACTCCGCCCGAAGAATATCTCGAAGTGATCGGTGAGGCGTTGGGAAAAATCTCTGCATGGAAGCCTCAGCTCGTGGTCGTCTCAGCAGGCTTTGATGCTTACCGAGGAGACACGATCAGTGATCAGCTTTTGGAATGTGAGGATTTCGAAAAGACGGGCCTCGCATTGGCTTCATTAAATGTTCCCTTATTGCATGTTCTGGAGGGTGGATATTCGGAGAATCTGCCCGAATTAATTGAATTCTATCTACGTGGTGTGGATGTGGATTGTGTATTGGCAGAAGAATGAGTTGGTTTTAGTCTTGCTGGAATTGAAACGACTTTATCAATATCTGCTGATTCAAGTGGTAGGGGCGACTCTGGCGGCCATCGGAGTGCTGACGCTCATTCTGGTTATGGGTAATGCCTTCCAGCGGGTATTTGATTTGCTGGTCAACAACGATGTTCCCTTGCTCTTGATAATCAAAATGTTGGGTCTATTGATACCTGCGGCACTGACCTTCACCATTCCCTGGGGGATGCTGATCGGTATTTTGATCACCTTTGGACGCCTTTGCCATGACCGGGAGATGACCGCTATCCAATCTGCGGGCATAGGATTAGTGCCCTTTGCGGCGCCGGTGATCTTATTCAGCTTACTGCTGAGTGGAGTGAGCTTTTATAACAACGCTTTTCTTGCTCCCAGCGCCATGACGAACTTTAAATTGATTCTGGTCGATCTAGGTCGAAATAACCCAACACTATTTTTAAAAGCCCAAGAACCGAACCGCCAATTCGGAAATCTTCGCATTTACATTGGACACAAGGAAGGCAATCGGGTGAGTGACATTCATCTCTGGGAGGTCAACTCTGAGGGAGTTCCCACCCGCAGTATCCGTGCCGAGAGCGGCACGCTGTCCGCCAATCTCAGTGAACGATCCATGACCATCACACTTAACAATGCGAGGCAGGAGGAACGCGGGGAAGATCCGACTCAGATCACTAAAATCCAAACCGGGCTGCGTGCTTCCGTGCTTCCCATTCGGATTTCACTCGAGCACCTGTTAGACACCAGTCGGGTTGAACGAAACATTACGGTTTGGACGTTAGGTCAGATCCGAACCAGTCTCTTTTCGGGAGATCAGGAGGTTCAAGTGGTTCCGGTGCTGACTGAGCTTCAAAAAAGACTGGCCTTCTCATGTGCCTGTTTCACGTTTGCACTAGTCGGCATTCCCCTGGCCATGTCCACCGGGCGTAAAGAAACATCGGTAAGCTTTGTAGTTAGTTTGGCAGTGGTGGTAGCCTATTATTTGATGGTGGGGCTGGCCATGTCCTTGAAGGATCGGGCCGGTGCCTATCCAGAATTGATCGTATGGGCACCGAACTTTATTTTTCAGTTAGCAGGATTCTTCCTGTTATGGAGAGCTAATCGCGCACCCTTCTGATGATGGGTGCTTGAATGAGAAATCCGGAGCTCGGCCCGTTACTGATTAGGAAGTTGGGCTGTTGTGGCCACTTTGAAGGCTCATAGCCTCAAAGTCATAATCCTCTCCACCCGGACGCGCTTTTTCGAGGGGTGAGAGCAGCTTATAAAGGGCAGGAGTGACAAAGAGGGTCACCACGGTCGAAAGAATCATACCAAAAATGACCGTGGTAGCCATGGGGGATCGAGTCTCTGCACCTGCTCCCCAACCCAAGAAAACAGGTATGGCTGCTACTACGGTGGCTACCGTCGTCATCAAGATAGGGCGTAAGCGCACACGCCCGGCTTCCATGATGGCTTGGTCGATTCCCAATCCCTCGTCTAAACGGATACGGTTGATAAACTCCACCAGCATGATCGAGTTTTTGGTAACAATACCTACCAGCAGGATCATGCCGATTCCTGAAAATAAGTTCAGCGACTGCCCCATAATGTGCAGTCCTATCAAAGCGCCGAGAACTCCAGGCACCACGGCGATCAGAATCGAAAGCGGATGGAGGAAGCTGTTGAATTGGGAACCCAACACCATATAGGCCAGAACCAAGGCGAGTCCGAGTGATAGCAGCAAGCCTTTGAACGAGGAGGCAAATGCTTCGGCTCCCCCTTCCAAGTGAAGTGTATAACCTTCGGGTAAGATTTCGCGTCCGATACGCACCGCTTCCTGAATAGCAACGGCTTGAGACTGGCCCGCTGCGATGTTCCCAAACACTGAAACGGCGCGTTGTTGATTAACGCGCGAGACTTGCTGAACGGTAGAAATCACCTCGGTACGAACCATATCCCGCAGAGGGATGAGTTCCCCGTATGAGGTTCGAATTTGCAGGGTATTAATCGAGTCTGGGGTCAGCCGTTGCTCACTGCGCAAGCGGATCCTCACGTCGTAACGTTCGCCATCGTTGGTAAACTTTCCTTCGCGCACACCCCCAAGTGCGGCTTGAATGGTTTCACCAATATTGCGAATGGAAACACCGCGGGCGGCAGCGGCGGCGCGATCCGGAATGATGCGCAATTCGGGCATGTTCAATCGAAAATCGGTATCCAAGCCTTCAACCAAGCCCGTTTGATTCAACCGCTCGGTAATATCCTGCGCTTTGGCTTGGAGAATGGAGTAGTCTGCTCCGCGTATATTAAATGCCAGTGGATTGGTCCTACCTTGACTCAATCCTTTGATTTCCATGCTGGGAACACGGACGATCAAGTCCTCTATACCACCTAGCTCCTTACGAGCGCGTTTCATGGTTTCGGAAATATGCGGTCGTTCTGAGCGATCGATTGCGGTAACCGCGGCAAAACCTTCGTTGGCCAGGTTGTTGTTGCCTCCCGCATTAATAAACCAACGTTGGATGTCCGGCTGTTGCCGAAGCCAATCTTGAATCTGATGGATTTTAGTTTCGGTGTAGGCCAGAGAAGATCCTACCGGAGTGCGAACAAAAATTCTGAAGAAGCCTTGATCCTGGGGTGGAACAAATTCTTGGGGAAGTTTATGGTAAAGAATCCAGGATGCTGGAAGGGTTGCCATGGCCAACAAAAGCGTAAGTGCGGGAAATCTTATGGGAACGCGCAACAAACGAGTGTACACATTTCGCATGTGATCCAACCCGGTGGAAATGATGCGGTGAATCCATAGCGGACGATCATCACGGCGCATAAACGAGGCGCAGCGCATGGGAGTCAAGGTTAGAGCTTCCACGGTGGATAGCATCACCGCAGCAGACATGGTAATGCCGAACTGGAAGAAAAATTTACCAATCACCCCGTCCATAAAAGCCACGGGAAGGAATATGGACACCAAGACTACCGTGGTCGCTATGGCGGCAAAGAAGACCTGGTTGGCCCCGTCGCGGGCGGCCAGCACGCGGTCTTTACCCATATGGAAATGTCTGACGATATTTTCCAAGACCATGATAGCATCATCCACCACCACGCCGATAGCCAGGGCCAGTGCGAGAAGGGTAAACAGGTTAAGTGTGAAACCTGAAAAATAGAGAATAATAAACGTGCCCAAAACGGATGTCGGTATGGCCAAGATCACATTAATCGATGAGCGCAGTGAACCTAAAAAGAAGTAACATACCAGGGCGGTCAGGAATCCGGCTATCAGCAGCTCCATTTTGGTATGACTGACCGATTCTTCTACAAACCGTGAGAAATCGGCGTTAATTTGGAATTGTAGCGAAGGGTATTCCGTTTTGAGATCTTCCACGAGAGCGCGCACGGAACGGGCTACTTCTACTTCATTGGAACCGCGCTGCTTCTTGACGCCGATGCCCATGCCGGGAGTGCCCGTGATGAAGGCTTTGCGTCTGATGTCGGCCAGTCCGTCCTCTACCTCCGCCACATCTCCGATGCGCAGCGTCGTGTCATAAATCGGTTGAGATCCTCGTTGCAGGATAGGCACTGCTGAGAGTTCCTCCGCAGTGAATTCTTCTCCCATGGTGCGCAGGTTGAATTCTTGGCGCTCGTTTTCGATAATGCCGGCAGCCACTTCGATGTGCTCATTGCTTACCGCATTCACCACATCCGAGATGGTGAGTTGATACTGTCGAAGCTTTTCATTATCCACCCAGAGTCTGAGGGACGGCTGGGTGTAGCCACCAAGGAAGACCTCGCCTACTCCGGGGATAATTTCAAAACGGTTGACGAGTGAGCGGTCAGCCAGTTGTATCAGGTCGCGTAATGTCCTGTCCGGTGCAGCGATACCTACCCACATGATGACTTCATCTTCGGGATTGCGTTTTTTCAGGGTGGGAGGATCAACTCCCAAAGGGTAACGGTTTTCACTGACGGCCGCCTGAACCTCTTGTAAAGCACCATCCACATCCCTGTTGATATCAAATTCGAGCACGATGGTCGCGGCGCCCTGACGGATGGTGGAGGTGATTTTTTCCAACCCTTCGATTTGAACCACCTCTTTTTCGATGGGGTCAACGATTTCTGATTCAATAATTTCCGGTGCAGCCCCCTCCCATACCGCGCGGATTTCTACTACCGGAAAATCCACATCCGGCATTTGACTGATACCCAAGCGCATCAGACTGATGGCTCCGAAAATGATCAGCCCCGACATCAACATCCAGGCGAAAACCGGACGGCGGATGGAAAATTCACAAAGCGTCATAACAGATTCAGCGCGCCGTGGCCGGCAACTCACCTGAGGCCACATGAAGTGCGTTTAAGGTTGAGCGGGTGAGGTAAGTCGTCAGTGCCTGTCGGCGCCTCACCCCGTGATATCGGATGAGTGCATTGAGTGCATCCAGATTGGAGGCACGCCCCAAGCGATAGTCCTCCTGCTGGGCGGATACATTGGCTTGGGCCACTTGAACCGCTTCGCTTAAAACCACCAGTTGGCTGGTGGCAGACTGGAAGTCGGAGTAAGCCAGTCGAACATCATATTCAGCCAGCCGTCGAAGCCTATCAAGATTCAAACTGGAAACACGCGCTTCGGATTTTTTTAACGATAACTCCGACGCGCGAAGTCCACCGTCGAATACGGGCAGGGAGGCGGTGAAAAATAAATTCCAATCCTGATCGCGTTCCGGATTTTCTAGCGCCAGCCAATTAAACTGAAAATCAAGAGTGGGCAGAAAGGCACCGCGTGCGGAAGAAACCTGTCTGTTCGAAATCTCCACGCGTTGGCTCTGTGCTTCGAGGTCAGGGCGACGGGCCAGACCCGAAAGAAAATTTGAAAGTGATTCCGCATAGGTGACAGGCTGATCATCAGCCAGCGTGAAAGTTTCAACGGGTCGTGCGATCAGAAAAGCCATCAGTTCCATACCAGCGGAGATCAACCCTGCCACTTGGCGCATGGAGGCCTGGTTTTCGACATGCTCCGTTCGAGCCGCCAGTAACTCGCTGGATCGGGAGCGGCCGAGCTGAACTCGCTCATTGAGTTCCTCTATCCGTTGAATCAGTGCTGCATCGAGATCTTGAAGTATGGCTAGGTCGCTACGCTGAGAAAGGATTTGATAATAGAGATCACTGACATCGAGAAATAAAGTATGTTGATCGCGCAGGAGATCGGCGACGGAAGCCCTACGGCTGGCCTGTGCGATGCCCAGTTGATGATAGTCCCTGAATCCGCGGAAGATATTCATGGAGACTTGAAGCTGGGTCTCAAATCGGTCGCGTCGCCCGCCTGATCCGCCACTTCCATTTCCACTGTCACTTCCTGAGCTATTGCCGGAGAATCCTCCTCCCCGGTTGTTTCGCAAGCGTTCGCTCGCCACCAGATTAACCTCGGGTAACACCGTACTGAGAGCTTGCCAATAACGTGCTTCCGCCTGACGGATCGATTCAGAGCTGATGGCCAGCGCTTCGCTTTGAGCGGCCGCACGCTGGTAACAATCCAATAAGGTAAGTTGGGTGACCGTTTGGCCATGTGCCAGTCCATAGCCCGAGACCAAGGCGCCGCAGATCAAGCTTTTAATTAAGCGAAAGTGCGATACCACACCGAAAACTTAACCAAGTTAAGTGATATCGCAAGCTGGTAAATTAAGTGTGGTCATAGAGAAGTTGAAGCTTAGTAGACTAATTATTCATGCGCATAAACAATGATACCGGTATTCACGCATTCTATAATAATTAACCTAATTGACTGAACTGCTGTACGGTAGGTGACTTTACATACTGAATACTATAAAAACATTGACCCTCTTAATTGATTCTGCTGGGATACGGACCATGCAGTTATCCGGAAGGCAAACAAGTGGGGAGCGATGCATCCTCCCCCTGATACTGTGCATGGGTTTACTAGGTTTGATGGAGCCGTTGGTGGCCGAAGAGATGCCCTTACGTTTGGAGGATGTTAAAATCCATTCCAAGCATCCTTGGAAACGGAACATTATGACCACATACTTTTG
Organism: Methylacidiphilales bacterium; assembly: GCA_050329585.1. GTDB lineage: Bacteria > Verrucomicrobiota > Verrucomicrobiia > Methylacidiphilales > JBCBYL01 > DAIPIT01. Next base: position 14,174 of record JBHJOR010000040.1, on the reverse strand, counting down.
GGTTGGCCAGGGTGCTTCAGGTTATAACAGCATGACCAATTTCAAGAGTGCATGGGATGGATCGTGGACCAAAAATTTTGGTGGTGAGGATTGCCCGAAGAAACGAACCCAAGCGACTTACCTGGGAACGGTCAGTCTGCCCGAAACCTTTGCACCTACGCTAAACCCTTTTTATGTCGCCTTACCCTATAACGACATCAAATATCCACAGCTTTCCCGTAAACACGTTCCGTGGTGGGATCACGAAAAATGGCGCAAACAACCATACAAGTCCCAGTGTAAAGGGAAATGGGTCATGATTGAATACAAGGGTCATGTGGCTTTCGCTCAATGGGAAGATGTGGGGCCATTTCGATATGATCATGTCGGCTACGTATTTGGTAATGAGCGTCCTAACATTCACAGTAAAGCGGGATTGGATGTCTCCCCCGCAGTGCGCGACTATCTGGGGCTCAGCGGGTTAAATCCGACCCACTGGCGCTTTGTGGAAGAGGATGAGGTGCCCTACGGCCCATGGATCAAATATGCCGAACAGGCCATTGTTTATTCGGCTATTAAATCCGAAATGATTCCAACCCGGAAATAATAACCCTTCCTGCTCTATCGGTGCAGTGAATTAAGTCTGTATTTTTCGCTTGGCGAACGGCTACAACCCACTATCTTTCTCGCCCTTGAGGAAGTGAAAATGACCTCTTAACGTCCGTTCTGCGGACACCCAAACAACAACCTATTCCCTAGAAAGGGAAGTTCCGTTCGCCTTGTCGAAGGGAATCATAAGAAAGAAAAGATAACGGCCATGGCCAAGATAGACGCAAAGACATTACTGGAAGCGGGTGTGCACTTTGGACACCGCACCGACAAGTGGAACCCGAAAATGGCACCTTACATTTATGAGGCGCGCAATGGTATCCACATCATCAATCTCATGAAGACGGTTGATCAAATCGAGGCCGCCGCAACGTTTCTTAAAGAAATCGCCGAATCAGGCGGTCGCATCCTTTTTGTAGGAACTAAAAAAGCGGCGCAAGACTCCGTCAAGGAGCTATCCCAGCGCTGCAATGGTTACTATGTTACCGAGAGATGGCTGGGCGGCATGTTGACCAACCTCAACACCATCCGAAAAAGCGTCCAACGGATGAACGACATCGATGCCATGGAAGCCAGCGGAGCGTTTAAAGGTATGCCCAAGCAGGAAGTATCTGCACTGCGCCGTGAATCTGCAAAAATCCACCGCAACCTTGACGGCATTAAACACATGGAGAAACAACCCCAAGCGGTGGTCGTCATCGACACCGTGCGCGAAGAAATAGCCCTTACCGAGGCGCGCAAACTTAAAATACCCGTGGTTGGATTGGTCGACACCAATGCCAATCCCGAGTTGGTTCAGTTCCCCATTGCCGCCAATGATGATGCGATACGCGCCATTCGTTCCATTCTGGAAGTTCTTTGCGCTGGCGTTTCAGAAGGCAACGTCGTCGGAACTAAAAAGGCCGCTGAAGAGAAAAAAGCGGCCAAGTCGCCGGCACGTGAAAAAGAGAACGATCGTGCTGGAGAAGGGGATAAACCACGCCGTCCCGCCTCCAAACCCTACGCAAAATCTGCCCCGGCCAAGAGTGCGGCAAAACCAACAGCCGCTTCGACCGCCAAAGCTCCCGCTACCAAAGCGGCCAAATCAGAGTCGAGCCCAGAATCAGCATCGACTGAAGTAGTGAACAAAGATTAATTTACCCCCACCCCAAATAGAACGGAAGTTACATGAGTGTTGATGCCAAAATGGTTAAAGACCTGCGCGATAAAACCAACGCAGGCATGATGGATTGCAAAGCCGCCCTCGCGGAAGCCCAAGGCAATATGGAGGAAGCCGAGGTCATTTTAAGAAAAAAACTCGGTCTGAGTGCCTCAAAAAAAGCAGGACGGGAAGCCAATGAAGGCATCATCGCCAGCTACATCCACATGGGTGGTAAGGTGGGAGTGCTGCTGGAAGTGAACTGTGAGACAGACTTCGTGGCTAAAAACGAAAATTTCCGCGAGTTCGTTAAGGACATCACGCTACAAATCGCTGCAGCCAATCCTCTCTACGTAAGGCGTGAAGAAGTTCCCGCTGAGCTGGTGGAGAAAGAAAAAGACATCGCTGCCAGCCAGATCACCGGCAAACCTGCTGCAGTGGTGGAAAAAATTGTCAGTGGTAAAATTGACAAGTTCTACGCAGGTATCTGTCTGTTAGAGCAAGGTTTTATCAAAGATCAAAACCTCACCGTGGATCAAGTGGTCAGAGAAAAAATTGGCGAGTTGGGAGAAAACATCATTGTGCGCCGTTTTACTCGTTACGCAGTAGGAGAATAAACGGCACTCATGGCGGATTTTGACACAGTATCGGCCAGCCGGGTTTTTGAGCTGATTCAAAAGAATCCGGACACTCTCTTAGTTGATGTCCGATCGCCGGGGGAACACCGGGGTTTGCACGCGCGTGGCGCAGTGAATTTGCCGCTGGATCAACTTACACATCAGGAAGTGCCGGAGCTGATTCGTTCCAAACCGAATGTGCAGGTGTGTGTCATCTGCCAGGGTGGTAACCGTTCCAAAGTGGCCTGTGGTCTGTTGGCTAAGGCCGGCCTGACACAGCTCATCAATGTGGAAGGTGGAACCGATGCGTGGCACCAGGCGGGCCTGCCGGTGGAAAAGGGGGAAGGAGCCATCTCCATCGAGCGTCAGGTGCGCATTGTGGCGGGACTTATGGTTTTTATTGGAGTCCTGTTAGGAGTTTTTCTGCATCCGGGATGGCTGGTTTTGCCGGGATTTGTAGGTGCGGGTTTAGCCTTTGCAGGGATCACTGATTTTTGCGGTATGGGCTTGCTCCTGGCGCGCATGCCTTGGAACCGATGAGCAGATTCGACTGCTAGGGCTCCCGATAATCTGTCTTCTTAGACGTTCACTTGGATCGAGATCGGATTTGTCTTAATGCTTCGGAGGCCACAATCGTGGCGGCCGTCGAAAGATTAAGACTGCGTGCCAAAGGATTGACCATGGGAATGGTCAAACAGTGTTCAGGATGCGAGGCTAATAGCGATTCAGGCAGCCCTTTGCTTTCCCGACCAAACACCAGCATATCGCCCTCCTCATAGACCACTTGGGTATAAGCGCGCTTCACCTTGGTGGTGAACAAATAAAAGCGGCACCCGGTTTCGGACAAATGTTTAAAAAATAGTTCCGAGCTCGGCCAAAGCGTGAAATCCACTTGATCCCAGTAGTCCATTCCCGCGCGGCGTAGATGCTTTTCATCCAGACTGAAACCTAGTGGGCCAATCAAGTGCAGGGGACATCGCATCGCCGCACAAAAACGACCAATATTACCGGTATTCGGCGGGATCTCCGGTTCGATAAGAGCTATTTGCGGCATGTCCGGCGCCAGCTGTTTTACGATGAGGCGCGGAAGGCGAGGTGTTCGAGATAGGTCTGCAAAATGATTTGCGCGGAGGCGCTATCAATCAGGGCTTTCTGTGCCTTGGCATTTTTTCCTGACTCTCGAAGGGCCTTGGAGGCCTGCACCGTCGTCAACCGTTCGTCAAAAGTTGTTACCGGAATCGGCAATACTTCAGATAACCGCCGGGAGAAATCCTGTGCTACCTCCGCAGAGGGCCCGTAACTTCCATCCATATTACGCGGGATGCCGACTACGATCTGATGAACCTCTTTTTCACGGATCAAGGCCTTTAATGAGCCAACCAGCTTGCGAAAAGGTTCCAAAGGAAACGGGTCAATCGGGGTGACGATCTGACCGGTCGGATCACTCAGCGCGGCACCGACCCGTTTGGCTCCGTAATCCAGTCCTAAATAGCGGCTCATGAGGGAACCCCCGCCTGGTGCACCGCGTCGGCCAGCGGTCGGACAAAAGAATGGATGGTGTGAAGCAGTTCGGAGGAACGGCCTTTTTCTCCGATGCGGTGGACAATGGCTGAACCGACTACCACCCCGTCGGCAAAGCGGGCCACAGCGGCGGCTTGTTGGGGATTGGAAATACCGAATCCCACACAAACCGGAACATCGGTATGGGCCTTGATGGCTGCCAGTGGACGGGCAATGTCCGGTGGCAGTGCTTCTTGCATACCGGTCACACCCTCACGCGATACATAATAAATGAAGCCGCTGCTGTGCTTACAGATCGATGCGATGCGCTCCGGCGGTGTAGTGGGGGCGATGAGTGCGATGCGCCTTAAACTATCCGGAAAGATCCATTCTCGGGCCACCTCTTCAGGAGGTAAATCCAGGACCAGGATACCATCCACGCCGGCATCCACGGCCTGACTGGAAAAACGATCCACACCCAAACGGAATACCGGATTAAAATAGGTGAAGAGAACCAATGGGACTTCCGTCCTAGCGCGCACGGTGCGGATCATTTGAAAAATTTTATCCAGCGTCGCCCCGGCATTCAGCGCACGCTGCGCACCCAACTGATTAACCAACCCGTCAGCCAGAGGATCGGAGAAGGGAAGGCCCAATTCAATCAAATCGGCACCTGCGGCCTCTAATTCCAGGATTAGCTCTACGGTCGTGTCCAGATCGGGATCACCCGCCACCAGATAGGCAACGAGTGCTTTGCGGCCCGAGGCGCGAAGTGTTTGGAATGTGGAATCAATACGGTTCATGTCGGTTGATCAAATAAAAGTTCCGGTTGGTTGGCCACATGGGCCATACCCTTGAAAGTCAGATCCGGATCATGGATGTGGAAAAGTCCTGTCTCATTGAGGAATAAGTCACTGTCTCCGCCGGTAGCTAGGATGGCAAGTCGTTTTACACCTAATTCCCGTTGGATTTCACGGATAATTTCCCGAACCAGTCCCCGGTATCCAAAGTAGGCTCCCGATTGCATTGCCAAGACAGTGCTGCGCCCGATGGCGTGAGATGGACGTTTGAGTTGGATGCGAGGCAAGAGTGCCGTGCGCTCGGCCAGATAGTCCCGGAAAACACGCAGCCCCGGGGCAATGACCCCGCCTAAATATTCATTCTTCCCTGAGATGATATCAAACGTTATGGCCGTTCCGTAGTCGATAACGATAGCAGGCGGAGTGTAGTAGGCACAGACTGCGGCAGCATTTGCTAAACGGTCGGCTCCAACGGTGGCCGGACGCGGAAAGTCCACCCTGATGCCCAGCGGGCTGACGTGGTTAATTTGGTGAATGGGAAGAGGAGTGGTGGCACGAATGAGAGGATTAAACTGGGGAACCACACTGGCGACTATCATCTGTTGTGCGCGGCTCCTGCGAAGCCAGCGAAGCAAAGGCTCAGGACTCAATGATGAAGTAGGCACCTTTCCCAAATGCCTCAGTTCACTTCCATTCCAGACGGCCGCTTTGCTGAAACTGTTGTTGATATTGACCAGCAGAGAGCGGGGAATGGAATGATCGGTCTGGCTTACCATGGCATCAGAGTTGAGGGCCTGTGACCGGCTGGTCGCTGACACAGCGAAATCCCAACCAAGCCTGACGGGTGTTCAATCGATAGTTAAGGCGTTTCTGGTTAGATACCAGCGTCGGGTATCCATGATTTCCGCCTCGCTGCGCTCCATCTATAGATTCCAGATTTCCCCCCAGCTCGGGGCTCACGGTGACCCATTCAGAAACGTTGCCGGCCATATTCTTTACTCCGAAGGGGCTGACATCCGTTTTCTCGTTTTTATCCACCTCGGCCAATCCCCTGAATCCGTCAATACTACCGGGATCTCCGTCTTTGTGTTTTTCACGATCCATGCCGGTGTTGGCACGTTTAGGGTCGGCTTCATTGCCCCAGGGAAGCTTGAAGTTCTCATTGCCCGCAGCTGCCCGTTGCCACTCCAATTCACTAGGTAGCCGCTTACCCGCCCATTTGGCATAGGCATAGGCATCCGCATAATCGACGTTGAAGATGGGCATGTCGCGGTTGATGGGGTGCCCGATTCCTTCATAGGTTCCCTTACGGCGAACCGAATGGAGCATGGCCTTCCAGTCTCTGGGAATGAAATCTTGTTTGTTCCCGATGAAGTCCCCCGGCGGAAGTAGATTTTTAAATTCCTCCGGGCTGAGGCGCGCGGTGTCTTTTAAAAACTTTTCATACTGACCAATGGTCACTTCATGTTCGTCCATGTAGAACTCGGGAAGCTGGATTTTTTCATTGCGAGAAACCACAACCTCACCCGCAGGAATCCGCATCTGATTGAGAAAATTACGCCCGGGTCGTTCAAGGAAATAGGTGTTAATGACGTAGATGGTCATAAAGATGAGGAATGCCGACAAGGCACCGCCTCCGATAACCGCCGCCATCCAAAAAGACTTACGGGCCTTCTGCACTTCAACAGCCGCTTTTTTGGCCTGGGCACGTTCAGGAACCAGTTTGACTGGTGCTAGATCAATGTCGATCTGGTTAGCCGTAGCGTGGGTGGCAGCCAAGTCGATTTTACCCATCTGCATCGACTGTAAGAGATTATTCAACGCGGGGTCGATGGGTTGGTTTGGATCTATAAAAGGAGTTACGATGTCTGCCAATAAGCGCACCTCTTCCATCGGTTCAGGCATCAACTCGCCATCAGGAAAGGCGATGTTGTGAAGCTTGATGACCCCGTTGCGCGCAAGGGTGATATGTTTGGATTTGATGCGTGGATGGGGAACGCGCAGCTCATGAAGGTGTTTCAATGCACCGGCAGTGGTGTGGATGATTTTGGCGATGAGGCGGCTGTCAAAGGTGGCAGCTTCCAATTGGAACTGAAAAAGGCTGGGGCCATCTATCGGTTCTTGGGCGATGATGCGTCGCCCGGAAATCTCCGTTTCTTCATAAATAGAATAGATAGCGGGATAGGCATTTTTCGCCTGTGCCCCGGCCAGAGCTCGAAAATGTGCCACGCCTTGTTCATTCAGATGCAGATAAGGAATAGTCAGATAAACCTGCCTCTTAATGGCAGGTTGCAGGGCACTATAAATCTGGCCCGATGAGCATTGACCGGCAAAATCCTGAATTTGATACGGTCCCAAATGCTGTCCACGAAGATCTTCTAACAGTGAGAAAAAGAGAGCCACCAGATATTCGGTGTCCTCAAATCCCTGCATCGAAGGTGCGGGAAAATCTCGTGGCAGATATTCAGCCACCGGGCCGTTACTCACGATGCAAAACGCACTTCGGGGTTTGGAGAGACAAATGCTCAACAGGATATCCGAGGCATTGGCACCATCCCAAAACAAGTCGCATAAAACGATGAAGCGATCTTCCATCGTTTCCATTTGGGCATAGAGGTCGTCGATCTGATGAAGGCAACGGATATCAAGTGGAAGCTGGTAATGATTAAGGAGCGATTCCAGGTAGGAAGTGATGGCGGGATCGGGGTAGGCTAGAATAACAGGGATGGGGGAATTGCTCATGGAAGAAACAGAATAGTGGGCTCAGACAGCAGTGGGCTTGGAATGAGTCTCCCAAATATCCGAACAGAATCAACCGTTCTTTCCCGTCCCTGTCTGCTAAAAATCCGTTCTCGCCCGTTGGGCCCAAGGCGTTGTCGTGTATTCGTCCAGAAGTTGGTTTAGAAGTTGGGTGGCTTCGGTGTTTTTACCCTGTTTTTTACGGATTTCCACGGCCCGATAGAGGGCTTCAGAGGAAAACAGCGGAAGGGATTCTGCGTAAAAAACTTCCACTTTGGCCAAGTAATTGCAGGCCAAATCGTTAATATCCATGTCTTTGCCGTCTTCCTGCTTCGTTTCCGGCGTAGTCATTCCTTTTTGGCCCATGTCAAAAAGACTGCGTGCGATCAAGATCATGGACCGGGCCTTGTTTTCGTTGCTGGAGCGGCCGCTGCGCACGATTTCCTTCAATGCTTCGATCGCGTCTTGATATTGTCCCTTTTCATAAAGCGAAAAAGCCGAACCGTATTGGGCATCCAGAATTTTAGGAGACCAGGGAAATTCCTCCTGAAGTCGTTTAAAAAAGGGAGCTGCTTCGTTGGTTTTCCCTAACCCCTGTAAGGCGGCTCCCTGTCCATACACGGCCGCAGCCAAGGCGTGTTTTTGGTCTTCCTTGGATGTCTGCTGCATTTTTTCAAAAATATCCAATGCCTTTTGCCATTGCTGATTTTCCAGCAGCAACGTGCCGTATTGATCCAGATCCTGCCAAGGCAGTGTGGAGAGATCTTTAAGTTGGTTGAACGCCTGCTCATAAATGAGCAGTGCTTGGCGGGACTCGCCGGTTTGGTTTAAAAGACCCGCCTGCGCTATCATGATCTGCGTGCGCGATGACTCGTCGGTCACGGTTGCTGCTACTTTCCCTAAACGCTCCAGAATCTGTTCCCGTGTCACTACTTTTTGAGCCATCAGGTTGAGTAGCACATCACTCAGTCGCTTGAGGGCGTTGCTCTGAGATCTGGATCCCGGGAAGTTAACCACCACTTTTTCCAGCAGCATGGCTGATTCCTCCAGTAAGTTTTCCCACTGTTTTTTTTCTTCCGCATTCAACTCGGAATACTTGCCTAGCGCGGTAGCTTCTTTTTGGCGGATTAATGAAGCACTAATCAAGGAGAGCGATCCAAATTGATCCAAACGTTCCGTGCGTGCCGTAGCGGGGAGTGAGGAATAGACTTCATAAACCTTCAGATAGGCGTTGGCTGAACCGGGAAAATCTTTCTTTTGGTCAAGCAGCTTACCACGCTCAAACAGTGCCGCCAGCGCCCGATCTGATTGAGGGAAAGCTGCGATGAGGCGATCCTGAGCCTCCAGAACTTTTTCCATATTCTCACCATGGCTGCGCCAAATCCTCTCATGAGCCAGCAACGCCATGGAGTTGTCGGCATATTGATTAATGACTTTTTCATAAATCGCCCGTGCTTCCTCCAGGTTTCCGCCCTTCTCAAGGATATTTCCCGCCTGCATCAGCGCCCTCGGCGCATTAGCCGAGTCCGGGTATTGGGCCGCAAAATCGATGAATAATTTTTCCGCCCCAGCCTGTCCTCGCTGGGATTCTAGAAACGCATTCTGAAATGCGGCCTCTTCACGAATGGCGGGGGCCGTCGCATTGGCGGCCAGCTCCTTGAGCAGGGCCAAAGCTTCATCGACCTTTTTTTCACCGTAGAGGGCGAAGGCCAGCAGCCGCTTGGTGTCATCAACCACTTCCGGCGCCACCTTGATTTTTCCCGCCGTAGCATCGGCTATGAAATCACGGAAACTCTTCATGGCCTCTTCTTTGCGGCCCATGCCCATGTAGGCTTGTGCTTTAAGTTTGGGAATCTGGGCCGAGGATGGACTATCCGGAAACTCCTTGAGGCTTTCATCAAACGCCTTGATGGCATCTTCATGTCGCCCTTGTTGTAAAAAAGCACTGCCGAGCAGGAATTTTACACTTTGCGCCTGCGGGTCATTCGGGTGTTTGCCTTTGAATTCTGTAAACAGCTTCTCTGCGATATCGGCATTACCTTGGGCGGCGTGGGAAACAATGATCTGAACCTCAAGGCGTTTTTTCTGTTCCTCATCCGAAAACGTTTTGGCGTGCCGGAAGATCACTCTTGATTTGTCAAATTGCCTTAGTTGGAGAAAAACCTCCCCAACCTTGATCAGCGCTTCTAGAGCCAATTCCGGATTACCTTTCAGGCTTTCTAATTTTTGCTCTTCGCGTTTCAAAGCCCGCTGAATTTTGTTGAAGCGGGCGGGTTCTTTAGCCGCCCCCGCCACCTCACGTCTCAGGGACTCAATACGCTGATTTTGAACTTCAATAACCTGTTTTTTGCTTTTCAGTAAACGGTAGGCCTGAATGGCTTCTTCATATTTTTTTTCCGCAAAATCCAGATTGGCCAGTTGGAATGCGGCTTCATTAGCCACCATGAGATTGTCACTTTGGGCCAACGTGCCGTATGTCTGGCGCGCACGTTGAATCACTTCAGCCGCTTCCTCTCTTTTCGAGTCGGCCAGCAATCGTGACGCCTGTTGGCTCAAGACAAACCCCAGCATATAATCAGCATCCTGGGCCATGCCGTCCCCTCCGGGCAGTGTTTTGAGCTTCACCAGATCCGCCTCGGCTTCACTGAAGTTTTCCGAGTAGAGATGGATGGTGGCGCGGGTAATAAGCGCGTCGGGCACCAAGCTGTCTTCGGGAAATTCCTTAAGATAGTCGGACAAAACTTTCACTCCCTCTGTCCACGCATTTTTGGCTCCCGGCTTATCGTTTTTGGTGTTGTCTAATTTCAAGCCCCATTCCATATAAGCGCGGCCAAGATAAAACAGGGCAAAAGGACGAATCGGATCCGCCTCTTTCGCTTCTTTAGGTTCCTCGGCTTTGGCTCCCGCAGGTGGAGTTTTGGCTTTTGGATCAACGGGAGGAGGCGCCACCATCTTTTTCAGGATTTCAATGGCCTTTTCATAACCCCCCATAAAATAATGTGAAACCGCATGGTGGAACTGACTGTTGGAGATCAGGTCTTCCGGAAGTCCCTCGTCCTTTTCCAGGTAGGTTGCAGCTTCTTTATACTGGCTCAGATTGTAGTGCGAGATACCCAGCAGATACCTCCCGATTGCATGGTTGCGCCCTGAAGGGAGAGTGCCCTCTACATAGCGTGTCAATTGGGTGACCGCTTTTCCAAAATTCCCATCGTCGTAGGCCTCGGTGCCCTCTTTTAAGAGCTGATCGGCTTCAGCGGCTGGAAGCTTTGCGTCTTGGCCCAGACTGTGGTTGGCTATCCAACCGGTCATCAGCAGTCCAAACAACCCTATTGCTCCTAACTTAAGACCTCGACAGAGAATTCGATTATATTTCATCTATGCTGTGATTGTAACTAATTCATTATTGAAAGACCAGTAAACTTGCCCGATATCCATACTGGACTCAAGTTATTATAGCCTAAGATTTAAAAATCCGCTTGATCGTCTGCCTTACTTTGATCAATATTAGCTGAATGAGTTGTTTCAGGCCATGCTAATCACCGAGATCACGGAAATCCTCCGCGCAGATCTCCTTGTGTCTGTAGACTGCAGCGATCCCCTCCGCAACGTTACGTTCTTCCCAGGGTGTTAACCCGAGGCTCCGTCCCCCACTTTCATATCCCACCACTTTCATATCCCATCACACCCCAACAAGGAGAGCGTTATACATCCCCGATTCAATCCACAGCAGAAGAAACAAAATTTCATGCGCATCAATCAGCGCATCCGAGTGCGGGAGGTTTTGGTTATTGGTCCGGATGGTGCCAGCCTGGGAGTCATGCCCACCGGAAACGCCATCGAATTGGCAATGAAAAGCGGTCTGGATTTAGTCGAAATCTCACCCAACGCCCGGCCCCCGGTTTGTAAAATTCTGGAATACGGCAAGTTCAAATACGAAATGGCGAAAAAGGAAAAAGATAAAAAAACCACCACCGCCAACAAAGTCAAAGAACTCAAATTCCACCTCAACATCGATTCGCACGACTACCTGGTAAAAATGCGCCACGCCGAATCCTTCCTGCTCAAAGGCATGAAGGTGAAACTCATGATGGTGCTGCGGGGACGGGAAATGATGCGCAAAGAAGATGCCGAAGCCCGGGTCGAAGTCATCCGTAAAGACCTGGAACATGCGGCCATTGCAGATAATATTCCGAAATTAGTTGGCAGAAACATTAATTTGATGCTAACACCTTTGCCCGCTAATAAACGGAAAGCCCGTTTCACTTCCAACTCCGATATGGACGCCGATGAGGAAACAGGCGCGGAGGACATCGATGATAACAGTGGGGAAAGCTGATTTCCCTGCCGGAATCCTGAGTTCTTCGTTACCAGTAGAAAAAAACGAAACAGACTGAACCCCACATATGAGAAAAGCTTCCAGTTCCAAAACGCGTAAGGCAGTTGCCAAACGCTTCAAAGTCACCGCTTCCGGCAAGGTTAAAGCCAGCCAATCCGGGCGTCGCCACTTGGCCGCCTCGAAAAACCGCAAACGCAAGCGCAACTTGGCCATGCCCAAAATGCTCGACGAAAGCGATGCGAAAAGAATGAAACAGTGCTTGCCTTTCGGTTGAGTCACTATAATTTCTTCCACTCAACTTTCTGTCCAGCACATCGAATAAGAATCAATCGCGAATCATCACGGAGTAATTTATGGCAAGAGCAACCAACGCCCCGGCATCACGTTCCCGCAGAAAACGGGTCGTCGATCAAGCCAAGGGATTCCGCGGCAACCGTAGCAAACTTTTCCGCTACGCCAAAGACGCCACCACCAAAGCCAAAGTTTGGGCCTATCGCGACCGTAAAAACCGCAAGCGCACCTTCCGTAACCTGTGGGTGACCCGTGTGCGCGCCGCGCTGACCGATCACCAAATCACCTACAGCCAGTTCATGGCCCGCCTTAAAACGTTGGAAATCAACTTGGATCGTAAAGTTCTGGCTGATATGGCCGCCACCGAGCCCCAAAGCTTCAAAGCATTTGTCGAGGCCGTTCGCGCCTGAAGTCGAGAAGCCGCTTCACGCACCGCGGCGGATTCTTCCGCTTTCATCCTTTCGGGGCATGTTGCTGAAAAAAACAGTGACATGCCCCGCTTGATTTAAGCATCCTTACCCATCATCCTCACCACTCATGTTGGAAGCACTTCAAACCATCGAACAAGAAGCCCTTCAAAAAATCGCATCCATCCAGAATGCGGCTGAACTCGAAGACTGGCGCATTGGCTACATCGCCCGAACCGGACAATTCACCAAGCTCTTGGAAGACCTTAAAAACGTCCCTCCCGCCCAGCGCCCCGTGGTGGGCAAAGAAGCCAACCGCATCAAACAAATCCTGCAAGCCGCCTGGGAAGAAAAGCGCGAGGCCTACACCACTCAAGCCGCCGCCCTGCCTGAAGACCCCACCCTGCCGGGCCTGCCCCAAACCCCGGGCCGCCTGCACCTCATCCGGCAGACCATGGATGAAATGATCACCATCTTCCGTCGAATGGGTTTTGCACTGGCTGATGGACCGGAAATCGAAACCGAGTGGAATAACTTCGATGCCCTCAATACCCCTCCGGATCACCCCGCCCGCAACGAACAGGATACCTTCTACCTCAACCTTCCCGACGATCCCAAACAAGGACGGTTGCTCCTCCGCACCCAAACCTCACCGGTGCAAATCCGCACCATGATGAAACAGGCTCCGCCTCTTAAAATCATCGCACCCGGTCGCTGTTACCGGCGCGATGAAGTCGATGCCACCCACGGCATGTTTTTTCACCAGGTCGAAGGCCTAGTGGTGGATCGCGGTATCCATCTCGGCCATCTCAAAGGCACCCTGGAACACTTCTTCCGGCAACTCGTCGGACCGGAAATCAACGTCCGTTTCCGTCCCCACTTCTTCCCCTTCACGGAACCCAGCTTTGAAGCCGATATGGGGCGCCCCGGGCTTAAGATCCGCGGAAAAGAATGGGTAGAAATCGCCGGTTGCGGCATGGTGGATCCCGCCGTTCTCACCGCCGTAGGTATCGACCCCGAAGAATACACCGGATTTGCCTTTGGCATGGGGGTCGAACGCCTCGCCATGATGCGTCACGAAATCCCCGACCTGCGCCTGTTCTACGATAACGATCTACGTTTCCTCCACCAATTCTGAGTGCTAGGTGCTATAAACAACGGTAGTCTATTGCTTATTTCCAACTGGTTGTCCAATGTGCGTTCGACCAAGATATGAAAATAACTATCACTGATTCTATAGCCGTCAAAAGGATCAAAGCCGTCACACTATTTAAGCTATTTTTCTTAGGCTTAGCCGTCTGGCTGGTTCCGATCTCAATTATAGCAGGTATACTGGCGTTATTTGGCATGAATTCATATGCTTCGGACGGAGTAAATTATTACGGAGTAGAAGGACTTTTTCGCTCTATATCTGCAGGCTTGGCATTACCTGCTGTATTCGCTTTGACGATGACTTGTGTCACTTGGCCCGGCTTGTGGCTTTACTCGAAATTTAGAAATATTAAAATTGATTTTATAAAAGAAAAATCGAACCAGACCGTTGAGCCAGCGTGCGAAACGCGCGTGGCACAGGGTTGACGTTGAGACGGTCGGAAAACCCCTCTATCAAACATGACAGGAAAAACGATGCTCCAGAATCTCCGTGATGCCACTTTGATGATGTGTTCCCCCACATTCACCCTCGGAAAAACATCCCCTTTTCAACCGGGCCGACTTTTCCGACAGTCTCGTTAGGCAGAGGAACACCTTGACATGCGC
>JBHJOR010000006.1:0-49564 GCA_050329585.1 Methylacidiphilales bacterium | reverse complement strand
CCACACTCCCTCCTTGTATTCTTTCACCATGATAACACTTGACCACAGTCCGGTTCATTCCGATCCAGAGATTCTTGGGGGGACACTCGTCTTTCAGGGAACCCGCGTGATGGCGCAATCTCTCTTGGAGTATATTGATGCTTGCGACTCCATAGACGAGTTTTTGGAGCAGTTTCCGTCAGTTAAGCGCGAAGATGCCGAAGAGTTTTTGAAGCTTGTCCGTGAAGAAAGTCATTCTTGACGAGACTCTACCTGTAGGCCTTCGACATTACCTGCCGGAATTTGATGTTGTCACAGTCGATTATCTTGGGTGGAACGGCACGCGAAACGGAGAACTGATCCAAAGGATCGAAGGAATTTATGATGTTTTGCTCACCGGTGATAAGAACCTACGTTATCAACAGATTCTTCGCGAACGAAAGGTATCAATAGTCGAATTACCTTTCACACGAATCGAGTCACTTCACAGCCGAATTAACGATATTGCACAGGCTATCAGGGACAGTTCCATCGGCAGCTACACACAAATAAAGCCCTAACAATGCGATCCACCGAATGGCTACCCGCGTCATGCCTCCTGCTGGCTCCGCTTCGCTCCGTTTGGGCTGGAGTCACGCCACGGACAGCCATCGGTGATCGCGGACGTTGGGAAAAATATTGACAACGTGTTGCAATCGCAACATGTTGATCTCATGAAAACTGCTGCTGTCCACAGTCGAATCAATCCGGATATCAAGGAACGCGCCGAGGCTATACTGAACCAGCTTGGCTTGAGTCCCACTGAAGCAATTCGGATGTTTTACACCCAGATTACCCTTCGAAACGGTCTTCCTTTTGAAGTTCAAATTCCGAATTCTGTGACGCAGAGTGCGATGGAAGATTCCCGCAGGGGACACAAGCTCCGGAAACATGCATCTGTCGATGAGCTTTTCGCAAGCTGGGACACATGAAGGCGATCTACGAAACCAGCCAATTTAGAAAAGATTTCAAAAAGATCAAAAAGCAAGGAAAGCAGATCGAAAAACTAAAAGAGATCGTTAGATGCCTCGCCGAAGGAAAGCCCCTTGAAGCACGGCATCGTGATCACGCACTTATCGGTCCATTGAAGGGATCAAGGGACTGCCATGTGGAGCCAGATTGGCTATTGATCTACAGAATTGATGACGAGGCGCTTTATTTGGAACGCACCGGAAGTCACAGCGACATATTTAAAAATTAAATCCCCACCATGCGATCCACCGAATGGCTACCCGCGTCATGCCTCCTGCTTGGGTTCGTTCCTCACCCAGCAGGAGTCACGCCACGGGCAGCCATCGGTGATCGCGGACGTTGAGACTGTCGGAAAACCCCTCCATCAAACATGACAGGAAAAACGATGCTCCAGAATCCCCGTGACGACTTTTCCGACAGTCTCGTTCTGCAGAAAATTCAGACATTGAGAAATTCACCGCTCCATTTAGCACTCTGATAGTGAGCCCAAATATTTTCAGCTATAAGAATTACCGGTTCTTCTTCTTTTCACTTGAGGAACCTAGGGTTCATATTCACGTTCTTTCCCATGATGGAGAGGCCAAATTTTGGATAGAGCCCGAAATCGAGCTCGCGGTAAATAAAGGATTTAAGTCGCATCAGATCAACGAATTGAGTAAGGTAATTCAGGAGCACGAAAATGAAATTAGAGAAGCTTGGCAGCGTCACTTCGGCACCCCAGATTAGCCATATATCGAGCCATGGATTCTGGCTATTCGTCGGCGGGAAGGAATATTTTCTGGATTTTGATCATTTCCCCTGGTTTCGGAATGCTACCGTTGCACAGATTTCCAAGCTCGAATGCCAGTTCGGACGGATTTTCACTTGGCCGGATTTAAATGTAGATCTCGATCTTGAGCGAATTGAGCAGCCAGATAAATTCCCTCTTGTAGATAGAATTAATGCAGAACAAGGCCCTTGACCCAAGGGCTTACACGCTTCGCGTTCCAGCCCTGAGTCATGCCCGACGTTGGGACGGTCGGAAAAACCCTCCATCAAACATGACAGGAAAAACGATGCTCCAGAATCCCCGTGACGACACTTGGATGATGTGTTCCGCCATATTCACCCTCGGAACAACATCCGCTTTTCAGCCGGGAGGACTTTTCCGACCGTCTCGTTCGGTAACAATATGAAAATGTTTCCATCTCTTCTAATCACCTTAAGCATGTTGGTCGCATGCTCTAAACCGGAAGAACCGTCTTTTCCTTGGAGCAAAGCCGACTCGGCAAATACACCCACCTATGAAATGGTAAGTAAATCGTCCATTCCTGCTTTAGACAAAGCCTATGCTGCTTCTGTGGCTACTGAGGCGAGCAGCCCGGCAGAAATTAAAATGATTGCGGAAAAAATCATTGAATCGCTCCATCCAAGTTCGAATATCCAAATTTTTTTCTATAAATCAAAATCGGAAGTGAATCAGCCTTATACTTTAGCCAAAGCCGCTTGGGCACCAAAAGATTACGAGCCTAGAAAGCCAGGGGACTATACTCATTTCAGTCTAGAAATAGAAATGAAGTAAAAACGAACCAGACCGTTGATCCAACGCGCGAAACGCGCGTGGCACACGATTGAGGATCGGTAAATTTTATATCCCCTTCACGTCCATTGTTACTTTTCCAAGTTGACGGCGCAGTTCGTAAAATGACACTGTCAGAAGAACCGCCGTTTTGCTGTCGATCCATGACAGGATTTGAACGCGATTGCCGAGCGACGCGAGGAACTAGGTTGACAGTGGAGGTTTAAAACTGAAGCGTGATGTCCTTTAAATGAGCGGACTTTATTGGATCTTAGGGTCAGCCAATCGTCCCTCATCGGCATCCAGATAGTCAAACATGGTTTGGATGTCGTCGCGATTTTCCAACCCGCTTTCACGTTTACGCCGGATCAGTATTTCAGAGATGTGATCCTTCCAACCCACCTTGGAAATATAGAGATTCCAGACCACCACATCGGCTTCATTCATGTCCCGTCCAGTGGCATAACACCATTGCAGCACCTCCTCATCGGAAGCCCCCGCCAGAACCCGCGCCTTCACCTCTTCATAATCGACCCTCAAGTGGTTGCATAGTGTTCCATCAAATCCCTTACCGAGGTTCTCCCGCAAATCCTCACGCAGCGTTCCGGCTTGCATCAAACGGATTTTGTCCAACATCCGGGGCACATAGAACATGCCAGCTGTTTTTTCGTAAGGGCTTTTGGGAACATGCGACATCACAGCACTCAACAGAAAAGAACGAGCCATTCAAATACAATTCAAATGCAAAACGTCCATCCTTTTCACCCCCTACTCAACCTAAAAACGTGAAAAAATATCCAACTTGTTCCGGCTCAAACAACTGTGCTCCATTTTTTGTTTTTAAACGGAAAATAAGGTTTTTTTATGGTGAAAAATAATTTGCTTACTCTTCTCTGTAGAGTCCCGCAGCCTCTCTTTTTAGGCTGTACAAAATGATCCCAAACGTTAGTTCATTCATCATGAACGCATTTGCGTTAACCCCACCCATCATCCAAGATATGTTAAGGTAATAATCATGATTCAGACCCTCGAAGCCCCCTTATCCACATCCACCCGCACTGAAAATACCCATACCCTGACGCTCAGGGATGGTTTCCTCATTCTGCCGGAGCCCAAGTGTGAGGGAACTCTTCAACTCGACCGCTTCTTTTCATCGGAAGATCTCCATCCCTATGACCAAATCGAATGGAAAAATACCGATCTCGAACTGAAAAGCTGGGAAGATGGCTCAACCCGTTTCAAACGCGACCAAGTCGAACATCCCGCTCATTGGGATCACACTTCGGTTTTAGTCACGGCGGACAAATACCTATTCGGCTCCGCGCCGGGCACCCCAGAATTTGAAAGCAGCCTGCGCCATGCCTTCGACCGCATTGCCAACACTTACACGGTCTGGGCTTGGGAAGAAGGCTATTTGGCCGATCACGATTCTCTGCGCATCTTCAACGAAGAACTCAAATTCCTCATCGTCCAGCAAATCTGGGCACCTAACTCTCCGGTGTGGTTCAACATCGGCCACTGGGAACA
Source organism: Methylacidiphilales bacterium (assembly GCA_050329585.1). GTDB lineage: Bacteria > Verrucomicrobiota > Verrucomicrobiia > Methylacidiphilales > JBCBYL01 > DAIPIT01. Next base: position 45,489 of record JBHJOR010000006.1, on the reverse strand, counting down.
GTGGCGCTGGGGCCGCCCCGACTTGCGCCCCATTTTCCGAGGCAAAGGGGGCACCGCCTTTACCACCAACAATGATCAAAACATCCAAGCGATTACTGCCAATGCCATGGAACATCCGCAGTGCTCAGCCTGCTTCCTTACTGAAGTGGCCGATTCCATGGAATCCATTTTGAACCACATCAAGACTGAAGGCCGCATCTTCTCTAACGGTTCAGGAGTTGGCATCAATCTTTCCAGCCTCCGTTCTTCCTACGAGCCTATTACCGGCAAAGGTAAATCCTCCGGCCCCCTTTCCTTTGACCGCGGCTTCGACCGTATGGCGGGATCCATCAAGTCCGGCGGCAAAACCCGCCGCGCCGCACGCATGGTGCTGCTCTACTCCGACCACCCCGACATCTTTAACTTCATCCACGCTAAAAATAGCCAGGAAGAAATCGGTAAAATCATTCTGCGTGAGCACAACGTGCGCGTCGCGCTCGACCAACTCGCTCACAAAGCACAATCGCCGGCTGAATACATTGCCCGCCACATTTTGCAGGCACTGCCGAAAGTCAACGACACGGTTTATTCTAAATCCATGGATGGACTGCTTTATGGTGAAACTCTCGGTCATCAAAACGCAAACCATTCGGTATCTCTGAAAGGTGATTTTTGGCAGGCCTACCAACAAGGAGGAGATTACGCCACCCGTTGGGTCAGCAAACCGGATCACATTCACGAAACCTTCCCGGCCTCCAAGCTGCTTCATGAAATGGCCGTCGCCGCCCATGCCAACGCCGAACCGGGCGTGCACATGAACGATTGGATCAACCTCTGGAACCCGGTCAAAGCCGACGGCACCATCTCCACGTCCAACCCTTGTTCCGAATACCTCCACCTCAATAACACTTCCTGCAATTTGGCTTCCTTCAACGCTTACCGCTTCCGTCATCCGGAAAAAGGGCTCGATGCCGCCAAACTTGAGCGCGCCTGTTTACTGGCCATGCTCTGCGCCGACCTCAACGTCCAGCGCGGCGGCTTCCCCATTCCAGAAATCGCTGTGGGAACCCGCACGTATCGCACCACCGGAATCGGTTTCACCAACCTCGGGGGTCTCCTGATGTCATTAGGCATCCCCTACGATTCCAATGACGGCCGCTACCTCACCGCTCAAATGGTTTCCCTGCTTACCGCCGCCTGTTGGAAAGCCAGTGCCCGACTTGGTGAATGCCTTGGCGGCTACCATGCCTTCGCCCGCACCGAAAAGGATCTACGCGAGGTATTGCGCCTTCACCGCGCCTCACACGAAATGCTCTCCCGCATCGGCGGAGGAAATAACCTGGATGAAGTATTCCATCTTTACGGAGTGGATCACCTACCCCAAGCCCAAGGTCTTACAGGTCACGACGCGCTACGCGCCTTGAGGAAATCTTTGGAAGGAGAAGCCGTCAGCCCTCGTTCGGCTCAACTGGCCGCCGATTTATCCGCCACCGCCTCCAACCTCTGGGCCGAGGTGGACACCGCACATGTTTTCCGTAACTCCTTCGTCAGCGTTTTAGCTCCCACCGGAACCATCAGTGCACCTCTGGGTGCTTTGACTGCGGGCACCACCTCCGGTGAACCGGATTACTCGCTCATTAAAAACAAGCAACTCTCCGGAGGCGGATCGTTGCGCATGTTCAACTCCTTGGCTCTGGAAGGCTTGGAATTTCTCGGTTATAGCCAAGATCAAGTCCGGGAGGCCGCTTTGGAAGTAGCTGGAATCGATGGACTCATCGTAGCCTGTGGAGACAAAGAAACCGCCCGTCAACACCTTCTGTTACGCCCCCAGTTTGAACACGGCCCGGTGCGTCGTGCGGTGCTCGACGCACTCCATGGTTCACCTACCCTGACTCCAGATGAAGTGCTTCAGTTTCAGGGTCGTAAATATGATCCTACGTTGCCCGCAGAGCACGCCCTCATTGCTGGAGGAACCGAGCATGTGGAATTCATTCCATGGCTCGATTCCGCCCATCTGGCGGTGTTCGATTGTGCTACTACGGCTGGCGACGGCCAACGCTCGATCGCGCCCTCGGGACATTTGCGTATGCTGGGTGCTCTACAGCCTTTCCTTTCCGGATCGATGTCGAAAACAGTCAATCTCCCCTACACCGCTACGGTGGAGGACATACGCCGCGCCTTCATGGACTGCCATGATCTCGGCGTCAAATGCATCGCGGTCTTCCGCTCGGACTCCAAAGCCATCTCGGTTTTCTCCACCGATACTCCGGAAGGACGCAAGTGGAATCCTGAGCGCATCTGGAAGTCTTTAGTGGCTTCCTGTCAGGAGCAGTTGGATGCGGAGGTGCAGCGTCGCGCCAAACCCAAACGCCGTAAACTCCCCGGGCGCCGTCTCAGCCAAACCATCAAGTTTGAAATCGCCGGAGGCCAGCAGGAAGGCTTCCTCACCGTCAGCACCTACCCGGACGGTCGCTGCGGAGAAATATTCATGCGCATTGGTAAAGGCGGAACCTTCATCGCGGGCACCTTGGACGCCTTTGCTAAATCGATTTCCATGCAGCTTCAATACGGAGTGCCCCTGGACGAGGTGATCCATGCCTTCAGCGGCATGGCCTTTGATCCGGCTGGTTTCTGTAAGGTGGGTGATGACGGTGATGATGAGGTGACTCCGGAGATCCGGTCGGCCAGTAGTGCTATCGACTTGGTGATGAAGATCCTCGATTGGCTTTTCCCCATCGAAAACGACCGCCGCCTGCGCGGGCTCAGTGCTTATGGTGCGTATCAAGAAGAACTGAACCTGCCTGATTCTCTGGTTCAAAGTGCCTACGCCTCACCTGCCGTTCCGCTTTCTGGAGCCCAAGGAGGTGGGCCCGCATCACCCGCCGCGCCCAAAATTCGCGGTGGCGCCATCTGTCCGAAATGCGGCCAAGCGACCTATGTTCAGGACGGGAAATGCAAACGCTGCATCAACCCCTCCTGCGGCTACAAAGACGGCGGCTGCGGGGAGTAAACAAATCCAAAGAACGTCTTATCCGCAGATCTACACAGATTAACACCGATTTGTAATTTCATACCAAACCCCAAATAATCTGCGCCCTTCTGCGTCAATCTGTGGATCACTGTTCTATTTTTTATCCGCAGATCTACACAGATTAACACCGATTTTTAATTTTATACCAAACCAAAAAAAATCTGCGCCCTTCTGCGTCAATCTGTGGATCATTGTTTTATTTTTTATCCGCAGTTCTACACAGATTAACACCGATTTCTTATTTTAAACCCAAGCCCAAAAAATCTTTGATATGGAAATCCAAGCTCCTGCCAGAGACGCTGAATCGTATGCAGTGATTGGTGCCGCCATGGAAGTGCACCGGGAACTTCGACATGGTTTTTTAGAAGCTGTTTATCAGGATGCGTTGGCATTAGAGTTCTCAGCACATCAAATACCATTTGAGCGAGAAAAAGTGCTTCAAGTGCGTTACAAGCAAGACATCCTACCTAGCAGCTATAAAGCAGATTTTATTTGTTTTGGATCGCTTCTTGTTGAGTGCAAAGCTCTAAGCCATATGGGCAGTATCGAGGAAGCTCAAGTCATTAATTATCTCAGGGTTACGGGGATCGAAAAAGCACTACTCATCAATTTCGGCTTACCTTCACTGCAAACCAAACGAATCGTTTTTACCAATAAACCTCAGGCTGAGAGTCTCATTGATTCTTAATAAGAATCTGCGCCCTTCTGCGTCAATCTGTGGATCATTGTTTTATTTTATCCGCAGATCTTCACAGATTAACACCGATTTTTAATTTTAAACCCTACCCAAAAAAATCTGCGCTCTTCTGCGTCAATCTGTGGATCAACTTTCTGCAGAGTGGAGGCAGACGGCTCCCATACCAAGGACTCGCCAGGAGACAGAGCTGAACCCGGCGGTTTCAAGTTGACGGGCCAACTCCGGGGGTGAGGGAAAGTCACTGACCGTGCGGGCCAGATATCGGTAGGCGGGAACATGGCGGGCTAGAAGCCAACCCCATGCCGGGATGACCCGGTGACAGTAAAATTGATGAAAGGGCCGCGGCCACCCCTCCGGCGCGGAACTTTCCAGAATATACAGTCCCCCTCCCGGTTTTAATACTCTCCGTATTTCTGACAGCGCGCGCGCCCGATTGCTAAAATTCCGGAATCCCCAAGCAATGGTCACCACATCAAACGAGCACTCACCAAAAGGAAGATTTAGCGCATCGGCTTCGATCGTTTCTAGAACTCCTTTACGCTTCGCTTCTTTCAACATCGGGGCGCAGAAGTCCGCAGCTGTAACATCAACACCACGTTGTTGCAGTAAGAGTGCCACATCCCCGGTGCCACTAGCCAAATCGAGCACCCGACTGGCACCTCGGGAGAGTGCCGCTTCAACCAGCAGACGACGCCAGCGGCGATCCATTCCACAGGTCATCACCATGTTTAAGCGATCATAGCAGCCGACGAGGGCTGCAAACATGGCGCATACTGAGGCGGGTTGCCTCAGGGTAGGATCTGGAGACGACTCGCTTACAGAGTTAGTGTTCACCAACTGACGGGCTTGGCTTAATCTTTAGCCGAAGATTTGGCGGATTGAGCCGGGGTGGTCTCCACCGCGTCGGCTTTAAAGACCAACGCATTATCGACGCAATCCACGGTAACCGTGCTTCCCGCTTTGAAGTTTCCGCGGATCAACTCTTCGGCCATGACGTCCTCAAGATATTTTTCGATCGCACGCCTCAAGGGGCGGGCTCCGTATGCGGGATCGTGTCCTTTTTCGATAAGGTAGGCGATAGCCTGATCGGTTAATTTAAGTGAGACTTCACGCTCACGAAGGCGTTTGGACACTTTATCGATTTCCAGATTAACAATCTGGGCCAAGTGCTCACGTGTCAGCGAGTGGAAGACAATGATATCGGTGAGACGGTTAAGGAATTCCGGCTTAAAGACTTTTTTAGCTTCTTCCAGCAGCAGGTTTTTAGTCTGCTCATAATCCTGTTCAGCAGATGCTCCGGAACCGAAGCCCACGACGCGGTTTTTGCGGATAAGCTCTGCACCGACATTGGAGGTCATGAGGATGATGGTGTTACGGAAATCGACTTTACGCCCCAGACTGTCGGTGACGTGCCCGTCCTCAAGGATTTGCAGAAGAATGTTCCAGACATCAGGGTGAGCTTTTTCGATTTCATCAAAGAGCACCACACAGTAGGGACGACGGCGAACACGCTCGGTAAGCTGGCCGCCTTCTTCGTAGCCCACATAGCCGGGAGGCGATCCGACCAGACGGCTGACATTGAATTTTTCCATGTATTCGCTCATGTCGATCTGAATGAGCGCTTCTTCCTCACCAAAGACATGTTTGGCGAGGTGTTTAGCCAAGTGGGTTTTACCCACGCCGGTGGGGCCAAGGAAAATGAAGGAACCGATAGGGCGGTTGGGATCTTTGAGGTCGGCACGGGAGCGGCGCAGGGCTTTAGCTAAAGCCTGAATGGCCTCGTCTTGACCAACCACTTTATCGTGAAGTTCATCGGCAATGTTGAGCAGGTGTTCGAGATCTTTTTTCTCCATGCGGGTCAGAGGCACTCCGGTCCATTTGGAAACAATGGACATGATGTCTTCTTCGTCGACTAGCACGGATTGCCCGTCCCGCTTGGTTCGCCAATCGGTGAGTTCCTGTTCATAACGGCTACGGGATTCTTTTTCCTGATCGCGCAGAGCGGCGGCTTTCTCAAAGTCCTGATCCTTGATAGCGGCGTCTTTTTGTTCTTTTAATTTTTCGATATCACCTTCCCTGCTTTTGAGTTCGGGAGGCAGCGTGGTGGCACGGATGCGGGCACGGGAGCCCGCTTCGTCCATGATATCGATGGCTTTATCGGGGAGGAAGCGTCCAGTTAGATAGCGATCACTTAGTTTGGCAGCGGCTTCCAGTGCATTATCGGTAATGGAAGCTTTATGGTGAGCTTCGTATTTGGGACGAAGGCCTTTGAGAATTTTTACGGTGTTCTCTACGCTAGGAGCTTCGACTTTGACACTTTGAAAACGGCGTTCGAGGGCGGAGTCTTTTTCGATGTGTTTACGATATTCGTTGAGGGTGGTGGCGCCCACGCACTGCAGTTCACCACGTGACAGGGCGGGTTTGATGATGTTGGAGGCGTCCATGGCACCTTCGGCAGATCCAGCGCCTACAATGGTGTGGAGCTCATCAATGAAGAGGATGATGTTTTTGGTTTTGCGAATTTCCTCCATGACAGCCTTGATGCGTTCTTCAAACTGGCCGCGGTATTTGGTTCCCGCTACCATGAGGGCCAGATCCAAGTTGATGACTTTTTTATCGCGCAGGATTTCAGGGACATTACCGGCCACAATTTCTTGGGCCAGGCCTTCGACGATGGCGGTTTTTCCGACACCCGCCTCGCCAATGAGGACGGGGTTGTTTTTGGTGCGACGACATAGCACTTGAATAACGCGCTCGATTTCACTCTCGCGGCCTATGACTGGATCCAGACTTGACTTGGCGGCCAGCTCGGTGAGATCACGCCCGAAAGCTTTCAGTGCAGGAGTTTTAGCGTCTTTTTTTGCAGATGGCGCAGCAGGGGCGGTTTCTTCGCTCTCGTCTTGAGTTGCATATTCTTCGTCGTCAGGTGATTCGAAATTCGGATCGAGTTCTTTTAACACTTCGTTTCGGGTGCGTTCGAGGTCAATTTCCAAGCTTTTAAGAACGCGTGCGGCAACCCCATCACCTTCACGCAGGAGACCCAGGAGGACGTGTTCGGTTCCGACATAGCTGTGGTGCAGGGCTTTGGCTTCCTTGCCGGCGAGGGCCAGCACTTTTTTAACCCGAGGGGTGTAAGGGATGTTACCAGACATTTTGGTATCGGGGCCTGAACCGACTTGCTTCTCGACTTCCAAGCGGACGGTTTCGAGATCCAAGCCCATTTTTTGAAGGACATTGACGGCTACGCCTTGGCCGAGTTTGATGAGTCCGAGCAGGAGGTGCTCGGTGCCGACGTAGTTGTGATTGAAGCGGTCTGCTTCTTTGCGTGCGAGGGCGAGGACTTGTTGGGCGCGTGGGGTAAAGTTGTTCATGTTTTAACTTGGCTTAATATAACACGAGGGAGCAAAAAGGGCTCAGGATAATTTTAAGTTTTTCATGTCCGGAGCGGGAGCCTTACGCAGACCGGTGCGAAGGATGTCGGCGCGAATCGCGTCGCGTTCCTGAGCATTGAGTTTGCGGCCTGCGGAGCGCTGAAGGTGGGCGGGCTGGGTATGAATAAAAAGGTCATTCACCGTATCGCGAAGTGTAGAAGGCAGAATACCCAAGTCCACCCCCAAAATAACAAGGGAAAGGAGGTTCAGGGCTTCCTTGGAGGTGATGGCATAACAATGACTTAGAACCCCATAAGAGCGGCCGAGTTGATCGGCTACAATGCGGGCCTGATCTTGGATCAGTTTGGCTCGGGCGTTGGATTCGCTCTCAATGACTTTATTCACGACTTTGATGAGACGGGTGAGGATTTCTTCTTCGCTTTCTCCGAGGGTCATCTGATTGGAAATTTGAAAGAGGTTACCCAGAGCCTCGGTTCCTTCGCCGTAAAGTCCGCGAACTGCCAGTCCGATTTGGTTAACGGACTTGATGACACGGTTGATTTGGTCGCTCAGAACAAGCCCCGGGAGGTGTAGCATGGCCGAGGCGCGCAGACCGGTGCCGACATTGGTCGGACAGGCAGTGAGGTATCCGAGAGTGGCTGAGAAGGCGTAATCGAGCGAATCCTCCAAGGCGGTGTCATGGGTATTGGCAAGCTGCCAGGCATGGTTGAGCTGGTATCCGGGAAGAATGACCTGCATGCGGAGGTGATCTTCTTCATTGACCATGATACTAAGCTCTTCGGTGGTGTTGATCATGACGCCACTGCCGTGATTTTTGGCAGCATGCTCACGGCTGATGAGGTGTTGCTCAACCAAAACTTGTTTTTCCAAAGGAGAGAGTTCTTCCATGAAGATTTGGCGCGAACCTTTATGTAGAGGCGGAAGGTTGTGAAGTGCTTCCAGGATACGCTCCATAGCTTCCTGGCGCTGGTTTTTTTTCATCCATCCTGGAAAGGGCGTGTCTTTGAGGTTGCGGGCCAGCCTGATGCGGCTACTCATCACGATACCAGAAGATTCCACCGGGATGGAAGGATCAGAGTGGGGAGTGGAATTCATGGAAGATTAGGATATTCGCAGTATGGGCAAATTGCAACCCCCGGGCGGAGCATTGACGCATCCGGCGCATGAAAGCAGAATAAGCGGGTGAAACTCTCTCGCAAAGGGATCTATGGAATTCGTGCACTGATTGATTTGGCGATCCAAAGCAGTGTGTCCGGCGATGCGGACAGTTCGTGGCTGCAGATCTCCGGCATTGCGGAGCGCACCCAGATTTCAGAAAAGTTTCTGGAGCAAATTTTACTGGTGTTGAAAAAGAACGGGGTCTTAAAGAGTCGGCGCGGAGCCGTAGGAGGCTACGCGCTGGCAAGGCCCGCCAGTCACATCCGAATGGATGAATTACTGAGGATACTGGATGCGCAACTGGATCCTGAGAATGAAATCGAAACGGGGGCTGAGGGGGGTGGCGAGGCCTTGCGCCGTCTGGTCAGACGAGCCGAAGAAGCCTCCATGGAAGTGCTGGCATCTAAAACTCTGGAGGATCTGGCGCGAGAAACGCGGGATTGGCAAGATGTTCGTCCGGGGGGGATAGAGTTTCAGATATGAAGCAAGACGTGCGCGAGACCTTATGGCGCAGAGCAGTGGGGATGGAGTTGGGTGCGCAGGACTTGCGCCGCTATGCGCGTCAGCTGCTGCTGCCCGGTGTTTCCACTGAAGGTCAACAACGCCTTAAGACGGCTAAGGTTCTGATCGTGGGAATGGGCGGGCTGGGCTGTCCAGTAGCTGCTTATCTGGCAGCAGCTGGTGTGGGATGTCTGGGGCTGATGGACGATGACCAAGTCGAATCATCCAATTTACAACGTCAGATTTTGCACGGCGTTCATGACGTGGGAAGGGCCAAGGTGGACTCAGCGCGGGATTCTCTAAGACTCTTGAATGATCAGGCAGAGCTTATCACCCATGGTGAGCGACTGACCAGAGAGAACGCCGTGGAACGCGTGAGTGATTATGATGTGGTAGTCGATGGAACCGATCAGTTTTCCTCACGGTATATTTTGAATGATGCATGTGTGGCCACCGGACGCCCGCTTGTTTACGGGAGTCTTTTCCAATTCGAAGGTCAGGTGTCGGTGTTCGGGATGGAAGGGGGGGCATGTTATCGCTGCCTGCTTCCCGATCCACCACGTCCCGGCAGCATTCCTTCCTGCGCAGAGGGCGGCGTATTGGGCGCCGTTGCAGGGGTAGTAGGCAGTCTACAAGCGGTGGAGGTATTAAAGTGGATCACCGGTCAGGGAGATTTGTTATCCGGCAGGATGCTCTATTATAGCAGCAGTGATGCCACGTTTAGAACTCTGCAGATACCTCGCAACACATCATGTCTGGCGTGCGGTGAGCATGCCGATCTTTTAGAGCAAGGACGTCTGCGGAATCATCCATATTACATGACGTCCACAGAGTCCTGCGGGAACCGGAATTCCATCACCGCTTGGGAGTTGTCTGTAGCTCTTCGCTCGGAGCGGCCACCGAAAGTTTTGGATGTGCGCAGCAAGCGTGAGGCCGAGTTACTCCCTATTGCAGGGGCTCATCTTGAACCTCTGAACGAGCTGCCTGGCAAGCTGCATCGGTTGGATATGACTGCGCCTTGGGTGGTGATTTGTCAAGAATCGGAACGCGCCCAACAAGCTGTGAAGCTGCTGCGGGATGCTGGATGGAATGATGTGCGGATGCTGCAAGGCGGGTTGGAGGCATGGTTGGAGCAGACGGCTTACCCGGGGTGATTGGAGGTTGCCCGTGTCGATGCGTTGCGCTGAAGTGTAACATTACGCAGCCTGCGCGATAAGCTCATTTTCGATTGACCTCTGATAACCGGGCGCGTCGCTTAGCAAAGAAATTTCTTCCGGGTAATCGTTTTCCAACAAGCTCATTGCAGCGGCATAAGCTCTCTCGGTTGGTATTCCCATTTCTAGATGCACATGAGTCAGCATCGCTACCAGTTGTTCTACTAAATAGAAGCGTTCTGCGAATGGATCGCCCGGAACGCATGGAAGGTATTGGGTTTCTTGTATGACCATGGTTTTCGAGTTAGCAACTCCAATGCCAGATTTTCATGATCCGTGTAAGGCTTGAGACGAATCAAGCGGCTTGAGATCGTTTTCGCCGAAACACACCAGAGTTTGGCTCCACTCACAGAGCAGTGATTGCACGAGTTTGCGGCGCTCACGGCGCGGAGTGGGGCGACCATTTTCCATCATGGCAATGGCTTCGCCAGACAACCCGATAGGGCTTGTTGAGGATTCGTAATGTGAAGTATTCATAGGATTGGGTGGTTGCGAAATCCGGAATCCGGACGGAAGGAGAACAGTAGGCACAAAAAAACCCACCGTGCTTTTCCGCGGTGGGTTCTGGAAGTTCAGTTGTTTTTATCTAGTTCTCAGAAACCCGCACGGAATGGCGCAATGGCTACTACAGCTACGACTGAAGTAACCACGTTGCGGGAAAACGAGGCACTTTTCTTTCCTTCGAAAGAAAGGCACGGATTCGGATTTCCACCTGCGGGGTTCATGACGTAACACTTTCACAGGACGAGATTTTCGTCAAGCACCCTCTTTGTTTTTTGGCACGAGGTTTATGAAGAAGGGTGATTCTAGAATTGCCATGGTAATTTTTTATACTAAAATACGTAAATATGAAAATGGCTCTGCTGATCGTTTTGCTACTTGGGTCTAACCCTAGTTTATGGGCACAGTTAACTCATGAGCAGTTCCAAACCCTAATCAAAAAGGTACGATGGTTAGAGAAATATGACATTCGATATCGGGAATCGGTTCGACTGCCTGGTGAGGCTCAACCATGGGTAATGGATTGTTCGAATACAGTCCGATATTTGGCCAAGGAATCTTTTGGACTGAATTTGCCGCGAGTGGCCTCGGGACAATACTGGGAACTTGAGAAAGCGGGCAAGGTGTTCAAAGCTCCAGTCCTGCCGGATGGACGCGTGGATGATCAGCGCTTGATCGAAAGCTTGGCCTCCGGTGATTTACTGTTTTGGGAGTGGACTTATGATATTAAGCGCAGTCCCCCGATCACACATGTCATGATTTATTTAGGGCGGGATGCCAAGGGGATACCCAAAATGGCTGGATCCTCAAGCAGTCGCAGCGGCGGGGTAGGAACCTATACGTTTAATCCTAACGCACCCATGGGTGGAGTGCGCTCAGCTTCTGGAGGATATAAAAAAGTGGCTCGTTTTGTAGGACATGGACGATTATTTGAAATGACCGATCACGGCCGCAATGTAGTAACTCTGCCGCATTTCCTCTTGCGAGCCAATTAATTAGCAGGTGCTTCCCGGTGGGTTTAATCTAAATCCTGACCCTCAATATTGAGCGGGGAAAGATCCATGAGTGCTTTGTTCCAAGCTTCGTCCGGAAGATTATTTTCTGGATTCCATGAAGCCACACTGATTGCCAGTTGGTCCGTTTTGTCGAACAACAACAGGTGTTGAACTAGACGATCAGAATAAGGAACGGCGAGTCGCCATACTTGATGAATAGATGTGGTGTTGAGATGCAGATTTGAATCCGCAGTCAGAAGATTAATCCACTGGCCAAAGCTAACGGCTGGCGGCCATTGGCGGGAGAAACGTTGACGAGCAAACCGACTTTGCAAGGTAATAGCCATGTGGGTTTCAAGAATCGATTGTCCCATAAGTGCATCTACAGCGTCCTTGCGCAGCCGTGCACACCAATCAGATCCCAGTTGCCTCATCCAATCAAGGGGTTGGATACCATGACGGTGAAGAAAGTTGTATAAATGATTGGGATGAATTAAGTGGCGCCAAGATACGCTTAGTTTTTCGTCATGAGCCGAAGGCTGGGTATCTTGCTTAAATTCGTTATATCCGGTGGATACTGGAGGGGAGAACCCGGGGCCTTGATCGGAATGGGCCGATTGTTCGACCCAAGGCAACCAGTGTGGCTGATGCGGTGAGACCGCAAAAAGCTTCATGATGGCGGAACCGTCCGCGTCAAAGCATTGAATGCTTTCAGCCACTGTTCCGGAAGGAGGAACAAAGAACGATTCTGCAACTCCGGATCCTTCGATCCTACAGTCCAGATGAACCCCTTTGAACCCTATTTGCCTATTAAATGGGATCGAGGACTGGATGGTTGCACGACTTTCAAGCAACCCAATACGGTTTCTAGTGACGACGATGACTTCTCCCAAGAAAGGCAGAGAAGCCATCCAGTCCAGAGCATGATGATTAAGCCTAATGACTCCGTAGCCACACTGCGCCCCCACCATAGCCCCTTCAGATATCCCTAGTTCAGTAGCGATTTCAAGGGGCTGAAGTTTGGGATTGGCTGTCTCTAACTCGCGTTTTTTTTCAAGGATTAACCGAGGATTCATGAATGGGAGGTGTCACCGCTGTGGGCCAGCAGGTCGCGTGCGATATTAAGGGAAGCTTCTGGACGGGCCATTGACTGAATATTGCTGCGCCACGTTTTCCAAACGGCTGCACGATCAGCAAAACAGTGACGGGCCCTTTCGAGGATTTGCTCTGGGGAGGATGCGAAGGTGCCGGCATGGTTTTTCTTAATGAGCTCGTAATTACCTTCTTCTTGACCAGGCACCACCTGATTGATCAAAACCGGACAACCGGCAGCGATCGCTTCTTGGATGGTCGCGCCACCAGCTTTGGTTATCAGTAGATGGTGACTCATAAGAAGCTTGGGCATGTCTTGGGTCCAACCAATGACTTCCGAACGTCCGGGCCACGGCTCGACGATTTTATTGATACGTTGCCTTAAGTTTTCATCACGCCCCACCGCCACCGTAAGGTGCCAATCAGTTTTTTTGAGCAGCCTAGAAACTACCGAAGGAGCCCTCTGCTTGCCTGAATTGACCACATATATAATACGCGGAATGGAGTGCTCAATGTCCGGAGGACTGAGCCGTCTTTCTTGGAGCGCGAAGTCCAACTGAACCGGAAATCCGCTCACTGCGACTTGCTGAGGAGAAATGCCTTTTTTTAGAAAGACGGCAGCGGTGTCTTCATTCGGAACGTAATAACGATCTGAAGCTCCTTTATACCACAAGGCATTGATAGAAATGGAATCCGTTACCATGGTGGAGAGGTGAAAGGGACGTCTATCAGGCGGGTAAATTTCGGGCAGAATAAAATTGTAAACCGGATAGGTCGATATGACTGCTCTCGGCTGGATTTGGCTCAATTGTTGACCCAGCACTCGCACCAAGCCTCGGAGCTGTCGGATACTGTCCGTAGCTGACGCACTTTGATCCAACATGTTGTAAAATAGCTGCCACAGCCGCGGTGCGTGGTTGATAGCTCCAATGTAAATACGGCGGGTTATTTCATTCAGCCTTCCGTAGGTTTCCGCAAAGGGATCCATTATATGAGCAGTGCCGCCCAGATGTTCGACGGCAGAGGCTATATTGCGTGCTGCGGTGTTATGACCCTCACCAAATCCGGCGGTTAGAATAAGAACAGGCTTTACCATGAGTTGCGAAACCTAACACTAGTTTTACAAGAGCCCAGCCTTTTCCAACTCATCGAGTCGCCTCTCGTTAGATTGATCGATTACTTCTTCAATGCCCGCGCAGTCCAGCAAGACATCAAGGGGAAGCGTGTTGGCCTCATAGGATAAGCCTGATGTTTCAATGATGCGATGACCCAAGGTGATGTAAATCCAAGTGAATTCCTCACCGCTAAGAACCCGAAATTGGAGATGTTGATCCCAAAGAATGTCCTCCGGTTGGTGGATCAGGACTGTCAGTGTTCCTGCTTGGGCACCGGGACAAACCTGCTCAACCCGGGGATACTGAGCCGTCCAGCCTTCAATGATTTCAGTAACGGCCCGTTTTTCCAACGGGGCACTTGTTAGCGCGATGTATCCTTTGGATTCCATCCAGGCACGATAACCGATGTGAGCGTTCGGACAACGAGATTAAAACCCAATACCCCAAAAATGACACAGAGAACCAGTTAAGGGCTGACAGGAGGAGGAGTTGGTGGCGCGGTGGGAGGCAATGGGGGTGTCGGCGGAACCGGAGGGTTTTCCGGAACGGGATCCGGAGTTGTGACAGGACTCAAGGCAAAGGCCGCTTCATTGGCCGGGCTCTCAGCAGGTGATTCAGGATCGTCCTCATAATACCAGACGTAGCGACCCAAAAAATTAAGCTCGTTGACCACCAGTCCGCCAAATTCAGCGGGTAATCCATCTTTGTAAACCCAACGAATTAAAACATATTGGGAAAAAGTGGAACCACCCGTATTGGCTCTGGCGCGTCGCGAACCCGCTTCGAACTCAGCCACCACATTCGGCGTGCGGTTATCAAAAAAAGATTTGGGTACGGTAATTTCGGAGATAGAGCGCCCCATTTGAGCCAGCATAGGAATCCAAGCACTGGATCGTGAAGCCCATTTGGGAAGCGCATTGAGTCGGTCGTGGAGTGCTACGGGTTGTCGGGCTTCCTCCAGCTCGCTGGGATCTTCAATAAAATAGAGCTCCATCGTGGATGGCGCATCTGAACTAATCAAAACACTCACTCGCTCGATTTCTCTGGGCTGCCCCAAATCGACCAAAGCCACCGGCTCGGATTCCGTTTCTGAAAAAACATGTGCGGTTTCCACGAGATCATCAATCATGGCTTTGGAATTGGGGGCTATGCCGCCTGAAGTGCCAATGACATCTGCACCCGAGGAAAAAGAAAGCACATTAGTCAACGCTTGGTTGTCCGTGGCTTGGGTTTGTCGAACCAGTTGCGTGGTCTTGGGACTGGCTCCCCGGAAAAAAGATCCCGCCACACCAAATCCACTAATTAATCCGGGCTCCGCAGTATCGAACACGATACGAACCAGCTTGGCCTCTATTTCTTGGTTAAACCAGAGCACCACGGGCCCCGGTGCATCAAAAGTTACCGTATCACTGACCGGAATCCACGGGACATCCACCGAATCACTCTCCGTAGCCCTTACATAGGCCATCGCCGCACCGCGAGCTCCGAAATTGTAAAAGCGAAAGCTGTTAACAATAGATGAGTCCTTCAGCCTGATCATGAAGAGACTGCGCCCTTCGGGAAGTTCAGAGGTTAACGTTTCGTCATCATTAATGAGATCGATTTTTTCGTTGAGCAGAGGATCCGGGCTATCGGATTGAACGACGATATCACTAATGTAGAGCAGTCCGCTTCCCCAAGAGGATCGGGCTACATTGTAATCGGGATTCAATGGAAGATCCCCCACCTCTTCGGCATGTGTAGCCCCAGTGGCACTCAACAGGCAGGTGAATGCAACCAAACAAACCCGACTTAGGTGCGGAACATTGGCCAAGGCCAGCTTATTCATAATCTATTCATAGCGTCTATCGGCCGTTTTAGAAATAAAAAAATGCGCTGCATTTAGTTTTTTTCTTTAATCTACGTAAAAAGTACACAAAGTAGTCTTGTTTGTTGAACCAACCTCATTAATATTGACTTGTGACTTCGCGCAGAATCTTTTTTATTCTAGGTATTCTTCTTTTGATACCCTGCTTGCTGTCGGCTCAAAATACCGATAGTTACTCCGAAAACTACAACTGGTCACGACGTCCGGTGGATGCGGCCTACGACCCTGGACTCAGGATTTATGCCCCGGCTCGTCCGAACCGCGGTGCGAGAACAGACACCGTGATCAAAGCTGGCCCCATCCAACTCCGATCCGATGTCGGACTCCGAACCACCTACACAGACAACATTGCACTTTCACAAAACAACCGCCGGGACGATATTATCCTAACACCGTATGCTAATCTGGGGTTGCAATGGCCACTCACCGATATCAACTCCTTGAATTTAACCTTAGGCATCTATCGTGATAATTACCTTTTCCATCCCGAGGAAAGTTCTGACGGCATTGGCATCGCGCCGACTTCAGCACTGGAGTTTTGGATCTATGCGGGCGAACATTTCCGTTTTGTGATCTTCGACCACTTCGCGCTTCAGGAGGACACCATTGATGAGCCCACTCTGCAAGACCGTCTGGGTTTCTCACGTTTTACCAACACCGCCGGCATCACGGGATATTGGTCCATCAACGAAAACCTGACGGCCAGCCTCGGCTACCGCTACACCACCATCATTTCACTGAACGACCGATTTAATTTCCTGGATCGCGACACCCATGCCGTGGACACCTCCCTCTCCTACAAACTCGGCCCCGACACGACCATCGGCGGCTTCGCCAACACCGGCTACACCACCTACGAACAAAATGTCAACAACGACAGCCTCGTTCACACCGTCGGTGTTTTCGGTGACACCCGCATCACCGATTACATCCGGGGCAACCTCTCCGTTTCGTATAACATCGGCTCATTTGATTCAGGTGGCAGCAACGGAGACAGCAGTGATCTCGGTGAAGTCAGCGTCAACGGTATACTTAGCCACCGCATCAACCAAGTGATGAGCCATTCACTGGGGGCAGGCAGAGCCTCGCGCCTCGGCACCAACTCCAACTTCTACAACATGTATTACGTGCGCCACTCGGCCGATTGGGAAGTGTTCCGCGACCTCTCACTGGGCACCAATGCCTTTGTCGAACTCTCGGACGAGTCGGGCGGCAACCTCAACGAATCCTTCACCCGTTGGGGCGCAGGAATCCGCAGCATGTATCGATGGAATATGCACCTCACCACCGCCCTCTCCTACCAATTTATCGACAAAGACTCCAACCGCCCGAACCGTGATTATTATAACAACCGGGTCACCTTGGACATCAACTACCGCTTTTGACCATGCACCCATCAACCAGGAAAATTGTCCTATGACTATTCCTCGAAACGTGCTTTGCAGATGGACTCTTTTGGGCCTGCTGCTTTGCCCACTTATACTAAACTCTCAGGAGGAATCCTCCGGCGGCTCCTCCGATTTATTGCCGCTCAACATGGAGGGTCTTGATGATACCTACCGCTTCAAAGTGGGAGATCAGGTTGTTTATCGGGTGATTGAAGATCGAGACGAACCGGTGAAACGCATTGTGACCGACACCGGAGAAGTGGCACTACCTTATGTAGGGCGAATCCGCGTTCAGGATTTCACTGCAAAAGAAGTGGCCCTCACTATCAAAACCAAGCTCGAAGCGTCACTCTATAAAAAAGCTACCGTCCTGGTTGCCCTCGATACCCAACGCAAATATCGTGGCAAAGTGTACATTTTCGGAGCCGTTTCCCAACCCGGATCCATTCAAATTCCAACAGATGAAATTCTCACCGTCAGCCGTGCTATCTTGAAAGTAGGAGGCTTTGCCCAGTCAGCAGACCGAACCAACGTCCGCATCGAACGCCAGACCACACAGGGAAAACAAACCTTTAATATCAACTTGGTTGATATTATCGATGGCGGAAACTCAGAAAAAGACATGATGATCGAGCCCAATGACTTCATCGTCGTAGCCAACCAATCTTCGCGGGGCCGCGTATTCGTCACTGGTGAAGTGATGCGGCCCGGCCCGGTACCCATTCCGTCAGAAAATCCTCTCACCGTCAGCGAAGCCATCATGTCCGCAGGAGGATTCCAACAATTTGCCGATAAAGGAAAGGTGCGCATCATCCGTAAAATCGAGGAAAACTCCGAGAAAACCCAAGAATTGATCGTGAACGTGGCCGCCGTGTTAGAGAAAGGACAGTTGGAACAAGACATGGAGTTGCAACCTGAGGATCGGGTTGTGGTGCGTGCTCGCTGGGTCAATTTCTAACCTAGAATCGCCATGCAACCCGGCGCGCTAGAACAACCGCGGATCATGGCTTCATGGTCGGCCACCCTATTTACACGCCTCCATCGTTATAAAAATCTTCTCAAACGCCGCTGGTGGGTACTATTGCTTACCATCAGTATGGCCATAAGTTACCAAGCTTTTAAGTTGGTGACCTCGGCTCCCGTATACGTTTCCAGTGCCCGCATGATGGTGGATCCTCAAATTCGCATTCCGGAAAAAACCGTTTATTCAGAGGAGCTCACCAACTTCTTTGGCACCCAGATCGAACTCATGCGCAGTGGTAAAGTGCTTGATCGTGCCACCGAGCGGGTCAGGGCTCTGCATCCGGAAATTACCGCTGCACCGGTCAACATTCAGGTCTTCCAACAACCCCAGTCCAACATCTTTAATTTCGTCGCTTCCGGTGCCGATCCGGATTACACCCGGAAATTCCTTGATGCCGCGATGGATTCTTTTGTTTTCTTTAAGGACGAAATGCGAAGCTCCACTTCACAGAAGACCCTCTCCGCGATCACAGAGCAAGTCTTGAAATTGGAGCGCGAACTGAAAGCATCTCAACACAAACTTTTCGAATTCCAAAAAAGTAACGATGTAACCGGCTTACAAGAGCAGGGCAATACCGCCGCCGCTTATGTTGCCCAACTGGAAAAAGAACACGCCGAGGCCAACAAAGAACTGCAGCTCCTCGAGTTGATGAATCTCGATCAGAACTTGCAACATCAGGAAACCCAAAAAACTTCCACCGATGAGACAGTCAATACCTCATCGGCCACTGAACTACTGGGTAGCCAGCCGGAATTTGAATATCTCAAAGCGAAGCGTGGCATTCTAATCCTTGAAAAGGAACTTCAGTCCTTACTCGAAAATCTAAGCCCTAATCATCCCAAGGTTCTTAGGGTAAAGGAAGAAATTGCCAAACAAACAGAACTGCTTGGCTTTTATCGCACCCAAAGCCTCGACCAAATCGAAACCCGAAAAGAATCTCTTTCACTACAAATTCGCAATATCGATTCTCAAATGAAAACGTGGCAGGCTAAAGCACTCGACTCCAGCCGGCTTATGGCGGAATACGCGAGCCTTCAAGCTGATGTCGAGCGCATCAAAAACCTCTACGACCGGCTGCTCGACACCACGCAGAATCTCGACGTATCCACTAATGTCTCACAGGCCACCATTTCTATTCTTGAAAGTGCCTCTCCTGCTAATTCCACCAAACCCGGAACAGGCAAGGCTCTCGGCATGGGCCTACTCTTTGGGCTACTGATCGGCGGAGGTATTCTTTTCCTGCTCGACCGCATTGATGACCGCGTCAACTCCTTCACCGAACTGCGTGATTATTTCGAGGAAGAAGTTCTGGGACAGGTTCCACTTGAACCCCTAGACGGCAGAGAACGTGTGTTACTTGTTCACGAAAACGATGAGCGACAAGTATATGCCGAATCTTTTCGTAATATCCGATCCTCCTTGATGTACATGGCCGTGGAAGGGGAGCGCCCCCGTTCGCTCATTATCACCAGTGCCGTTCCCGGTGAAGGAAAGTCAACAGTCTCCGCCAACCTCGCCATCACCATGGCCTTTGCGGGTTCCCGCACCTTGCTAGTTGACGCCGACTTGCGTAAAGGCCTCCTCAATGAAGACTTTGGAGTCAGCTCCAGTCCGGGTTTGGCCGAGATGCTCGAACAAAAAATGCACTGGACCGAAACACTTCAGGAAACGGGATACCCAAATCTCCACTTCATTGCCCGCGGTCATGCCCGCAGCCATATTGGCGAGCTTTTGATCGGCCCTACTGCCGAACTCTTCCTGAAGGAAATACGTGATAACTACGATTTTATGATTTTCGACACACCACCGATCTTAGCCGCTGATGATACCCCCAGTCTTGCTCCGAAAATTGACGGCACACTCATGGTGATGCGCTCGGCCCACACTTCTTCCCGCATGACCCAGAATTCATTGGATCTTCTTTACCAGCGCCAAGTCAATGTTCTCGGGTTGGTGTTTAACTGTATCGACACTCAGTTACCTGATTATTATCACTATCAGTATTATAAATCGTATTACACCAAAACCATTCCCAAAGACGCTTAGCAGTCAAAACTGAAGCGCGTTTTTATCCGCTAAGTTGAATCAGGATCCGGATAGGTCCAACTAGAGATGTGTGGTGCCTGTTAGAGCAAGGTGCACTTTTCAAGCATTCTAAGTTTCCGATGTAACCGTAGTGCTAACATCAGAGCCGCACATGCCAACCCCGCAGCCAACCCCATCCAAAGTCCCCATGCTTCCCACTTGAGTCCGAATCCCAGCCAGCAACCAAGAGGCAGAGCAATCAACCAGTAACTCACTCCCACCAAAACCGTTGGCATTTTTACATCTTTCAAACCACGCAGTCCTCCCATACTGATAATCTGAAGTCCATCAGCCAGCTGGAACACCCCCGCCACCACCAGCAGCCGCACGGCCCAACCAACGACTTCCAGATCCCTGCTGAAAACCGATGCAATCCATCGGCCACATCCCATGAATAGTAATGCTGTTATAGACATGATAGCTAAACCCATTAGCACCGTGCCTGATGCCAATTCCCTGCATACGCCATAGTCCCCTGCCCCCATCCTGTTTCCTATCCGGATGGTGAGTGCCATGGAAAGCCCCAAAGGTAACATGAACGCAGTGGCCGCACAGGTGATGGCAATCTGATGCGCGGCCAACGCCACACTGCCAAAACTCCCGATTAAGATCGTAGCAAACGCAAAGGCTCCGAATTCCAACATCATTTGCCCGGAGATCGGGAACGCCAAACGAATCAGCGAACCGCACTCCTTCCAGACCAATACACCCCGCCAGGAAAGCGGCCTACCGGGCTCAAGCGTTCGGGAAGATTCCACATATCTCCATAAAAAATAGAGCGTGATAGCTCGCGCCAAAAACGTGGCCAAACCAGCCCCAGTCAATCCCATCGCGGGGACACCGATCCAGCCGAATATCAGTACCCTATTCAACACGACATTTAACACCACCCCACCCATCATAATTCCAAATACCGGCCACGGATGGTTTCTTGCTTCAGCAAAACCTTTTAACACCAGCGATGGTGCCATCGGAATCAAAGACAACGCGACCCAAACCAAGTAAGAAGGCACCAACTCCAGCACCTCCGGTGGTTGCCTGAACCATCCCAATACCGGACAGAGCACCAGCATCCCAGCGCACATAGCTAACCCCATCAACACCGACAGCAGCACCCCGTTTCGAACGACTTGCCGGGTTCTCTGCGCATCACCCTCACCATGTAAATGGGAAACCTGCACCGAAAGTGCGGCCGAGAGCGCTATCCCTAGAACAATCGGAATATTGATCAATACGTTGACAAAGGCCACCGCCGCCAGCTCCACGGTTCCAAGTCTTCCCACCATCAGTGTATCAGCTAGGCCTAAAAACATCTGACCGACTTGGCCCGCCATGATAGGAATAGCCAGAATCACTGTTTTTTTATTTGTGCGCCAAAAATCCCTGAACATGCCATACATCTTTGCCTCCCGTCCCAAGAATCATAGATCAAAAAAATATCGTGCTCTTTATTCGATCCCTCGGCATTTTCCAAATTGATGAAAATGATCTCTTGGAACGTCAACGGAATCCGCGCCTGTTTGCAAAAAGGGTTCTTGGAATTCATTCAACGTGAGGATCCCGATATCTTCTGCTTGCAGGAAACCAAAGCTCGTCGCGAGCAAGTCGAGATGGGCCTTGAACATCTTTATCACGACTTTTGGACCTCGGCTGAAAAACCAGGTTACTCCGGTGTGGCCATTTACTCCAAGGAACCCCCACTTCAGGTTACCGCTGGCCTCGGGATCAAGGAGCACGATAAAGAAGGTCGCGTTCTAACCGCCGAATACCCCGATTTTTACCTAGTTAACGTCTACACGCCGAATTCCAAAGAGGAACTTAAACGCTTGGCCTACCGTCAGATTCAATGGGATCCAGCCTTCCGCATGCATTTGCTCAATCTGCAAAAATCCAAACCCGTGATCTGTTGCGGTGATCTGAACGTCGCCCATCAGGAAATTGACATCGCCCGTCCCAAAGAAAATGAACGCACCGCTGGCTTCACCCGTGAGGAGCGCGATGGCATGGATAATCTGGTGATCCGTGACGGATTTCTGGATACCTTCCGCCTCTTCCAACGTGGCGGAGGATATTATACATGGTGGAGTTTCCGTGCCAACGCCCGCGCTCGGAATATCGGCTGGCGCATTGATTACTTTCTGGCATCGCCTGCCCTCAAAGACCAGATCACCCGCGCTTGGATCATGCCGGAAGTGTTGGGCTCAGATCATTGCCCGGTGGGACTTGAACTGATGCGGTAGGAATCACAACGGCGGGTCCAACCCAGACGCCACCTCACTTCGCCCCGATGCGCGGGTGAAAGCTCAATCCTACGGCTCAGCACCGCAATCGCGGCATCGGCAAAGGAGTCCAGCCCTTCTCGCGCATTCGTAGCCGGAGGCATCCGCTCCAGCACCTGAAGCAGTCCCCACCCCTCACCTGCATAGCGTTCAGCCGGGTTGACTCCCTCGCCCTTAAAATTCACATAATCCATTAAGGCATACAAGCCATGCGGATCTGATGCTAAAAGTCGGAACTTGGCTTCAAGGCTCGCACGATGCTCTGGAACACTCGCCTGCAAAATGCGTGGTAAAGATTGTAGAAACCTTCGGGCCGCGAAGCGGGCTTGGTGCGCGACGTTTTTTTCTAGCATGGCACGCAGCTCGGTGAGTTGTGCGCCGTGCAAATCTTTCATAAACGCTTCACGGGTGGGCCACGGACATCCTTGGGCCTGTCGAACCCACGCCGGAACCTCAACACCCTGCTCCACAAGATAAGCTATCATGGAGGGGAAACTTTCCTGATAGGGGCCAGTCGTTCCACTTGGGTACCAAATGAAATGCCCAATTCCCAATGAGGGGAACTCTTCGCCGGCGTTCCACATGGTCAGACCGATGACGGTGCCACCACACTCATTGTGCCAGATCAATCGACCGATCCGCTGGGCTTCCTGGTCGGACAACTCAACCGGCATGGCATGGGCGGCTCCCGCCCACCATCCCAGCACGATGAACCACACGCAAAGTGTGAGCTGTTTTATTTTCATAACCCGTTGCCTTCTTTGAGACGTTCATACATTTCCAAGGTGCCGATATCATACCAGAAACCCGTGTCCAATACCAGTCCATGGGGTGGCTCACCACTTCGGATCATGTCTAGCCATACCGGTACCAGTGATTCTTTTTTACCCGCCGTGAGTCGCCTTAAAAATCTTCGATTCACCATGCAGATCCCGGTATAGACATATCTTTTATCCCTGTCATCGGCCCCGAGTTCGCCCCGCAAATCCCGCACTCGTCCGCTTGGATCTAGCGAAACCTGCCGTGGATTTTCACGGCTGCGCAACGCCAAGGTCACTTCATGTTCCGCACTTTGATGCGCCTCGACTAAAGGCTCCAGCGGTAGATTGGTCAGCACGTCGCCGTTGTAAATCAGTAACGATTCTCCCGCATCCCACAAATCCTCAATATTTTTTAACCCTCCAGCCGTTTCAAGTAACTCCGGCTCATGTCGGAACATCAGTGACAGTCCTGCATACTGCGCTTCAGGAAAAACTTCGATATATACGTTCGCACAGTGGTGGGTATTGATAATGACCTTGTTGACGCCTATTTGCTTTAGTCGATCTAAGGCATGAAAAATGAGAGGCCTTCCTCCGATGTTTAAAAGAGGCTTCGGTGTTTGATCCGTTAACGGCCTGAGCCGGGTGCCTAACCCGGCCCCGAGGATAAATGCAGTCGTGACTTTTCCCTTCACCACGTCATCTTGCCTTTTTTTCATGCTATGACAACGACGGGTTGCTTTCGATCATCCGAGGAATTATTGGACTGGTTCCAGAATTTGGAATCAGTAACAGCTTCATGTGTCACTTTACAGCCGGTTATCAAAGGCGGGTCGGTGCGCCGCTTTTACCGCCTTTTAAGCGGACACTCTGAAAGTCTTGGTATTTTGATGGAGTATTCTCTGGTTAAGGAAGAAAACGGACTTTATTCCGATCATGCCGCATTTTTAGAATCGCTGGGTGTTCCAGTTCCTAGGGTGTTGCATCATGATAGCCGACTCGGTCTTGCTTGGTTAGAAGATCTCGGAAACATGGATCTACATCACTATCGCCAGGATCCCTGGCCTGAACTTAAAACGCGCTATCATTCTGTCATCCAATCTATCTTGCCGATGTGGATCGATGGGTTGGAACATGCACAAAAGCACCAACTACCGATGATGGAGGGCTTCGGTTCCTATCTATACACTTGGGAAAGAGACTATTTTTTTGATCAATGCATCCGCAGATTTTCCAGCCATGCGTCGGAATCCGACCGCGTGTCCCTTCATCAGGAATGTAGTTCCATTGAAAACCTGCTGCTCAACGCTCCCCCATCCTTGGTTCATCGGGATTTTCAGTCCCAAAATATTATGATTCGAAACCACCAGCCTGTCTTCATCGATTTTCAAGGCATGCGTCCGGGAACTTGGTTCTACGATGCAGCATCTCTGCTCTACGATCCATATATGCCACTAGATTCCAAACAAAGAAAAGAATGTGCAGAGCTGATCCACCAACTCACCGAGTATCCTTTCAACTCCATCTCATTCAACCATATTCTTTCCGCCGCTGCCGCTCAGCGTCTTATGCAAGCACTTGGTGCTTATGGTTATTTGGGCGTTGAACTGGGTAAAACTGAATTCTTGAAATATATTCCCACCGCTATGGAGCGTCTGATGGACGTGGCCTCACTTCTGGAATTAAAAACTCTGCCCCGATTACTGGATGACGTGTCGCCTCAAATTTTTGATCAGGCCAAAATAAACTGATAATCATCGGCTGGGTAGGACTCACCCTCAATAACTACGGTGTTATCTTCCGCATCATAGGTCCCGTATTCACCCACGGCCCAAGAAGGCCCTTCAGTGATTTTCACTAGAAAGCAACCCGACTTGTAACGAGGCCGAAGGCTGGCACGCACAGCACGGGCTTTTTTCCTATCCTGCGTGCGCTTCATACTAGCGGCCGCACAGCTTGCAACAATACCCATAGCTAAAAGTATAAGAACAGTTTGACGATCCATAGCTGCATTATGTCATGAGACGCGAAAGGGCGCAACTAGAAGCCAAAGTGTCTGCTTTTTTTGTTCGCTCTATCCTCAGCGCAAAGCCAGTGAGGGGTCTCGTGGTTGTCGATCTTCGGAGGCTTGAGAAGGCTCTTCTTTATCAGGGGACGGAGCTTCTACGCTTTGCATCGGCTCCATCGGGGTAGTAGGCACTTCCGCCGAAGAAGATGAATCGGACTCCATGTCAGCTTGCTGTTTTTGACGTTCTAAGGGCGGAGCTTTTACCACTTCGCGCGACGGGTTTTCCGTGCGTTTCTGCTTTTGCTCTTCGGCTAAAAACACCCGCGTATTCTGAGAACGCTCGCGGATTCCAGCCGGCAGATCCGGCAAACCATCAAAAATAAGACGATTGGAGACATACCCGTAGCGGTATCCTCCTGAATAAATGTATTCCGCCACATACCGATCTGAAGCCACTTTCGACATCGGTATGGCTTTTCGATAAAAGGTGGGATCTAAAAGATATTCCGTGTCTTGGGTTCTCCATACCAGCCACGTATGCGATTCACTGTTTCCCCCTTTCACTCTTCCAATCACCAGCCGATGTGAGCCGATTCCAGCTGCATTAAGGCGGTCATGCAACAAAACAGCACGGCCCTTACAATCGGCCCTTTTTTGTTTATCCGTTTGCTCAGGAGTCATCCACTCACGGTAGTTAGCATAAGGTAAACGGTAAGCCTCAGTCATGGCTTTATTGATTAACTCAAGATCCGACTCTTGTCCGTGCTGGCCGATCGGCCCCGCTTTGAGAACATGACGAACGGGCTCCAATTGCCGGTCATAGGGGGTTGTTTCTAAGCGAACTAACGCTGCAGAGGCGCGATTCGGTATGGAGAAGTGGATCATCAAAGCAGCAAGTACCCCCCCGCAAATTGCCCTGCTACCGATCATAACTAATTTTCAGACGCGCTGTGGAGCAACACTCCGCGCATGCCATCTTTGCCAAGCCTTCCAGCCACCTAACAACGCGAGCACCATCAGGGCTACCCATGTCTCCGCTTCGGGCACCACCGGGACGATTTCCCCGGTGGATAAAATGATCGCGTCATATACCCCCGGAGCATACCCATCGGGATTGATGAACTTGATCTGGGCCAATTGAGTCAAGGTCAGCCCGTCAATATCCCCACCAAAGATGAGTCGATCCGAACCGCCACCTCCGGTTGCCAGCGGATCTTTTACCCCGATGGTTCCGTTTAAACTGCCTATTCCAGACCAGTTCACAATCGACCACTGCTTACCTGCCGACCAGGCAATGGAACTACTGTCAGCAAAGTTGATGATGCTTTTGTCAGTTCCACCACGGGTTCCCATATCGATCGTCGAGTTTTCATTCAACGTCAACGTTCCCACTGTTTCGCTATGGTCAAAGTTATTGCTTACTCGGATATTGCCCCCATTAAGCAGAATATTTCCTGAGTTATTGATCTCATCGGTGGCCGACAGCAAGAGTGTGCCTCCCTCGATATTGATGGTATTAATACTGCCCAATGACTGGTTGGTGCCCGTTCCTGCCAGCTCTAGGGTGCCTTCCTCGATGGTAGCCGTTCCTGAGATCGTGTTGTTGCCTCTCAATACCAACCTGCTGTTGCCGTTGTTGGTCTTGTTGTCGCGAAAATCAAAACCCTCAGTGCCGATTATCGTGGCATTGATGGTCGCGGTAAGTCCGTCCTGCACATCAATTTCGGGGGTTTCCCCTTTGACCCGATTTAATTCAATCCTGCTGTTGGCATTACCATTATTGATGGTGACTGTTCCTTCCTCAAATCTTAGACCAGCCGCCTTGACCGTTTCGTTGGACTTGACCGTAATGGTATAGGTATTGCCATCGGCACTGCCTGTCTCATTGGGGTCTGCTTCATCCCCACCGGCGGAAAAAACAGCCCGTTTGTTGTCGGCCCATGAATTGGTCACAACACCTCCCAAACGTGAGCCCCAATTGTCATTCACCGAATCCTTACTCCAAAGGTCACTCAGAGCAGCGTTCTCCGTCGCAAGTGGCGCAGTATTCACCGCTCCCACGTTGGTTCCATTGACGTCCCAATAGTAATTCTCTATGTTCAGGAGAGTTCCCCCTCCAGGCGGTGGTGCGCCGCGCAATTGAAAAATCATACCTCCACCATACAAATCGCCCCCACCGTCCGTGGCACCGGTATTTAAATTATAAGCCCCAAAGTTGTTAATGTTGGTGGGAAGTGAACTTTGATCACCGCCAAGTAGAACATAACCGTAAACCGTATCCCCTGATGCAACTCCTAAATTTGCCAGTGAGATGAACACACCGCCCAAATCCTGTCCAGTGATGATGCTATTATGGGTTTGATTGGGATCGGCAATGGTTCCAACCAGCCGTGCCGTGTCATCAAACCCTGTTAGGTTATCAGTGCCATAAGCATAGGTGCCGCCATCTCCAAATGATACGATAGACCCTACGCTGGTGACATTGTTATTACCATCGATACCCGTGACGGCCGCCACATGGAATTTGTTATTGCCGTCGCGTTCGAAAAAAGCGAATCCGTAATCCGCCGCATCATCTGTCGCACCCAGGGTCAAGCCCGCTGAATAAACATAATCAACCCGCTCCACGTGTTTCTGAAATGCAGAGTCATTGTTCTGGAACATGTTTTCCACACCTGCAGAAAGATCCCGCGTATTATAGGCCTCTTCCATGGTATAGACGCGAGAACCGATGGGATTGACCGGGGAGTTAGAATTATTGGTTAGGAAATAATTCAGCGTGGCCTTGGTGTTAGCTTGTGAGCGTTGCAGCGTAACCTTAAAAGGCAAATCCAAAACATCATAGGTGCCTGCGGAGATCGTGAAACTGTCCAACAATAGGCCACCTTGGTTTCCTACTTTAAAATCATAGTTAACGCCGTTGCCTGTCGTAAAATCAGGCCCGGTAATGGTTTGTTGGCTCGTGGATATCGAAATAATCGGCGCGGAGTGACCAACCCATGCACCTAAATGGAAAATGAAACCAAAGAGAATCAGAGCTCTGTAGGCGACGAATACCCCTATGTGGTACTTTTTTCTCATAACACGATACTGCCTACTCCCAAAACTAAAAACAAGAACTAAGCTATCAGCGACTTCATTTTGCAATATAAGCATTACTTATAATTTAACGCCGGACCCATGTTATTTGATTTTCTGCACCTTTTTAACCTTGGATTGGAGGGCTAATCGCTTTTCTTCCTCCTTAAGTTTGGACAAATCCAGTCCGTCCGATACAGCAGAGGCCTCGTTGTGCTGACCGGACGACCGCAGTACCGCGAGGTAGACTGCCACCCAACCCGGTCTCCATCCCGCAGTGCCACCGCCTCTCAAGGGCGCAAAGTGCTCTATGGATTCCGTATACTTTTCAGTTTTTAGATAATAAAGTGCTGAGGTCACACGATAAGCTAGCATCTGGGGATGTTTGGCCATCAATCGGGCCGCCACATCGCCTGCTTCGGCGATGTTTTGATCCAGAAGCAGGCTGCAGTAGGCCCAGTCATTGGCCACGGTCGGGTCATGTGGATACTCGCGACGCATCATATCCAGTATTTCCAGCAGCTTGGCGGTGTTGCTTCGTTGGTCAAACCACCAGACCATCGCCAGATAAGCTGACCTCTTTTGCTCCGTGATGCGGGCCAGTTGCTGTAAAACCTCAATGACCCGGTCTTCCATGCCCAACCTCTCCACATACGAAGCCACAAACCACAGCACCGGTGCTTTGTTGTCGGCACGTTCCATGGCCCGTGCCCACGCCATACGCGCTTCATCCTCAATACCCAATTCCTTAGCGATACGGAACCGGAACAGTTCCGCAATCTCTACCTCAAGGGGTATATCCTGTCGCTGAAAGATCACCCTGAGTTGATCCCATTTTCTTTGAGACGCCAGTGCATCCGCACGAATCAAAAAAAGAGCCCGATTCTTCATGGCGTCCTCTTCGGTAATCAACTGGGCCGTGGTGGCTGGAGCACGCTGTCGGTTCAGCCAGCGGCCTAATTCAGTCTTAACCTGTGCCTCGGCGGATTCATAGTCCTTCAAAACCGCCGCTAAGACTTGGTCTCCCGTGGATTCTCCCACCGCCATCTGAAGTTCGTAGATGATTAAATCGACATCCACCGAACCGCTCCTGTCTTTGAAGCCTCTCAAGAGTTTCTTTAAACTCGCCTCGTCCAACAAGCGGTGACCCAAAAGCAGATCGACCGCGCGTCGGCTCCATTCTGGATTCTGGAGGGCCAACTCCTCCAGCAAACGACCCGCTTCGGACTGAGTGCCCGCACCTCCCACCTTGAGCAAACATTGTGCGCGTAAGTAAGCGGATTCCGGATGGCCAGGCCACTCTTTCTCCATGTTGTTCATCAGGCTCAGTGCATCCAACCACCGACCCTCAAACATGGCAAACTTAGCCAACGTCATTTCCCGGTCGGCACTGGACGGCAAACTCTGCAACCGCGGAACCAGAGACGAAAATTCACGGCCTATGCCCTTGGATAAAAGGAACATTAAATAGCCCTCAAAATCAGAAGCGTTGGCCCGCGGATGATCCACCACCCCCCGCCAGTAGGTATTGCCTACCACCACATTGAGATCCTGATGAACACGGGCGGCCATCCTCCTCACCCTCAAATCGTCTGGAGACAGTCTCAGTGCCAACCTCACCTTCATTAAATCTTCGACACTTTCCCCCTCAACCCCCCGGATCATCCAATAGGCTCGAGCCGTTTTGACCAACCGGTATGCGGGCGGAGCACAAAAAAAGGAACCTACCAGCAATCCCAACAGCAAGAGCAGCCACTTCCTCTTCCACACGATCTGCAAGTTTAACATAACTTATTAAACCCATTCTACACTTCCTTGGCAATCCGGCTGTCGAAACGCTTCATGTCTTTTTTTCTTTCTTCTAATTTCAAGCTCGGTAACGATGTGCATCGTGTCTGCCACATTAGATTCCCTCTGCTTGGATCTTGATCATATTTTACGTCACCGCGAGATGGGCGACTATCCAGGCGCCCAAAACGGTCGGCACCTTCAGAACTCAGGCGTGATTCGGCAATTGGCCTGCGCCGTGGATGCCAACCTGCCGGTGATCCTGCAAGCATCCCGAGAACCCTCTACCTTGCTGATCGTACATCACGGCCTCGCTTGGGACGGACTTTGTCCACTAACCGGTGGCCTATACCAAATGATTCGCTCCGCTTTGGAGTCCGATCTAGCCGTCTTCAGCTCCCACCTACCGCTGGATGCCCACCCACAGTTTGGCAACAACATCCTGCTAACCCGCGCCCTCGGCATTGAAAATCATCAACCCGCCTTAGAACTCTTCGGATCACCCATCGCCCGGCTGGCCGAAGAATCCATCCCTCGAAATGAACTCATTCTGCGTATGGCGAATGCTTTGAAGATACTGCCGGAGTCCATCCAGTGCATCGCAGCTGGCCCGGAAATTTCACGTCGCATTCTTGTTTGTTCGGGTAGTGGGCGTTCCCTCCTGGAAAAGTGCGCGGATTTGAAAGTGGATACACTTATTACTGGTGAAGTTACCCATGAGTCCTTTTCTAAGGCCCATGCTTTGGGCCTCAACATTATTTTAGGCGGCCACTACGCCACCGAGACGCTCGGAGTTCAAGCCATTACCCGCCACCTCGCAGATCGTCACGGATTGCCTTGGCGGTTTGTTGATGTCCCCTCTGGCCTTTG
Source organism: Methylacidiphilales bacterium (assembly GCA_050329585.1). Taxonomy (GTDB): domain Bacteria; phylum Verrucomicrobiota; class Verrucomicrobiia; order Methylacidiphilales; family JBCBYL01; genus DAIPIT01. The sequence continues at coordinate 14,666 of JBHJOR010000006.1, read as the reverse complement.
ATCCATTTTTTGGATGATCAAGGACTAACCAGCTGATTCACTTTTTCGCGGATGTATTTCAAAAATGGCTCCGCCGAAGGCGCCCTCCCCGTGGCCGCTTCCATCAACGCTCCGGGAAGGTATCTACGTCCCTGTGTGTGAATTTGTTTTCTCAACCAAGATAAAAGGGGTTCGTAGTTCCCCAAAGCAATGTTCTCAGACAACCCGCCCAGCTCGATGTCCGCTGCGGCATACAGTTGCGCGGCATTTAAACTGCCAAGGGTATAAGTTGGAAAATAGCCGAAACCACCCATGCTCCAGTGAATATCCTGTAAACAGCCGCGGGCGTCATCCGGCACTTCCAAACCCACGAATGCCTTGAACCGCTCATTCCAAAAAGACGGCACATCCTCAACATCCAAATCCCCGTTAAACAATCGGTCTTCCACCTCGAATCGCAAAATCACGTGCAGGTCATAGCCAATTTCCGAGGCATCTACCCGAATAAATGACCGCTCAACGCGGTTCACATAGGCCACCACATCCTCCATCGTGATCTGACTCAATTCTGGAAAATACTCACACGCCACCGGATAACCGTATTCCCAAAATGCGGTGCTGCGCCCGATTTGGTTTTCCCAGAAGCGTGATTGGGATTCATGAATACCCAACGACACCGAAGAACCCAAGGGAGTTCCGAATGCCTCCGGCGGAAGTCCCTGCTCATAGAGCGCATGTCCTGCTTCATGCAGCGCACCAAAAAGCGACCCGGTAAAATCCTTCTCATCATAACGCGTAGTGATCCGGTGATCCTGTGGACCGAGCGTGGATGAAAACGGGTGCACGGAGACATCCATACGCCCTCGACTGAAGTCATATCCCAAGGCTTCCACTATCCTTCGGTTGAAGGCTACCTGTCGTTCGATGGGGTAAACCACTTCGGGAAGTCCGGGGCTCTTCGTCATCGCAAAAGCTTTCTCGCAACAACATGCCAGATCTGTCGCCAGCGGTGTAAACAACGCCCTCAACTGAGCGGAAGTTAACCCGGGCTCATGCCCCTCCAGAAGCGCATCATAAGGTTCCAACTCATAGCCCCATAAGTCCGCTTTGCGCCGAGCACAGGCCACCAGCTTCACAAGATAAGGCTTGAATAGATCAAACTCCGAGCGACTCCGAGCCATCTTCCAAGCCTCATGCGCTTGAGATTCCAATCGCGCCGACTCTTCCACCAAATCAGCAGGTATTCGCCGTGATCGTTCCAAATCATATCTCCAACGTTCCACGTTAACCTGCTCATCACAGGAAAGGTCTTCGACACTTACCTCATCCAACCAGCGTTTTACTTCGGGATCCGTCCAGCGCTGGTGTGCCCATCCGCTCAGGAGAGCCAGTTGATCGGCCCGATAGTCAGATCCCTTTGCGGGCATCATGATTTCCTGATCCCACTGCAAAAGGGAGGACGCGTTATTCAGCAAGCTGTTTTCCCGTGCCCGGCCTTTTAATTGGCCATAGATAAGTGCGCTGTGATTCATCGGGTCATGATCTTAAGCCGTGGTGCCTCAACATGCACTCCGATTTCATGTCCCGGATGAACAGGTTCATGGTGATGCAGATGAATGAATATGTCATGATTCTGGCGCGTCCTCAAGGTCACTTCTTTACACTCTCCATAATCGACCACGTGGCTGACCTCTCCTTTAATGAAGGGATGCTCCAAATCGACCACACACCAGTGGGGCCGCACCGATAGACAACCAGAGACCCCGGGTTGCTCATCATGATGATGTGGCAGAAAGCCGTAGGGAGTATCAAATCCACCCTGAGACGCCGAGGCTTCGATCAAATTGGTTTTACCGAAATATTCGGCAATGTAGCGGGTGCGCGGACTGGTATAGATCATCTCAGGCGTGTCGACCTGCTCCACGATGCCATTGTTGATGACCGCAATACGGTCGGAAATACTCAACGCATCTTTTTTGTCGTGCGAAACAAAGATTGAGGTCAATCCATGATCTTTCAACAGGGAACGAATATCTCTGCGGACATTCTCGCGCAGGTATTCATCCAGGTTACTAAAGGGCTCATCAAAAAGTAGGATGGAGGGCTCGGGAGCCATCGCCCTCGCCACCGCTACCCGCTGCTGCTGCCCCCCGGATATTTGATGAGGGTAACGCCCTTCCAAGCCTTCCAGCTCAAGCATCGTTTCGAGCTGCCTGTAACGTTCCCGGGCCGAGACGGAACTCCTCTTACTCAAACCAAACGTCACGTTTTCCCGAACCGTCAAATGCGGAAAAAGCGCGAAATTTTGAAACACCACTCCGATGCGCCTTTTCTCCGGCGCTACAAAACATTCGTCACCACAAACCATTTTCCCATCAATAAATATTTGACCTCGATCCGGTCTTTCGATGCCCGCGATCAATCGCAGCAAGGTGCTTTTCCCGGAACCGCTGGAACCAAGAAGGGTTAAAATTTCACCCTCTCTGACATCCAAGTCCATTCCGGTCAGGGTGTATTTACTAATTCCCTTCAGTTGAATCTTGTTCATATCAATAATCACTCAGAGCCTTCCTTTCCGCCACCCATGGATCTGACAAGCAGCATCACCGGCAGCACACCCACCAGCACAATACTCAACGCATACACCGACGCATCCGGAAGCAACTCACCCTTTGCGAGTTCATACGTTTTAGTCGCTAAGGTATCAAAATTAAAGGGGCGCAAAATGATGGTGGCTGGCAATTCCTTGAGAATATCAATCCATACCAACGCCCCCGCGGACAACAAGCTTCCTTTGAGTAGTGGCACATGCACCGCCCCCAGAAGTTGCCAGGGCTTTCGCCCTAAACAAAGGGCCGCTTCATCTACCTGCTGAGGTATCCGTGCAAATCCACCATCTAAGCCCCCGTAAGCCACAGCAAAAAATCGAACTGCATACGCATAACTCAACGCGCCCAGCGTTCCAGTCAGCACCACTCCTTCCCAACCCCACCCCTGCGTTACCCCATTCCACCAACTTCCTGTCTGGCCCAAGGATACCATAATACCTACCGAAAGCACCGAACCAGGCACTGCATACCCTAAGCCGGTTGCCCTACCCAACAGCTCTACCACCATCGATTTAGTCAGCCTTTGCGAAAAGCGAACCCATAACGCTGCGGCTACGATCAAGATGGCCACCCCGGCCGCCAAACCAAACGTCCTGCCCACCATCCATAAATACTCCGAACCCCAGACGACCTGCCATCTTGATGCCGCCCACCACATCAATTGTCCCACCGGCACCACAAATCCGAGCATCACCAAAAGTCCGCATAACGCCGAAGTTGCCCCTCGATGCCATCCCTCCAATCGAACTCGTCTTATTCCGACGGGTTGGTTGGCTACTTCAACATGCAGGTTTTTTCGCGACCAACGTTCCACCAAGATTAATACAAAAATAAATAGCATCAGCATGGTGGATAATCGGGCGGCTGAACCCACGTCTTCCAGATTAAACCACGCCCGATAGATCCCCGTCGTAAAGGTGTCCACCCCGAAGAACGAAACACTGCCGAAATCTCCCAACGCTTCCATCAACGCCAGCCCCGTTCCCGCCACCAAGGCAGGCCTCACCAGTGGTAACACAATCCGAAAGAAGCGAGATGCTCCGCGTAGCCCCATAATTTGCGACACATCACTTAAATGTTGAATTTGGGTCGCAATCACTGCCCGACAAATTAAATAGACATACGGATATAAGACCAGTGACATCACCAGAATCACTCCGCCCAAACTCCGTATCGGCGGTAAAGAGACATCACCGATACTCCATCCCATCATGCCTCTTAGCGTTTTTTGAACCGGACCCACCTCGTCCAGCATCCCGCCATACGTAAACGCAATGATGTAGGTCGGCAGTGCCAGCGGTAATACCAGTAACCACTCAAAATGCCTTCTCCACGGAAATTCATAAGCAGCCACAAGCCAAGCGGTGGTAACACCTACTGGCCCCACCAAAGCTGCCACACCTACCAGTATAGCCAGAGAGTTAACCACATAATCGGCCAGCACATACCGCCTCAAATGTTCCCATGTGCCGCTTTCATCCGGAACCCACCAATAGGAAGCGAGCACGATCAGCGGCATAGCGACCAGTGCGAACATCCCCAAAGGAGCTGCCCACCAGATCCACCGCTCACCTCTCAAGGCGCGGCCCGGCAATGCCCGGAAGGCTTTATTTCCATCCAGCACGGTCAGCCAGTTTCAGCGCGTCGCGGCCCAGTTCGCCCATTTTGCCTAGAATGGTGGTGTCTTCCTTAAAGTCACCCCACGACCGCACCAACTCAGATGGCTCAACCCCGGAAATCACCGGATACTCATGATTGGCCTCGGCAAAACTGCGTTGCGCTTCCGGGCTCAACAAATATGCGATTAGTTGCTCTGCTTGTTTTCTATTTTTAGCTCCCCGCACAATAGCAGCACCGCTCACATTGATATGGGTGCCACGCCCGCTCTGATTTGGAAAATGCACCGCCACTTTTTCTCCCACTTTTCGATCTTCTTCAGATCCGGACAGCAATAATCCCAGATAATAGGTGTTCACCACCGCTACATCAGCCAAGCCTTCCGCGACAGCGCGGATTTGATCGCGGTCGTTGCCTTGGGGTGACCGGGCAAAATTCACCACCACACCTTTGGCCCACTCTTCAGTTTTTTCGATGCCGTGTGCCGCGATCATGGAGGCAATCCACGATTGGTTGTATATGTTTGAAGAAGAGCGCGTGATTACACGGCCCTTCCATGCTGGCAAAGCCAAGTCCTCGTAGTCAGGCAATTCATCTTTACTCACTTTTTCACGGTTATAAACCACCACACGGGCACGCTTGGTCAACGCCAGCCATGTTCCTTCTTCGTCCTTCAAGTATTCTGGAACACGCTTTAAAACATCCAAGGATTGGATGGGTTGGAGAAGCCCCTCGGCCTTGGCATGGGAAAGACGGCCCACATCGACTGTAATCAACATGTCGGCCGGTGATTGTTCTCCCTCCGACTTCAATCGTTCAATCAGCTCGTCAGCACTGGCTTTGACCACATTAACACGGATGCCGGTCTGGGCCTCAAATCCCGCAAATAATGCTTGATCGGTTTCGTAGTGGCGGTGCGAATAGACGTTCACTTGCCCGGGGTCTTGTTGGGCTTGTTCCACTTCTTTTTTGCCGCAGGAGGTGATGGCGAGCAGAGCGATCAGGGACGATAGTATTTTTAATTGATATTGAATCTTCATAACTTTGAGATTGAGTATCGTTTACTAGCAGTAGACAGATGGACTGTCCATTTTTTTCTTGGTCGGAATCTGTACTTTTCTACTCCCTGGAAATCAAGGAGTTAAGGCTGGACAGGATTACTGTTTTCTTCTGGTAAGAAGATCTCAACTTTGCCCGCTGAACGCAAATCCGTTATGATTTTTTGCACGGCTTCGTTGCCGGCTTGGGATTTGAGATTGGTTTTGATGCGTTCTTCCACTTCAGGGTAAGTCATGGTTCCCGCAGACACCTTTTTCATTACTTGCAAAAAATGGTATCCAAAATCCGTTTGGAAAACAGGGCTTAAGGCACCTTCTTTAGATTCAAAAGCCACCTTCTCAAACTCAGGCACCATGCGCCCCCGTTCAAAGGGTGGAAGCATTCCGCCCTGTACTTTACTACCAGGATCATCCGAAACATCCTGAGCTACTTGGCCAAAATCTTCGCCCCCGGCCACCCGTTTGCGCGCGGCATCAATCTTTTGTTTGCCCGCATCACGATCCTGCGCGTTATTTTTGTCTGGAACCGAAACGAGAATATGTCTTGCTTGCACCATCTCGGGCCTTTCCCAAAATTGCGGATTCTGATCATAAAAGGCGCGCGCTTCCGCATCGGACGTCCCGCCAGCAGACGCCTTCTCCATCAAAATCGATGCTGCGGCGCTTTGTTCGATCTGTTGCTTGAGCGATTCTTCACTGGCACCGAGTTCCTTTAACATTTCGGCCAGCTTTTCCTCCCCACCAATTTGCTCCTGAAAGCGGCTGAAGTCGGACTCCACTTTTTCCGCCAACGCCTTCGAATCTGCTTTTTGGGCTTCTTTCACCAACAGCAGCCCATCCACCAATTGCTCCAAAATTTGCTTCTCCAGGGAAGCCCGCATTGCTGCCGGAACTTGCTCCAACGATCCCCCCTGCGATTTGATAAAAATCTCCAAGGCTTCATTCAAGTCAGATCGAAAGACCTTCTCCCCATCGGCCTGAGCTACCACAAACTGCGGATGGGAAGGATCTTTCGGGGCACAGGAAACCAAGGCTAAAGCCACTAGAATTACAATACGATACATCCGCACAACCTGCCCCATTCCGCAGCGAACACAAGCGCAACCTTTGAATCTTTGAACCTGGCTTACGAATCAAGCCATCCGCTGTGCCGCCTCGCGGCTGACAGACCAGACCAGCGGTTCTCCTGCAAGAAAGCGGCGGCATTCCTCCGCCATATAAAGCCCCAGCCGTCCGCACTCATCTGCCGTCGAACCCGCAATGTGAGGTGTTAAAAAAACATTTGGAAGAGTATAGAGCTGGCTTTCCGGGGCGGGAGGTTCCGGATAGGTCACATCCAGCACTGCCGTTATATCGGGCCGTTCCTGCAACACTTCGATCATTTCCGGTTCATTCACCACCGCACCTCTGGAGGTGTTGATCAGGGTGGCTCCCACCTGCATTTTCCGGATTAGCCCACCGGAGATTAATCCCTCGGTCTCAGGTAACCAAGGTGTGTGAAGTGAAACCACCCGAGCGTTTTCAAAGCATTCCTCAAGACCAGCTTTTTTCACCCCCAAAGCCGCTGCCGCCTCATCCGAAACAAAGGGATCATAGGCCAAGACTTCCACCTCCAGCATTTTTAACATGCCGGCCACCCGGCGCCCGATTTCACCCAGTGATATCAACGCCACCCTGGTTCCAAACGCACCACCACGTTTGAGCCCCTCGGGATGAACCCATTTGCGCTCCTTGCGTAACAAACCGGATGCCATATGCACTTGTTTCAAAGCCAGAATAATCTGTGCCAAAGTAAATTCTGCCACCGGCACGGCATTGGCCGCCCAAGCTGAACATATCGGAATGCCCCGCTGCCAAAATTCATCCGTTACGATGTGTTTGATAGAACCTGCGCTATAAAAAACGGCCTTCAAACCGGGCATCATCGACAGCACCCGCTCATCCATGCGGGCTCCACCCCATCCTGAAAATAAGATCTCCACTTCTCTTAGCCTTTCCGCCTTAAGCTCCATCTCATCGGGACTCGTCTCATCCAGCACCACCTCGCACCATTCTTCCAAAACGTTTCTCACCCGGGCTGGGTACATTTTTTGTTCTAATCCTTTTCCGACAACTATCGCCGCTTTAGGCTTTCTTTTTATTTCCATCTCACGCTCCGCTTCGTTTTTAATGTTTCTACTTTGCTTGGTTTTTCGGATGAGAATGTTTTTTTTCTTCATCCACACCAACCCAATAACGCTCTAGGGCGGCCCGGTTATGACGCCTCACCCACTCCTCCTGCTTGACCACACTGCCCCGAGCCAGCAAAACCAAAAATTCCCTGTGCTCCGCATCTGCTGCCCGCAAATCCTCCCCTGCTACTTCCGCAAAATACAATGCTCGCAGCCTCTCCCAATCCTGCCCGGCACGTATTAAATGATCTAAAATACGATCCAATCCAGCCAAACGCGGAACACTCTCATGGAACTTCCGGTTCAACCGCAGCCATTCTCCAGTTCGTTTGGTTGCTTCCATCCCTACTACTATACTTTCCATTTCATCCAAAGCGGTTGCGTCCAGTCGACCCGCTGCCAATCGGCACGCTGCACATTCCAAGGCCTCCATCACCGCAAAAACTTCTTCAATGGAGCGACGCGTCATGCCCGACACGACAGCTCCCGCATGGGGCCGGTTCTCCACCCAACCTTCCTGCTCCAATAATCCCAACGCTTCGCGAACCGGAATCGCGCTCATCCCCAACTGCGAGGCCAAGCGATCAATCACCAACCGGTCGCCCGGACGGCAGCTTCCTGAAAGAATGCGGCCCCTGATTTCTTCATAAGCCGCCTGACGCTTCGTCACCACCCGCACCCGATTCCACAACATCCTTGCATACTTCCTTATTTATTTGCTTGTGGCAAATCATATATGATATATTTTTTACTGCATGATCGATCTTACTTCAACCCCCGCCATGGAGGACCTCTCCTACCCTCTCGATCAACTTTTCTCTCTCGCTAAACATAAAATCACTTCTCTGGATCAATCCTACGACGACTCGAAAGGCTCCCCGGTCTTCACCATCAACGGACTCTATACCACCCGCGGCTGGACTGAGTGGACTGAAGGTTTCCGTTATGGCATCGCCATCCTTCACTACGACGCTACGGGCGATTCCGAAAGTCTCGACTCGGGACGTCATCACACTGTGGATCGCATGGCCTCCCACGTCAGCCACACCGGTGTGCACGACCACGGTTTCAACAACCTTTCTACCTATGGCAATCTACGTCGGCTGATGATCGAAGGACGCCTCCAAAAAGATGAATGGGAGCGCCACTTCTACGAACTCGCCATCAAAACGTCGGGAGCCGTTCAAGCGTCCCGCTGGACCGCCCGTCAAGGCGGAGGCTTCATCCACTCATTTAACGGCCCGCATTCCCTCTTTGTGGATACCATCCGCTCCGTCCGCATTCTGATGCTGGCCCACCGACTCGGCCATGTACTGATGGGCGAGGGCGACCGGCCCATCTCCCTGCTGGAACGCGGTCTTCAACACATCGAATCCACCGCCCTCTACAGCGTCTTTTACGGGGAAGGGCGCGACCGCTATGACGTGCGTGGACGCACCGCTCACGAAATCATCTTCAACACCGCCGACGGCGCCTACCGCTGCCCCAACTCCCAACAAGGCTACTCCGGTTTCACCACATGGACCCGCGGTCAAGCCTGGGCCATCCTGGGTTTTGCCGAACAACTTGAGTTTCTGGCCGCAACGGATCCTTCTTCCTACACCCCCTTCGGCGGAAAAGAAAAGTGGGAAGCCCTAATGCTGAAAGCCGCCACCGCCACCGCCGATAACTTCATCGAACATACCCCGGCTGACGGCATCAGCTACTGGGATCAGGGTGCTCCCAACCTTCACCTCCTCGGTGACTACCTCAACCAGCCCGCCGATCCTTACAATCCCCACGAGCCCGTGGACTCGACCGCATCGGCCATCAGTGCCCAGGGACTTTTCCGTCTGGCTTCCTACCTGCGCCACCAAGGAGATTCCATTCGTGCCGACCGCTATGAACAAGCCGCATTGGTCACCACCCGCAGCCTCCTTAAAGAACCCTATCTTTCCAATGATACAAACCACCAAGGTCTGCTCCTTCACAGCATCTACCACCACCCAAACGGTTGGGATCACCGCCCCCATACTCAACAAAGCCCTCACGGCGAGTCGTCTATGTGGGGCGATTACCACCTCATGGAACTCGGCGTTTATCTCCAGCGTCGCCTGCAATCTAAACCCTATCTGACCTTTTTTTCCTAAACTCCATTGCTTTAAAAAACCATGATCATCTCCGACCTCAATCAAATCGAAGGACGCCGCTATCCCGCGCGTCGCCGCACCCAAAACCTGGTTGGCGGAGTCGCCCCGGTTCAATGCCAGAACTTCTGCATGGGCAACGTCACCCTGGATCCCCAAGGCGGGCAGGTTCCCTGGCACAACCAAGAGCAAGAAGAAATCTACTTCATCGTCGAAGGCACCGGAGAAATGTGTCTGGGAGAAGAAAGACAAACGGTCACCACCGGACAGGCCGTTTACATTCCACCAGGAATCTTCCACCAGCTCACCAACATCGGAGACATCCCACTTCGCATGATCTACTGCTACGGTCCTGCGGGGGATGTTGCCCACTGGAGGCAGGAGCTCGACGGCACCCTGCCGCGAGCCGGAAGTGAAGCCCCACCGCTGCCCCCCGGTGCCCAACCTCAATGCACCTCCACCTTCTAACCTGAAAAAACTCCCCTCCACTTAAGAACCCCTTTATGAAAACACACACCATCGGCATCATCATGAACGGCGTCACCGGGCGCATGGGCACCAACCAGCATCTGATGCGCTCTATTGACGCCATCATCAAACAAGGCGGCGTCCACATCAGCCCAACCGAAACCATCATGCCCGACCCCATTCTGGTTGGTCGTAATGAAATCAAACTCAAAGAACTCATCGCCCGCTCCAGCGTCACCAAATACACCACCGATCTGGACAGCGTGATGAACGATCCAGCCTACCCTGTTTATTTCGACGCCCAAAGCACCCTGCGACGCTTCGATGCCGTCCAGCAGGCCGCCGCTGCGGGTAAACATGTCTATTGCGAAAAACCCACCGCCATCAAAACCGAAGACGCTTACGCCCTCTACCAAATCTGCCGTGATGCCGGAGTGAAAAACGGCGTGGTTCAGGACAAACTCTGGCTTCCCGGCATGATCAAATTTCAACGGCTGGTTCAGAACCAATTCTTCGGCCGCATCCTTTCGGTTCGTGGTGAATTCGGCTACTGGGTCTTTGAAGGTCATACTATCCCGGCTCAACGCCCCTCTTGGAACTATCGCAAAGAAGACGGCGGGGGCTTGATCGTGGACATGCTCTGCCACTGGCGTTACGTCATCGACAACCTCTTCGGCCCGGTCAAAAGCGTCTCCTGCCTGGCCTCCACTCATATCCCCGAACGCATCGATGAACAAGGCAAGCCCTACGTCTGCACGGCTGACGATTCCGCCTACTCCACCTTCGAACTGGAAAACGGTGTCATTTGCCATTTCAATTCTTCATGGAATGTCCGTGTCCGGCGCGACGACCTTCTCACCATGCAGGTGGACGGCACCCACGGCTCCGCCGTGGTCGGCCTCCGCGACGTCTGGACCCAACACTACGGCAACACCCCTCGCCCGGTCTGGAACCCGGACATCACCCAACCGATTAACTTCTTTGACGGCTGGCAAAAAGTTCCCGACCAAGAACCCTACGACAACGCCTTCAAAATCCAGTGGGAACTCTTCCTGCGTCACGTTGTTCTGGATGAACCGTTCCGTTGGAATCTTCTGGAAGGTGCCAAAGGTGTACAATTAGCCGAATACGGACTCAAAAGCTCTGAAGAACGCCGCTGGCTGGAGCTTCCCCCGCTTCAAGCCTGATTGGAAACGAACGATATGAGCCACGCTCCTCTCAAACCCGTTGCCCTCATCACCGGTGGATCCCGAGGCATCGGACTCGGCTGTGCACGCAGCTTAGCGATCCTCGGCTATGACTTGGCCATCAATGGCATGCGCCCCGCCGATGCCGTGCAGGAAACGGTTCAGGAGTTGCGCCATCTTGGAGCAGAGATCCTCTACTGTCAGGCTGACATCGCCTCACCGGATGGTCGCACCCGCATGGTGGATTCCATCCGGCAGCACTTTGGACGCCTCCACCTCTTGGTCAACAACGCCGGAGTCGCCCCCAAAGAGCGACGCGACCTCCTTGAAGCCACTGAAGAAAGCTTCGACCACGTTGTCGGCACCAACGTCAAAGGCCCCTACTTCCTCAGTCAACTCGTTGCCAACTGGATGATTGAACAAAAAAAATCAGATCCGGCATCCTTCTTCGGCATCATCAACATCGGCTCCATCTCCGCCACAGTCATCTCCACCAACCGCGGGGAATACTGCGTGGCCAAAGCAGGCATCGCCATGATGAGTGCCTTGTTCGCCGCCCGACTGGGTGAATACAACATCCCGGTTTACGAAATCCGTCCCGGCGTGATCAAGACCGACATGACCGCAGGAGTTACCTCGAAATACGATGCTCTTATTGAACAAGGCCTCTGTGTTACCAAGCGCTGGGGGCTTCCAGAAGACATTGGCAAAGCCGTCGCCGCCCTTGCCCGGGGAGACTTCCCCTACTCCACCGGCCAAGTCATCCACATCGACGGCGGACTGACCATTCCCCGCCTGTAGGAACATGGATTTGGGTAGAGTCCTGCACTCAATCCAAGTTGGCTCTTGGCTTCCTCACCGCGCTTCCACAATCAGCCCCGGTAGATAGCGTGGGCACCTATGTCCACACTCCAGATGGTGTCGCCGTCGATATAGAAGATAGCTCGAAGATCATCTTCAATACACACCGCGTAGATCGTCTTGCCGTAAACAGCGGAAAGCTTGTGTATTTTATGGGTGCGTAGCCGGGGGTCAAATGGGTTTTTTTTGAAAATAGAGAACGCGGCCTTGGCACTGCGCTTTTGCCCGGGCGGCAGCTTGGCAAGAGCCTTGCGGAAGGATTTAGCGGCGCGGAACCTATAGTTCACTCCGCCTGATCCAACTCTTTCAACGCCTCGTTTAGTTCAATAACTTCTCCACACTCGATCTCCGCCATCGCCTGTTTGAAACTTTCCGGGATTTCAGGTTCCACTAGTTGGCGGGTGTGTTCGAGCACCTTCCAGCGTTCTTCGGCTGGAAGGGTGTCGATTACATCGAGGATTTCAGCAATACTCATATCCTTATTCTACCAACATGGGACCCAAAGACAAGATTCACCTGTCCAGCGCTGCGGGTAAGGTGCCTATTCTTCTTGTAGTGGAAACCGTGACATTCGAACTCGGGGACATCGATATTTTTTGTTGTTCCCTCTACGCTTGATCGGATTCTTTTCCCTTTTTCCCCGGCCACAGCTCCCTATAAACATGGCATGTCGTTATCCGGATATGTTCCCCTGCGTGTGCGCACGGAATATTCCATGTTGGAATCCGCCATCCGGATCAAACCACTGATCAAACGCGCCACGGAACTTCAGCTCCCCGCCTTGGCATTGACTGATAAAGGCAACCTTTTCGGTGCCATCGAGTTCTATCAGGCCGCACATGCCGCAGGTATCAAGCCGCTCATCGGTTGTGAACTGATCCTGCGGGCTTCAAAAGAGGAAGCGGGGCCGCTCCTGCTGTTTGCCCGCAACGTGGAAGGCTATCAAAATCTGCTCAAGCTGGTCACCATCGCCCATCTGGAACACGATGAGCTTCCCCGGGGAGTCACTCTTAAAGAACTCTGCGGTCACAGCGGCGGGTTGGCCGCCACCTCCGGTGGCAACGGAGGCATCATCTCGCAGATGCTCAGAGCATGCCGACCTGACGAAGCTGAAAAGTGGCTGTTACGTTTCCAAGAGCTTTTCGGAGCCGATGCTTTTTTTCTCGAAATCCAGAACCACGGCACCGATATCGACGCCCAGCTTCAGCCGATGCTGATCTTCCTCTCACGTAAAACAAATACCCCTCTGCTGGCCACCAACGAAACGCTCTACCTCGAAGCAGAACACGCCGAAACCTACGACATTCTAACCTGCATCCGCCAGAGCCAGCGCATGGAGGATCCCAACCGTGAACGGTTGATGTCGAATGACTACTATTTGAAATCGGCGGACGAGATCCGCGCTTTGTTTCCAGATTGCCCGGAGGCGGTCGATAACACTCACCGTTTGGCCGAGCTCTGCCAGCTCACACTGGTTTTTGATGTAAATAAATTTCCGAGTTATCCTGTTCCTGAAGGCGTAGACAGAGCCGACTACTTGAGGGAACTCTGCCTCAAAGGCTTGCATCACCGATATGGTTCGCGGGTGGAATCCGAAACCGGGCTGATGGAGCGGCTCGATTACGAACTTAAAATCATCAGCCAGATGGGATTTGTTAGTTACTTCCTCATCGTCTGGGATTTCATTGATTATGCCAAGAGAAACGGCATTCCTGTAGGGCCGGGCCGCGGTAGCGGTGCTGGAAGCATGGTGGCTTATGTGCTGCGCATCACCGATATTGACCCCCTGCGCTACGGACTGATCTTCGAACGGTTCCTCAACCCGGAACGCTATTCCCCGCCGGATATCGACGTGGATTTCTGCCAGGATCGACGCGGCGAGGTGATTCGATACGTCCGGGATAAATACGGCAAACGCTCGGTCGCTCAGATCGTCACCTACGGCACCATGGGTGCCAAGATGGCCATCCGGGATGTGGCCCGCGTTCTCGGCATGTCCTTCACCGAAGCGTCCCGCATCGCGGATCTTATTCCTAAAGATCCGAAAATCACCATCGAAAGCGCCATGGTAGCCAACCCGGAATTCAAAAAACTCTACGAGGAAGACGAGGCCGCCCATGAATGCATTACCCATGCTCTTAATCTGGAAGGTATGGTCAGGCAAACCGGCACCCATGCCGCAGGAGTGGTCATCGCCGAAGGTGATCTGACCCAATATCTTCCCCTCACCCGTGACGATCACGATAACGTGATGACCCAGTATTCGATGGGTATGTTGGAATCCGTGGGCATGTTGAAGATGGATTTCCTCGGGCTCAAAACGTTGACCGTCATCCAGGAATCGTTGCGCCTCATCACTGAATCCACCGGAGAAACCATCTTGATGGAAGAACTTCCTTTGGATGACCCCAAGACCTACGAACTGCTCAATCAGGGCCGAAATGTCGGCGTCTTCCAGGTGGAATCATCGGGTATGCGCAAGCTCTGCAGGCAATTTGATGTCCGCACGCTTGATGACATCATCGCTCTCATCGCGCTTTTCCGACCCGGCCCCATGGAAACCATACCTGACTACATCGCCTGTAAAAAA
>JBHJOR010000059.1:0-14628 GCA_050329585.1 Methylacidiphilales bacterium | reverse complement strand
CGTCCCGCCTTGGCAGATGGCCAAAATGGGCAGTAACGCGGCCCCGGGTATTTATGAAACCGCTTCTAGTTAGAAAAACTGTTTCCACCTTCGGCGATTCCGTGTTGCATGAGTAGATGGGCAAAAGGAAGATCGCGGTTCCTGAGTGGGCCAAAAAAAACCGGCGTATAGCCACGGTAGTCACTATACGCATTGTATTGGCCCTGATAGCTCTTCTCTGTCTTTCCCTGCTTTTTTTTCGTTACTTCGGCTTGCCTGAAAGACTTGGAACCACTCTAGAGTCCGAGCTCAAACAGCGAGGGCTGGCGGTGCGGTTTGATCGTCTTTACCTCGATCCCCTTTTGAGAGTGGTGGCACGATCCGTGGTGATATCGCACCATGCAGGATCCAAGGTAAACCATTTGACTTTTGACCGGTTGCGCTTCGAATTTAACTGGATTTCATGGTGGAGGGGAGAGCCCTTGCTTGAAACGGCAGCTATCCGGGGTGGTGTGATGGTCTTGCCCCTTGATGAAACAACAGCGGTTGAGTTGGAAGCGGTAGAAGCTGATTTTCGTCTCGATGAAAACGTGCTGATTGTAGAAAAATGTTCGGCTCGCATTCTTAATGTGAAGGTAAACCTTTCGGGTAATGTGCTGTTGGCTGGCTTTGAGGCTCCCCCCGCAGATCCACCCACCGAGGAAGAACAAGCTGCAAGGGCCAAACTCTGGAGGCAAATCTTAGTGTTAGCCGATCAGTTCAGTGGTTCCTCACCACTGGAATTGAATGTGCAGTTCGAAATCACACCGGCTGATTTTAAACAATCCGAAGTCATTCTCGGGCTCGATGGAAGTAATCAGTTATTTAAAGGGGTTTTGTGTGAGGAGATCGACTTAGATATCGTTTATTCTGAGGGGATGTGTCGTATGGGCGGGAGACTGCGCTTTTTACGAGGAGGCGTAAATTTGTCCGGCCATTGGAACCCAGATTCTCCGCGAGCCGAGGTATCATTTGATTCAGACGCGGATTTTTCCCTTTTAGCTCCTGCCATGCCCGCCCCGCTGGATGACTTTTTACTTGGAGTTCGCTTTGCCAGTCTGCCACTCAATCAGGGCCGGATACGCATGCGCTGGGATGGCTCCTTTTCTTATCATCTGTTCACCCGCTCGCAATGGAAGGATTTTACAGTTCAAGGCGTACCCTTCCATTCTCTTTATTTCCCACTGTCCTACGACGGCAAGCGATTGATGATTTCTAAACTTGAGATGGAAAATGTTACCGGTCGTGCCGAGTTGGATCTTTATTACGACGGAGAAAAAGAATTAAAAGGGCGCTTGGTTAGCACCTTAGTTCCAACAAGTTTACAGCGTCTGTTTGGGCCCAAAGCACAGCCTTTCTTTAACTCTCTGAATTTCGCCGGTAAGGGCCCCAATCTCAAATGTGATATCACCGGCTCCGGGCTGACCCCCGATTTGATTCAACTTAAAGGTAATGTGAAGGCCACGGACTTCAGTTACAAAGATGTCGAAATGAAGGAGGTCACCTCAAGTTTCACCTATGGCAATCAGGTCATTCATCTGCCAGATCTCAAGGTAGTGCGCTCCGAGGGCACGGGCTCGGGGGATGTCTGGCACGATATTAAAAATCAGGTGGTCAAACTTAAGGGGGTTAAAAGTGAGCTGGATATAAGACGGGTGGCACGGGTCATCGGAAATAAAACGGAGGAATACGCCCAGCCTTACCGATTTTTTGTAGCTCCACGGGCCACTGCAGAGGGTGTCATTGATTTGCTAAATCCCAAAAAAAACCAATTCAAAATCCACATTATTTCAGAACGTGGTTTGGAGTATGACTTCCTCGGCAAGACTATGGTATTAAACGGGGTTGACTGTGACTTGAACTTTAAAGGGGAAACCTTAGAGGTTGCGCCCCGCAAGCCGCTTGGCTTTTTTAAGGGCACTCTAAATGGCACTTTGTCCTTGGACTTGATAGAGCCCACGCCTTACAAGGCAAAACTGACCATTGATCAGGCAGATTTCGGCGCAGTCATGAAAACGTTTTTCGGCAACGATGATGTGAGTGGACAACTGACAGCCAGTGCCCAGCTCAGTGGCGAGATAGATCATCTTTCCAGCATGGACGGTTGGGGGGATATCACCGTGGTCAATGGGGTGCTTTATTCAATTCCCGTTTTCGGCACATTCTCGGATGTCCTGAACGGACTGGTTCCTAATCTGGGGTACAGTAAAGCTGACAAAGCTCGCAGTATCTTCGTCATCAATGATGGGGTGATCCAAATGGAAAAAATTGATGTTTATTCCACGGCCTTTGCACTGATAGGAAGCGGTAGCTATGATATGGTAAAGGATGATGTAGACATTTCTATGAGAGTTAATATCCGGGGCATTTTGGGTGTCCCGCTTTTTCTACTGTCCAAGTTATTTGAATATCAAGGAACTGGAACCTTAAGTAATACCAAGTGGGAGCCCAAGTCATTCTGAGTCCATCATCCTAAGGGGATTGTTATTTTGCTCGGGGATGAAACTGCCGGTGGCTTTTGGTGAGCCGGTCGTGATCCACATGGGTGTAGAGTTCCGTGGTATTGATACTGACATGGCCGAGCAGATCTTGAATGAGACGCAGATCCGCGCCTCCAGATAACAAGTGCGTTGCAAAGGAGTGCCTTAACAGGTGAGGATAAACGTTTTTTTTCAAGCCCGCTGCACGGGTGCATTCTTTGACAATCAACCAGATTCGAGCACGGGTCAGGGCTTCGCCACGGATAGATAAAAACAGCTGGGGCGATGACTTGCGACCGCGAAAAAGGCGATCCCGTGAAGTCGTCAGATAGGTTTGCAAAAAGCGACAAGCTCGATCTCCAAATAAAACCATGCGATCCTTATTGCCTTTACCAGTCACCAGCAGACTTTTGTTTTTGAGATTAAGATGCTCGAGCAAAACGGTACGCATTTCTGCCACCCGCATACCGGTGGCATAAAATAATTCCATGATGGCCGCATTCCGGCGTCCTACCACGGTATCCGGCCACTCAACCCCGAGCAACTGCACCACTTCTTGCCGTGAAAGAGTTCCGGGTAAATGCCGCTTTATTTTGGGCACGTCAAGGAGCTCTGCCAGATTTTCAGGATGAAACCTTTCCCGGTGCAGGAACCTGAACCAGTTGCGCAGCATAATGACTTCCAATTTCATGGAGGCTGCGGAAAGAGCTGCGTGTCCACGCCGGTCTGAAAGAAAAGCCAGCGCATCCTCCAAGACAACCGATGACCACTGCGGCCCACGCTGATGGGCGTCTAACCAGGCGCAAAAGCGCTCCATGACCGCATGCTGGTTAGCCTGCGTCGTGTCCGCATGCCCCCGCTCAAGGGCATTGTAAGCGTAGAATGATTCTAGGGGCGAGGTGTCCAAAAAATGCGGAGCGATTACCAGATGTAGCTTTTGCCGGCAAGCCGCGTGTAGGCTTCAATATAGCGCTGTCTGGTTTTTTCGATAATTTCATCGGGAAGTTCGGGCCCTGGAGCCTGTCTGTTCCAATCGGGTAAAGACTTGAGGTAATCGCGCACAAATTGTTTATCGAAGGCGTGAGGGGTGCTGCCTGGTGCCCAGGTGTCAGCCGGCCAATAACGTGAAGAATCCGAAGTGAGGCATTCGTCCACTAGGCAAATCTTCCCTTCGATGATTCCGAATTCGAATTTGGTATCGGCCAAGATGAGTCCCCGTTTCAAGGCCTCCCCGGTGGCCCAGATATACAGTTCTAGCGAAAGGGTTTTGAGTTGCTGATAGGTTTCCTTACCCACATGTGCCTCGGCTTCAGATTCTGTCAGAGGTTGGTCGTGGCCTTGTGCCGCTTTGGTGGTTGGGGTAAAAAGAGGCTCCGGGAGCTTGGAAGATTCCAGTAATCCAGAAGGCAGAAGATGTCCCTGAACTGAATTTTGTTTCCGGTATTCTTCCCAAGCTGAACCGGCCAGATAGCCACGAACCACGCATTCCATAGGAATAACCTCTGCACGGTGGCACCACGTTGTCCGGTTCTCCCACTCAGGGCGGCTAAGCCCCGGAGGAAGACTAAAGCTTTTGACATGATGCGGAATGTGGGAGGGAAGGGATTCAAACCAGAACCGTGAAAGCTGGGTAAGGGCGATGCCTTTTCCAGGGATCAACGAAGGTAAGATCACATCAAAGGCAGAAATGCGGTCGGTGGCTACCAAGAGCAGGGAATCTTCCCATGCGTAAACATTTCTAACTTTCCCTTGATGAAGACAGGTCGGTTCCTCCATAAGTATCCACGTTGCGGAAAACATGGAGACATTCAAGAGCACATTCCTGAAAGTCCAACCCCATCTCTACGCAACTCGAGGAGTTATTTGAAACGCATTACAACCGCTGCCAAATTTTTTTTTGACGGGCCTCGCAAATGGTTCATGCAAGGTGTGACCTACGGTCCGTTTGAACCTGTAAAGGAAGGAGGGGATCACTTGCCAGATCCCGCCCGGGTAGCATCGGATATGTCCATGATGCGGCAGGCAGGTATTAATCTTCTAAGGCTTTACCATCAACCTCCACGTTGGTTTTTGGATCTGGCTCAAGAACATGAAGTCCGGGTCATGACCACGGTGCCTTGGCCTCTTCGAGGACTTTTCCTTGATGACCGGGGCACCCAAAATACCATTTTATCCAACATGAGGGATTGCGCCCGTTCCAGTGCCGCACACCCTGCCATGTTTGGTTTTTTCGTGGACAATGAGATGGCTCCCGATTTGGTACGCTGGCACGGACGTAAACGCATACAGAACTTTTTGAACAGCTGTATCCAAGAGATTAAGAACATTGATTCTGAAGCTCTAGTCTCCTACGCCGGATTTCCACCCAGTGAATCGGTTTTACCTGAGTCGGTAGATTTTGTTTCCTTCAATGTGTATCTGCACCGTCGACTGGATTTTCAAAAATACTTGGCCCGATTACATAATATCGCTGGAGAAAAACCGCTGGTTTTTAGTGAATTTGGCATGGACACTATCCGCCATGGCGAAGAAGAACAGGCGGCTCTGATTACCGAACACGTCGAGGATGCCGCGCGCGGAGGGGCCGCAGGAACCATTGTTTTTTCTTGGACAGACGAATGGTTCACAGGTGGAGCGGCCATCACCGATTGGGCCTTCGGTCTGGTGGATGCCCAAAGACGTCCCAAACAGTCCTACCAAAAAGTATCCGCGATCAACCGTCTGGGCTCAGGTGTGGCCCATCGTTTTCCTATCACTCCGGCACCTAAAGTTTCGGTCGTGGTCTGCTCATACAATGGAGCTCCCACTTTGGAAGGTTGCCTGCGCGCTTTAAAGAAACAGTCGTATCCCGACTTCGAGATCGTAGTAGTAGATGATGGATCACGGGATAACACCCAGGAAATCCTTTCTCAGTTTCCTGAGGTTCGTAACATCCGCCAAGAAAACATGGGGCTTAGCGTAGCTCGTAACACCGGTATTGATGCAGCGGAGGGCGATGTGGTGGCGTTCACCGATTCTGACTGTATGCCGGATGAGGATTGGCTTTATTATTTGATGAGAGTGCTGCTGGAGGAAGGAACCGCGGCAGTGGGTGGACCCAATATTTCACCCCCCGCCCACCAATGGGTGCAGGCAGCGGTGGCCGCCGCGCCGGGGTCACCCAGCCATATTCTTTTTGATGACCGTCGGGCGGAACATGTCCCCGGATGCAATATGGCATTTTGGAAATGGGCCTTACGTGCAGTGGGAGGCTTTGATCCTGTTTATCGGAAAGCGGGTGATGACGTCGATGTATGCTGGAAGTTGCTCGACCGGGGTTGGGAAATCGCGTTTTCGCCCAGTGCGGTGGTGTGGCATCACCGAAGATTCAACGTCAAAACCTATTTCTCCCAACAAAAAGGCTATGGAGAAGCGGAGGCTTTGCTGAGATTCCGTCACTTAAATCGTTTTGACGACTCGGGTATCGCGCGCTGGAAAGGTCGGATTTATGGCGGGCTGAGTTGTGAAGCGCTCTTTTATCATCCCATTATTTATTATGGGCAGTATGCTATGGGTCAGTTTCAGTCCATCTATACCCGTCCCCGGGGAGGTTGGCTGGGCTTGTTTGGTTCCCTTCAATGGGTGGGATCAACAGTCTTCATGCTCGCCCTATCATATGGTTTCCCCGCCTTGAGAGTTATCCCTCTTCTAATGTTTGCCGGAACCGTGACCGCCGCATTAGTGCAGATGGCCTCAGCCAGGCTTGAAATGCGTTTTGATGGATTCAAGGCCAGAATTCTTTTGTTTTATTTGGCACTGACTCAACCGCTGGCTCGCGCATGGGCACGTTACTTCACATGGCTGGAGAAAAAAAGGACACCTCTGGGCGTCGAATTATCCAAAGAAACACTGCCCCACCACCGACCAGCTTTGCTGCGTTCAGGCCTTCTAGAAGTATGGAGTCAAGAAGGGAAATCGCGCGAAGTCTTTCTGCCCAGCGTGGTCTCACTCTTGTCAAAGGAAGGTTGGATGTTTGTTCTGGATAACGGATGGTCTGATTGGGACGTGCAGATTTTTGCCAACCGATGGTGGCATGTCCGGATTCGCACCCAATCCGAGGCCCATGCGCATGGAGCTTGCCTGACACGGATCGGAGTGCTGCTGGTGGTCACCAGTTTTTCGGTTTTGGCATGGATTGTTTTGGCGGGGGTGACGGTGAGTCTTTGGATGGCTGATACCTTCCAGTGGTGGGCAACTCTCCCGCTCCTGCTGCTAATGGGTTACTGGTTGTTTTCGGGTCTGCGGGCGAGACGCCGGGTGGCGGAGACGATCTTAGCCGCGACACGGCGCGAAGGCATGCGGCGCTTGGAAGCCATACGGGCGGAGCAGAAGTGAATATACACCGCAGAATTATCGAATATTACCGGCCTTTTCTTTGGCCGATCTTGGGCTCTTTGTTGGTTCTGATTGGATCAATCGGGTTGAATCTACTTAAGCCGTGGCCGGTGAAGTATGTGATTGATGGCCTGTTGAAGGAGTCCGGGGGTTGGCCGGATTGGCTTCCCGTAGATACTCTACATGGTGCTTTACTCGTGGCAACACTGGGCTTGATCACCATCCACTTATTATGGGGATTATTCAATCTGGCCGCCAATTTTTGGCTGATCGAAATCGGCCTCAATGCATTGGTTCGGCTGAGGTCGGAATGTTTTGAGAAGCTACATATCCTTTCGATGTCGTATCACAACCATCGCAACAGCAGCGATCTGGTTTACCGGGTGGCGTACGATGCGCAATCGATTCAAACGTTTTTCAACCGGGGCTTCGCCACGGTTTTCGGATCGGGCCTCACCTTGGTGGGCATCCTCCTGGTTATGTGGCAGAAAAGCACCTTTTTGACGTTGTTATCATTTGGCGTGGTTCCTTTTTTGCTCGGAACCATCTTTTTCTTTGCACAGAAAATCCGCCGGGGATCGGTGGCTGTTCAGGAGCGTGAAAGCCGAGTCTTACGTCAGGTCAACGATAGCCTGCGCAACGTGAAGTTAGTGCGGGTGATGAACCGTCGCTTTTTTGAAAACAAGATCTTTATGGAAGCCTGTGATGGTGCCCGTAGTGCGGCGCGTTCGTTGGATCGCACCAATCTAGCCAGCACCTTAGTCGTGGGCTTGGTCACCGCTGCGGGCGGCGCTTTGATATTGTATTTTGGTGCCTTGGAAGTGGCTGAGGGGAATTTACAAGTGGGTGATTTGTGGCTCTTTCTGGCTTACCTGGCCATGTTTTATCAGCCCTTGGAACAGCTGAGTTATACGGCCTGGGCGATTGAGGGGGCAGCGGCGGGTGCGGGAAGGGTCTTCGAGGTGCTTGATGCCGCTGAGGAAGAGGATGAGGGACGAGAACTTCCCGATCTCGACATAGCTAAGGGCGCCATCCGTTTTGATGATGTGCATTTTTCTTATGGGGGAGGGGAGCAACAGGTGCCTGTGCTGCGAGGACTGAGTTTTGAAATCAAGCCTGGATCCAGAGTCGCGTTTGTGGGTGGAACGGGAGCGGGTAAAACGACCTTGCTTTCTCTCGTGCCGAGGCTTTACGACACCACGTCAGGTGTCATTTGTGTTGATGGTAAAGATGTGAGTCGCTTCAACCGCTTTAGCTTGCGTCGTCATATCTCCATGGTGTTGCAAGAGACTTTATTACTGGATGGAACGGTGATGGAAAATTTGCGCTATGCCAGCCCTGATGCGGATGAATCTGCATGTTGGGGGGCTCTGGAAGCCGCCCAAGCCGCTGACTTTGTGCGGGCACTTCCACAGGGGCCAGATACACCTATAGGTGAGCAAGGCGTGCGGCTGAGTGGCGGACAACGTCAACGATTGGGCATCGCCCGTGCCATCCTTAGATCCAGCCCCATCCTGTTGCTGGATGAGCCCACCAGCTCGCTGGATCTTCGCACGGAAGCCGAGTTCATGGACGCCTTGGTTTCCGTTTCACAACGACCCACGACCTTGATGGTCACCCATCGCCTCAATACTATTCATCTCTTTGATCACATCTATGTCTTAGAAAATGGGCGTATTCAGGAATCGGGAACCGGCCCTGAATTGCTTGAGCAGAATGGTATTTACCGACAGCTCTGGCAGACAGGTCTGCAATAATTAACGCTTGTTCATTTATTTTCTATGGGGTTAGTTGGCCAGATGTTTTGTCCAGGCTTCCGTATTCTATGTAGTTGTTTTATCGGGGTAGTGGTTAGTGGCGGCTTGTTCTCCAGCCACTGTGCGATAGCTATGACCCGTGATCAGGTGGAACGATCTGTCCAAGCCAAAGCATTTTTGTTGGTTGATGCCGCCAATAATAAGGTTCTTTTTTCCCGGCGTGCGGATGTGCCTTATCCTCCGGCCAGCACCGTGAAGCTGATGACAGCACTTCTGGTTTGGGAGCATAACCGATTGAATGGCACCATAAAAGTGGATGTCTCCGATACTCGTGTTGAGCCAAGTCATGTCCCCCTGCGTGCAGGTGAAGTAGTCAGCGTGCGTGATATGACTAAAGCACTCCTGGTGGGCTCTGACAATGATAGTGCCATGGTTCTGGGCCGTAAGGTGGCCGGGTCTCATTCTGCTTTCCTTGAACTGATGAACCGCCGTGCTCATGAGTTAGGATGCCGTCACACCGTTTTCAAGACTCCCAACGGATTGCCCGCTGCGGGGCAAGTAACGACGTGTCATGATATGCTGAGAATATTTCAGAAGGTCTTGGAGGTGCCGGAACTGAAAGAGTTCTGCAGCCTGCGTGGGTTTACCTTAAAGACAGCCGTAGGTTCACAGTGGGTAAAAAATCACAACCGGTTGCTCGGAACCTTCGAGGGTATGGGAGCAGCCAAAACCGGGTGGACCTATGCTTCGCGACATACGTATGCCGCATCAGCTCAACGCAGTGGCCGGGAACTGCATTTGATCATCTTAAACAGCCCCAACAAGTGGACGGATGCTCGATTGCTTTTTGAATATGGATTTCTTACGACCCATCGGAAAGAGGCCGTCGCCATCACCAAGCCGCAGGTTTCTCCCCCCGAACCCGTCTCATCGGGACGAACCCACCGCGTGCGTCAGGGCGAAACGCTTTATATGATCAGCTTGCGATACGGAGTAAGCATGGAGTCACTGATACGGATGAATCGGATTTCAAATCCCAACGTTATTCGAGCAGGCATCGTTTTACAAATTCCAGAATCCTGACGTTGCGGCTTGCTGATTTTCTTGCCTGTTAAAGATCGTTATTGTATCTTCAGCAAGTAAAGATGGCTCGCTCATACAAAAAAGACACGATCAAGCTTTCATTTGACCAGAAAGAAAGGGCACTGAGTGTTCTGCGAACGTTGATCCGCTGCCATTACTTCGGAAATCACGTTCCTCATGATGCTGAATTAAGTCGACTTTTAAGGATACCCAGATCATCACTCATTCTGGCTTTAAATCATCTCATGGCTGAAGGATTAATAACCTCCTCCAAAGCCGAGGAGGGGTGGGATGTGGTCGATTTAGATATTCTTCAGCGGGTCGCGCATGTTGCCTTTGTCGTCAACACAGATCCTCTTCATGGATGGTTCAGCCTTTTCCAAGATTGGCTGATTGGATTTGAGCAAGTTTTTTTTGAGGAAGGATATCAAACCCGCCTACTTTGTTCATTCAGTTCGGTAGAAGAAAAGATTCAGAAAATTACGACTTTCCGTGAAGAGGGTGGAATGGCGTGCGTTTTGGCTAGTCGAGCGGAATCTGTTATTAGTCAAGCCATTCTGGAAGCCGGCATACCCTCGGTGGTAATGGGAAATTGTTCAATACACCTTGATGGCATGGGAAGCGTCTGCAGCGATAATATTGCAGGAGCGAATCAGGCGGTTGATTTTCTGGCGGAGAACAATCATCGGTTGATTTATATGTATGTGACGGGCTTGAATTTTCATCACGGGTTTGTAGAGCGCTACATGGGATATCAGCAAGCCATGAAACGTCACCATCTGGTGCCTCACACTTCACTTGCATTTAATGAGCCGCACAGTGACCTCTCCGCCCGCAGGGCGGCGGACATGATTTTGCGCATGAAGCATCGACCCAGTGCTCTGCTATGTGGATCGGATCGTGAAGCGTTCGAGATTGTCTCCGAACTGCGTCATCTGGGCATTCACGTTCCGCAAGATATCAGCGTAGTGGGTTTTGATAATAATCACTATGGTTCGCTGCTTGAACCACCCATGACGACCATAGATATATTTGCGGTTAATATGGGGCAAATAGCGGCCCATTACTTACTTAACGAAATGCAATCACCTCAGCTCCCTGTTAAGATTCAAGTGCCCACCGAGTTAGTCATTCGAAGTTCCGTGCTTACGGTTCCGGGTAAAAAAAATCAGCCTGCGCCAAACGCTCCATACACGGGAGATAGCGGACGCATACTGAATTATTAAGCGCTTGCGATGCCAAGATCTGGGGGCTATGCACGATGAGTGAGTATTAGTATTCAGTGGTTAGTCACTTTTCTTTTTTTGCTCGTTCTGCTATGCGGCATAAGGGCGTCGGAATCCGGTGAAGCTCGTATCGAGTTGCCTTTTACTTTCAGTAATGAGACACAGCAACCTCATGCCAATCCCGAAACGATCCGAATTTGCACCTGGAATCTAGAGTGGTTTCCTGCCGGTCAACGCCAGTCCCAAGACCAGCAAACTCGTTGGCAAGTCGCGGCCACAGTTTCCATCCTGGAAGAGATAAAGCCTGATATTTTAGTTACACAAGAAACAAGGAATTTATCTTCGCTAAGGCTTTTGAACCGAAATTTAAACCCTCCCGGTTTTTCCCACATGGCATCCACTTTATATTACAAGGAGAATATTGAAGCGAATCTAGGCAACCACGTACGTCAGGAAAACGGTTTGATGTCTCGTTATCCATGGAATGAAATTTTTGAAATCGACTTTGGTGGAATGAAAGGAAAATCACGTCCGACCCGTGGATGGCTCTACGCGCGTTTTGATATCGGTTCTTATGTCATCCATCTTTATAATGGTCATCTCAAAAGTAATTTTGGTGCGGATAAGGAAGAGGATCGACTGCTCAATATCTCGAAACGAAGTGCTGCCATAAAGCAACTCCAGTTAGATTTAAACCGCCGCAAGCTTGATCCTTACCGCGATCGGATTGTGGTGGCGGGTGATATGAACTCGGATTTTTTTTCCGCACAATTTTCAGACGAACAACTTTTCTCAGAATTGGAACGTATGGGATTCCGGCATACCTTCCTTATGGTTCCTGCTGAACAGCGTATCACGGTTCCGTCACGGGAAGGGGAACCTTGGCCAGATAGCGTATTTGATTACATCTTTATCTCATCGGGTTGTAAGGCGGGTGATTTATCGGCCCAAGTGCTGCAAAAGGGGGCCTCCAAACGTAAGGATGTGTTCGGCGGTGATGAACCCGGTTTGGCCAGCGACCATTACCCGGTTTTCATCGATTTACCGCTCAAATAAAGCTAGTGGCCGAGTATGGACCAAACCTTAATGACACTAGTTTTATCCATTTTGAAAGCCTTTGATCAAACCGCCCCTGAGCCAAGATCCAACATCCATTACCCGACTTCCCTCAGGCTGCACTGAGCCCAATGACAAACTTCCTGATCCGCACTGCACTGCGTACGTAGAATCGGAAGTGATTAAGGTTCCAGGAACGGTCACAGAATCCGCCTGATAACTAACTATCCTCACAGGAGGAAAAATTTTGAGCCTTTTAATTTTCCCATGGCTATCGGTGTAAAAGGTGAAACTTCCAGGCCAGTTGTGGAGTGCATAAATACGGCGCGCGATCTCTATGGCGCTCTGCGACCAATCAATTTTTCCTGCTTCGCGGTCAAGCTTAGGGGCATAGGTGGCTTCCGCATCATTTTGAGGTAGGGCGTTGAGATTGCCCATTACATAATGCTCTAGAGCCTTTCGCACCACGTGTGGGGCAAGGTTGGCCAGACGGTCATGGAGCGATGAGGCAGTCTCTTCGGGATAGATATCCAAGGCTTCAGTTGCCAGTATGTCACCGGTATCAAGGCCAGCGTTCATCTGAATAAGGGTGATCCCTGACCGTGTATCTCCAGCTAGAAGCGCGGCGTGAATGCAACTTGCTCCCCGGTGTTTGGGCAGTAGCGAGGCATGAATATTCCAACAACCTAGGGGAGGAAGTGACAACAAGGGGGCCTTCAAAATTTGTCCGTAGGCACACACCAGAATCAAGTCCGGTTTCCATGACTCCATGACGCCAAGTGCCTTTGAATCATTAATCGATTCGGGTTGCATGACAGGAAACCCTTTTCCTTCCGCCCACAGCTTGACCGGTGGTGAGGTGAGTTGCTGCCTTCGACCTGCCGGACGATCCGGCTGAGTAACAATCCCACACAATTGAAACGTATTATCCGCGCTGAGCAGATTGAGGGTGGGGAGTCCGATTTCCCCTGTCCCGAGATAGGCAATACGCATGCGGAATGGTTTTTTAAGACCGAGTATCGATTTCGGATAAAATTTCTCTTAGCACTTCGTAGGGATAAAGCATGGCATCCAGTTTAACACAACGTTCGGGGCCGTAGAAATCGAGAACGGATTTAGACTGTTCATCATATACGCGAAGCCGCTCGCGGATGGTGGTTTCATTGGCATCATCGAGTCGATTGTCTTTGAGCGCGCGACGCTTCATGCGATCCACTAGAATTTCTTGATCCGGCACGGTGAGGTAAAAGACTTTTTTGACTAGCAGGTCATCCTGTAGCATTTCAGCTTGATGGTGATTGCGGGGAATACCATCCAGAATGAGATGATCGATTTCCGGTTTGAAGCGCCCTAACATTCGCATTTTCTGCATATGCTCACGCCATAGCTGGATTGTGATCGAGTCAGGAACAAGATCTCCCCTGCTGGAGTAACCTAAAAATGCCCGGCCCAATTCAGACGATGCATCAAGGTTACGAAAAACGTCGCCGCATGCCAAATGGCAGAAGCCGGGAATGGATCCAAGAATTTGTCCTTGAGTGCCTTTTCCTGAACCCGGAGCTCCAAAAATAAGAAAGGTGCGATACTGCATAGCGGGTTATTAAATCACAAACGTTGATTTTTGGAAGCCCGATGGGTAGATTTTTTGATTCATGAACGATGAGATCACGCTCTATGATACGACGCTGAGAGATGGTTCCCAAGCAGAGGGGATTCTTTTCTCGGTTTCCGACAAGTTACACATAGCTGAAAAGCTGGCTTCATTTGGGATTCACTACATCGAGGGAGGTTTTCCCGGTTCAAACGTTAAAGACATGGAATTTTTTCAGAGTGTTCGATCCATGAATTGGGGAAAAACAAAAATCGCCGCTTTCGGCAGCACGCGTATGCCCGGCTCGAAGGTGAAGGAAGATGCTTCGGTTAATGCCCTCCTGAGAGCCGAAACTCCAGTGGTGACTTTTGTGGGCAAAGCCTCGTCACAGCAGGTCACTGATGTATTACAAACGACGCGGGATGAAAATCTGCGCATGATTGAAGAAACGGCCTCGTATTTATCACAAAATGGGCGGGAAGTAATCTACGATGCAGAGCACTTTTTTGACGGCTATTTACAAGATGCGGAATACACCATGTCGTGTCTGCGCAGTGCGGTGAATGGGGGGGTGAGTCATGTGGTATTGTGCGATACCAATGGAGGCCGTCTTCCGCATGAGATCGAGGAGGCTACCAGGTCGGTGCTGGCCAAGCTGTCGTGCCGGGTCGGCATTCATACCCATAATGACTGCGGCCTAGCTGTAGCCAATGCGTTAGCTAGTCTGCGTGCAGGTGCGGTGCAAGTTCAAGGAACGATCAATGGATACGGAGAGCGCACAGGAAATTGCAGCCTCACCACGGTGATTCCCCTTTTGGAAATCAAAATGGGGCGCACGGTTCTGCCTTCCGGTCGATTGGCTGATTTGACAGATCTCTCCCATTTTGTCGATGAAGTGGCCAACCAAAACCATGATCCGCGTGCTCCTTTTGTGGGTCAATCCTCGTTTGCCCATAAAGGCGGCATGCACGCCAATGCGGTGACCAAATCCACTTCCAGTTACGAACATATTGACCCCGCTTCGGTGGGCAACCGCCGGCGTA
>JBHJOR010000010.1:0-127248 GCA_050329585.1 Methylacidiphilales bacterium | reverse complement strand
CGAAACGGCGGTGTTGCAAAAAACCTTCCGGGAAGATTTATATTACCGATTGGGAGCAGCAGAAATCCGTATTCCTCCGCTGCGACAACGGGTCGAAGATATCCGTCCTCTGGTAGAGTATTTCTTGAATCGTTTCAGTGTTCGTCTGGGCGCGCTACCGCCATCCATGACACCTGCCGCGCTTCAACTTCTGGAGAAGCAACCTTGGCCCGGAAACATCCGGGAGCTGCAAAACGTGATTCAAAAATGTATTATCGAGTGCCGGGGCCTGCCGATTACAGAAGACATCATCCTCGCATCACTTTACACACCCGCTGCGGTTGGTTCAAATGGGGCGGATCCGTTGAAGATCTGGGTCGATGGCAGAATAAAGGATTCCATGCAAAAAAATGAATCCGGCTTGGCCTTACGTTTTCAACAGGAAGTGGAAAACCTTCTCATTCAGCGTGTGGGCGAGCACACCCGTTGGAACAAAAGCAGTATGGCTAAGCTTTTGGGGTGGTCACGGCCCACCCTCTATCAAAAATTAGCTGCTTACCACTTGTCGGACGATGAACGGGTTAAAAAATGAAATGATTGGGTTTGATACGCATTACTCTTTTAGCATACCATTATTTACTTTTGTTAAGAAACTGAATATTTAGCTGTGTCCGATCTTCCAATAGAATCAATGTCGTTCCCGGTATCCTTTGCAGAAAAAAAATGTCTGGATCTGCTGGTTCGATACACCCGAAGAATCATCATTCTGACCGACCCCCAACGTCGTATCACGTGGGTCAACCAAGCATTTACCGACGTGACGGGATACACCGCTAAGGAATCTTTGGGTAAAAATCCCGGTGCATTACTACAGGGTGCTGATACGAATCCTGAGACCATCACGTTGATGCGTGAAGCTCTTAATCAGGGACGTAGTTTTCGGACGGAGATATTGAACTACTCAAAGACGGGACAGCCTTACTGGCTCGAGCTGGAGATCGAACCCGTTCATGATCTAGATGGAAAACTGATCAGCTTCTTGGGGGTACAAGTCGATATCACGGAAAGAAAATCCAGTGAAATCCGATTGCGAAACGACGAGGAAAAATTCCGTAAAATTTTTGAAGTTTCCCATCAAGGCAAGGCGATCTCGCGTTTGTCTAACGGGCAGTTGATTGATGCTAATCAAGCCTTTTTAGACCTTTATCAATACCGCCGTGAGGAGCTGCTGGGCAATCATCTTCATGCTGTGGGCATCTGGGAAAATCCATCCGATTTGATCCAGACTTTGGAACAGCTCACCCGGCAATGTGCTGTCTGGTCGTATACGTGTTGGCACCTTGATCGCCATAAAAAACGCCTGAACGTCTCCGTCAACGCCAGTGTCATATCTATCGACGGAGAAGATTGCGTAATATGGAGCATGACGGATATTTCTCAAAATACCCGTCAGATTGAGGAACTCAAAAAACGGGAGGAAATGCTCACCTTACTGGCCGAGACCGCCTTCATTTTGCTGGGCGGCGAAAACCCCGACCCCTACATCACCCCTATTTTGGAAAAACTCGGGCAAATTACTAAACAAAGTAAGGCAGCTGTCCTTAGTGTCCATACGTTACCTGGAAAAGAGGGAAGATACCTAAGCCAGTCCTATCACTGGACTGATGCCTCCGTCACAGCGGTAGTCGATGATTCGAAGTTAGTGAACTTAACGTTGGAAACGGATCTCCCAAGCTTCCTTGAGGCATTTCTTGAGCGGAGGATCCTGGAGCGCCAAACCGCCTTATTTTCGGGTCGGGAACGGGAAATCATGGATTATCTGGGAATCGTCTCCGTGATAGCGATTCCGATTTCCTCTGACGATCAAATCTGGGGATTCTTGGGGTTGGCCAACTGTCATCAAGTCGTTGAATGGAATGCATCCGACCTGTCATTTCTTAAATCCTTCGCTGCCCTGCTTGGGAGTTATTTTCATAAACGCGAGCGTCTATCGGAGATGAATCAACTTCGCCGAGCCGTTGAACAAAGTGAAGACACCATCGTTATCACCGATGCTCAGGGAATCATTGAATACGTTAACCCGTCGTTTGAAACCACATCGGGTTATACGCGCGAGGAAGCCATCGGTCAAAATCCACGCATCCTCAAAAGTGAAGCGCAATCGGATACATTTTACCGCGAGATGTGGAATACTCTGACGTCGGGAAAGGCGTGGTCAGGGCGCATCATCAACCGCGCTAAAGATGGCACTCTGTTCCATGAATTGGCCAATATCTCTCCCATTACGAATTCCAAGGGTTCCATCACCCACTACGTGGCGCTCAAAAAAGATATCACCCGTGAAATCGAGAGGGAAGCCCACCTTCTACAGGCTCAGAAAATGGAATCCATCGGACAGCTGGCAGGAGGGGTGGCACATGATTATAACAACATGCTCTCGGTCATCCTAACCCATGCTGAAATGGCACTGGAGGGTGTAGGCGATGACCTTGAAATGGTGGAGCATCTTCATCAAATCAAAGAAGCTGGAACGCGCTCCGCCAATCTTACCCGCCAGCTGTTAAACCTGGCTAAGAAGCACCCCATTCAGCCGTGTTCACTCAATGTGAATGAATCTCTTTCCGAAATGGTTTCCATGCTGAACACTCTAGTGGGAGAAAACATCCGAATCCAATTCCTGCCCGGCCCGTTGTCGCCCGACATCTGGATGGATCCCGGACAATTCGAGCAAGTAATTCTTAACTTAGTGCTCAATGCCCGTGATGCTATGCCTGACGGCGGCCTCATCACCATTTCTTCTGGTTCTGAGCCACCGCCTTTGGCTGATATGTTTCCATTTTCCTCGGATCATTCGGATTCCTACACGGGCATCTATGTCCATGATCAGGGTCTCGGTATGGATTCAGAAACCCTCCAGCGAATCTTCGAGCCCTTTTTTACTACTAAGCCGCTGAACCAAGGAACCGGTCTCGGACTTTCTACAGTTTACGCAATCATCAAACAAAACAATGGTTTAATCGAAGCACACAGTAAACTGGGTGAGGGAAGTGTTTTTAGAGTGTTATTGCCCATCTCCAAGGCTCCTTCAGTCACCCCTTCGAATACCATCGCCCCCAGCATTTCTCCACGGCAAATTTTATTGGTTGAGGACGAACCCACGTTGCTACACATCGTGAAAAGATTACTCGAAAAGTCGGGTCACCACGTTTACGCCACGCTCCATGCCAAAGAGGCTCTTGAGTGGGCCACGCTCAGCCCTAAACCGGTGGATCTTTTGGTTAGCGATGTCCTGATGCCCGAGATGAATGGCTGGGATCTGGCCTGTGCACTTCACGCTCAACATCCTGCTATCAAATGCATCCTTCTTTCCGGTTACCCATCCGATATTTTAGAAAAACGAAACTTAAAGGATATTAACGGGATCTTTTTGTCCAAACCCTTTTCGATCAAACAATTCAGCCAAACGGTTGAAACCATGCTGAGCTGATAGGTGGAAGTCTATTTTGCACAGAGTTCCATTGCATCCGTCATCGACTCCGCTAAACTCCTGAAATGTCATTTCAAAATCTTGGTCTGGATGAGAAGTTTATCCATGCCGTCCAGCGTCTGGGATACGTCGAACCTTCCACCATTCAAGCCCAAGCCATTCCCCCCATTTTAGAGGGGCGGGACATTTTAGCCTCCTCACAAACAGGAACGGGTAAAACTGCAGCCTTTTTATTACCGCTCCTCACCTTGCTTAAAACCCACCAAGGGCCTCGCGTACTGATTTTGGAACCCACCCGGGAACTGGCCGCTCAGGTTCATGATGCCTTGATAGATTTCACCGCTTTCTCCGACTTGAAATTCTGCCTGCTCCATGGCGGCGTGAGCTATGAACCGCAATTGGAAAGCCTGCGGGGCAAACCTGACCTTATTGTGGCCACCCCCGGACGCTTCTTGGATCACTTAAAATCCGGGGTGCTCAAACTCGACCAGATTCGGCACCTTGTTTTGGATGAAGCGGACCGCATGCTCGATATGGGATTCATGCCCGACGTCACCCGCATCATTGAGGCGTGCCCCCCTGACCGACAAACCTTGCTTTTTTCCGCCACCCTGCCCGATGCCATTCAGAGGCTCATTTCATGGGCCATGAAGACCCCCGAACGTATCCAGATTAATCCTTCGGTCAGTAAAGCCGAAACCATTGACCACGCGCTTTATCCGGTGGCATCGGATCAAAAATTCGAACTGCTATTGGCCTTGCTCGACCACATGGAATATAACGGAGTCATCGTCTTTACCCGCACTAAAGTGGAAGCCGATACCATTGCCGACGCCCTCTCCAGGACGGAGCACAAAGTCACCGTGTTGCACTCTGACCGCACGCAGAGCCAACGCACCAAGGCACTTGAAATGTTCCGCAACCGGGAATGCGAAGTGTTGGTCGCCACCAATATCGCCGCCCGCGGCATCGATATCGCCGGCGTCTCGCACGTCATCAATTATGACGTGCCAGAAAATCCGGAAGACTACATCCACCGCATTGGCCGAACGGGTCGTGCGGAAAAATCCGGTGACGCCCTGACCTTGATGACAGGATTTGACGAGGATCAGCTCCGCGCGGTGGAGGTGCTTCTTAACGAACCCATCCCGCGCAAAAAATTGGAAGGATTTCCCTACAAATATACGGCACTGCTGAATGACAGCCCCGTTACCAGCGCGGTGCGCCGTCGATCTGGAGCACCACGACGCCGCCGTCGATGAACCCTCACCTGATAAATCGAGTCAGGGCCGGAGGTTTTGCGCGCATCACCTTGGAAGATGAAAGCGTAGTAGTGGGATATCTCGGGACGGATCCTGAGCATATCCATCGACTGCGTTTGGATAGTTATCTTTTGAATGCACGGGGCTTACTCGAGCAGCTCTCACTCAGTCTGGAACCTGACGACATCTGCCATATTCAGTTTCTATCAGACGCGCCAGAGTGGCTGGACGGGGAAGGAAACAGTTTGCAACAGTCCGAGGGATTTTTCCCGGAAACGTAAACTGTCAGCTTGCCCAATACCATGCGGCAGTTTATGATCTTCAAAATTTGACATGCAAATGTTTAAAAAGTCCGCTTCTCCTTTTTGCCTCACTTTCTGGCTCGGATTGTGGGCCGCTTGCAGTCTAGTGCATGCTCAACCTGCGGCAAACGATGACGATGGTTATCGGGTGTATCAAGATCATGCACCGAATTTTATTCGAATTGAAATCACCAACGTATCCGTCAACAGCAACAAAACACTCTGGTTTGCCGCCTCGTCCGACCGTGTGGAAGTTGAGGCTCGGGTGCTTCAGGTGATCCGCTCAAAAGATGGTATTCAACCGGGGATGTTGATTCCCATCATCTATGACCGCAAAGCCGCAGCTGGCGGATCCTTTGCCAATACACCGGGCATACCCAAACGGGGTGAAATCCTTCCAGCGTTTATCAAAGTGAAAGGAGATCATTTTGTGCCCGCCGCCCTGCACCACACCTTTTCTCCACTCACTGAAACGCAACTGGCTAAGCTGGATCGCAAGAATATCGAATTGAGTGAAACGCAGATTGCCGAGCTACGACAACAGAGCGGTTCACCGGAGATCACCACGACAGCCGGAGCGGAACTGCCCATGGTCAGCGACTCCCCATCCCTGCGCGCGGAAGTGGCGATTCCTGATGCTGTTTTACCCACTGAACCAGAGCTGAGAGAACCGGCGGCACCCGTACTTGTCACCCGCGCACCCGATCCTATACCGACCGCACCATCTACTTCTGTGGAAGATTCCATCAATGGAAATCTGGATCAGAATCCCCCGCTTCCTCAGCCCGATGTTACCACTCCGGTCATTGAAACCACTCCCGCCATTCAAGACCGAAGCGGACAACGAAGAACCGTGGTGGTCATTACGCCTTCTGAACTTCGGTCGCGCCGCGCCGCTCAAGTTGCCGCTTCCACCACGGCACCTGTTGCCTCAACTGAACCGACCAACATAGAACCGATCCGCACCGAACCTACCCCTACTCCCGAACCGGAAATCCCTGTGCTTCGAGCCGAACCTGTGCCTGTCGCAGAAGCCGAATCGTCTCCAACAACCCGTGTATTGAGCACCGAACCTCCCATTCGCATCGTAAGCTCCTCCCCGGAAGAAGTGCTGAAGAACAACGCAGAAATCAGTATGACCGGGCAAGCAGCTGAAGAGATTGCTGCAGAAGAACCACCGGTGCTCACTGAACCCATTATGCTTACGGAGGATCCTAAACGTCCGGTCGATAACAACCCCGACTCTACTCCGTCTGCGACAGAACCTATCCAAATCACCGAAGTGGATGCACCTGTTTCGATCCCCATGCCGGATCCTGCCTCCCC
Organism: Methylacidiphilales bacterium; assembly: GCA_050329585.1. Taxonomy (GTDB): domain Bacteria; phylum Verrucomicrobiota; class Verrucomicrobiia; order Methylacidiphilales; family JBCBYL01; genus DAIPIT01. The sequence continues at coordinate 120,892 of JBHJOR010000010.1, read as the reverse complement.
TGCGCCATCAGAAGAAGCCTCCCTCTCCTCCTCCGAAAGCGACCGTACAAACATGAAGACCTATGCGGAAATCTATTCGGTGCTTCAATCGGCCTCCACAGCTGCGGCTGAAGGAAAATTTTCCGAAGCACGGGGTCTTTATGAAAATGCTCTTTTGAGCCTGCAAAACATGAAAGCACGATCACCTGATTTTCAGCCCTTTATGGTGGAATACCGGATTCGCGATACCGGACGCAAACTTGAGGAAATGATTCTCAAAGCTGGAAAAGCCGGTAACTAAGTTCGTCATGCCCGCCCAGCGCCCCGACCAACGTCCTCATAATAGGATGCGTCCCCTTTCATTTGAATGGGATGCGGCGGCCAATGCGCTTTCATCCATTTTGCTTCGCTGTGGAGGAACGCATGTGTTGTGTGTCGTCAGCGTGGAAGAGAAAGTTCCGCGTTGGATGGAGCAGCAGCGTGTAACAGGTGGCTGGCTGAGTGCTGAATATTCCATGTTGCCTTATTCTACTTCGGAGCGCTCACTACGGGACGTGACCAAAGGAAAAATTGATGGTCGCACTCAAGAAATTCAGCGCCTCATCGGACGCTCGCTGCGCACCATCACCCGTCTGGAGGCACTGGGTCGTAGAACATTATGGGTGGATTGCGATGTCTTGGCGGCCGATGGAGGAACACGCACCACCGCCATCACCGGATCCTATCTGGCACTGCGTCTTGCAATAGAACGCCTGGCTCTCAAAGACCCCTCGTTGTCTGAAGTCTTAACAGGCCAAGTAGCCGCTACCAGTGTGGGTATTTATCAAGAAACGACCATTCTGGATCTTTGTTATCTGGAAGACCGGGATGCCTCCGTGGACATGAATGTCGTCATGACTCAGGATGGCCGTCTGGTGGAAATCGGTGCTTCTGGAGAAGAAGCTACCTTCTCCCGACAGGATCTGGACACGCTGATGGACTTGGCACAAAAGGGTATTGAAACTCTTTTTGCCTTCCAAGAAACCGCTTGGCTCAGCCGTCCAGTGCGTACATAATACATTCTATGTCATCGACCTTCGACCGCCCGTCCTTACCAGATGCCGGGTTTTTAATGGGCATCCCCGAGGATGACCGTGATCTGTTAGCTTCCTATGGTGAATTCCGCGGCGTGCAACCGGATCATGACATGATCCGCCAAGGAGAGGAACAGCTTCATATTTATTTTGTTATTTCCGGACGGTTGGAAGTGCGACGCCAGGGGCTTGAAGATGACATCGTGGTGGGATCCATTTCGGCGGGCGAATCGATCGGTGAAATGAGTGTTTTTGACCAAGGGCCAGCCAGCGCGAACATCCGCGCTTTGGAATTCAGTCAAATTTGGCGCATCGATGGCGAATCACTCAAGCAATTCATCAACGATAATCCCGTTTGTGGCAACCGCATCCTGCTCGGACTATCCACCATCCTCAGCAAAAGGGTGCGCGCCCTAAGTGCTCAGTTGGTCGATGCCCGCCAAAGCTGATGAGGCACGCCGCTCTGCTTCTTTGCGGCATGATGCTGGGTGCCTGTTCGGTGGAGTCTCCCCTATTAAAGCCCGACACCCTTCCTCAACAGCTGGCCACAGGTTTTCAGTTCACCGAGGGGCCTGCGTTCAGCCCGGATGGCATCCTCTACTTCACTGACATTCCGCGCCATACCATTCACACTTGGTCGCCATCACACGCCACAGGAGTTTTCAACTCCGAATCCGAAGGATCCAACGGCCTGGCTTTCGATGCCCAAGGCCGCTTGCTTGCTTGTCAGGGCAGCGGACGACGGCTGGTTCGATACGAAAAGGACGGAAGCCTAACGGTGCTGGCGAGTCATTTTGAAGGGCGACGCTTCAACTCACCTAATGATCTTTGGATTCACCCTGCCGGGTGGATATACTTTACCGATCCCCGCTATGGCAAACGCGATTCCATGGAAATGAAAACCGAGGGCGTTTATCTGCTGAAGCCGGAATCAGGTGAGATTCTTCAATTGATTGATGATATGGTGCGCCCCAACGGGATAGTGGGAACTCCGGATGGTCGCTTCCTCTATATCGCGGATCACGGAGGACGTTCCACCGTAAAGTATTCCTTGGATGCACAGGGCGTGCCCACAAAAAAAGTCTGGTCGATCCCGCGCGCCTCCGATGGCATGGCTTTGGATAGTAAGGGAAACCTATACCTCACGGATCGACAGGTCGCTATCTATAGTCGTGAAGGACGATTGCTACTGGAAATTCCGATTCCAGAGGATCCCACCAATGTGACTTTTGGAGGAAAGGATAACCGCACCCTTTTTATCACTGCGCGTAAAAGCGTTTACGTTATAGACATGAATGTCTCCGGTGCCCATCGCTGAGAGGCAGTCCCGGAAGACCTTAGGTCAATTGATTCTCAAAAAACTCGATCACTTCCCCGTCTGGCCCCTTCACGAAGGCTATTTTTACCGGCACGCTGGAGGGAAGACTGGGATGGGTATTGCCGATGTTCACTTCTTTAGGCTCCATGGTCACCTCACAACCTGCCGTGCGAGCCCGTTCCAGCATGGCACTGGCATCCGGGGTGCGAAGAGCAAAGTGAAGCAACGTGCCTTCTTCGCCCGAGGCTGCGGCCTGCGCGGGACGTTCAAATATTTCAAGATAAACCCGATCTTCCGCTCCCAGCATCACCGCACGGGTGGGTGCTTCTCCCCATGCCACGCGCGGGCTTAGTCCCAAAATTTCAGTGTAAAAAGCCAGAGAGCGATCAAAATCACGCACCCGTATGGCCACATGATGGAAACCTGTAATGCAGGGTGTATCAGTCATAGAATCAGGTTAGGCTTTTCCTATTTCTCGTAAAGTCATTAGAAGACCGAAAGGCTATATAGCATTCATTATTGGCTTCCCATCCCGTTTGCACGAGGTTTATGCTGGAATCATGATTCGCTTTACTATGCTGGTTATACTGGGTTTGGTTTTCCTCCGTTTTGGAGCATCGAATCTGACGGCCATGAGCGATCCTTTTTTGAACGAGAAGGTGATAGCGGTTCAAAAGCTGCACGATCAATCAGCATCGGGTGACAAAGGTGCCACCGACCTATTGATCACCACTCTGGAAACACTACTGAGTCAAGAACCCGGCAATGCCATCTACAAAGTCTATTTGGGCAGTGCCTGGACCTTAAAAAGCCGGGATGTATTACCCGGACCATCCAAACTGCGCTATCTCAAGGACGGCCTCAAGACCATGGATCAAGCCGTTTCCCAGACACCCCAAGATCCGTGTGTCCGCTTCATACGGGCGGTGAACAATTACCATTTGCCTGCCTTCATCAATCGACGTGACAATGCCCGCGAGGACTTTGAAATCCTCATCAAGCAAATTCAGACCAATCCGTCAGGCTTGGACGGGCGAACCATCCAGGCTATCCATTATTTTGCCGGACTTGCCTATAAGCAAACGGCTCGTCCCGAAATGGCACGCGAGGTATGGAGGCGGGGGGTCGCCCTGCGCAGTGACGCCGCCTTGACTGAAAAAATGAACCGTGAACTGGCCCGTCTGGATTCCTGAAGGTTGGCGGATCGTCTCCTGATTTCTCATGTCCCTTCCGGGCCGAACCTTGATCAGCAGTCGGCGCATCCGCTCACGCGTTCGAGATCTGGCCGGAGACATCGCGCGCCACTATGAGGGTCGTGAGTTCACCGTTGTTGGCTTGATGCATGGCAGCCTTTTTTTCATGGTCGATCTGATGCGTCATCTCCCTCCCGCCACCCTATTGGAATGCTGCCGTGTGGCCAGCTATCAAGGAACACACTCTGCCGGAAAACTGGATGGATTGGATGTCATCCAGTCCGATTACAGCGGGCGTCATCTGCTCATCGTGGATGACATCCTGGACACCGGGCTCACTCTGTCTCGAGTTACCCGCCGCCTTTACGAACGTAAGGCAGCTTCAGTCGAAAGCTGTGTGTTGCTTTCAAAAAAGCGCCCTCGTACTGAACCCGCTCATGCGCGTTGGGTCGGGTTTGAAATTGATGATCACTACGTCATTGGCTATGGTCTGGATCTAAATCAACAATACCGCAACCTCCCGATGATACGAGTGCTTGATACCTGATAGCGCCGTATTGGCCTTAAATTTACGATTATAAATTTTAAATTAAAATTTTTGTTTAAGAATTAGTTTTTCTTACTTCACAAGCTCCGGTTAATCGATATGGTCGCTTCATGGCAAAACGAATCGGAGTCTTAACAAGTGGCGGGGATTGCCCCGGATTGAATGCAGTTTTAAGGGGAGTGGTGCATGCGGCTCATGGTCGTGGATGGGAAGTCATCGGCTTTCTGGATGGTTTTGAAGGGATGTTATCTCCGGTTCAATACCGTATTCTGACTCTGGAAAGCACGGCAGGCATCATGCACTTGGGGGGCACCATTCTGGGCACCACCAACAAGGGGCGGTTTGTGGCCAAAGTAGGTCACGGAGACAAAGCACGCATTGATCCGGCGGTGATTCAAGAAGCTAAAGAAACTCTGGAAGGGTTAGGAGTAGAATGCCTCATCACGATCGGTGGAGACGGCTCCCTCTCGACCTCGCTTCAACTCCTGGAAGCTGGTATTCCCACCATCGGCGTTCCAAAAACCATCGATAACGACATCGAAGCCACGGCCATTACCTTTGGATTTGATTCGGCGGTAGCGTGTGTGGTGGACGCCTTGGATCGACTCCACACCACGGCCAAAAGCCACAAGAGGGTCATGGTGATGGAAGTGATGGGACGCTACGCAGGGTGGATCGCCCTGCATGGCGGACTAGCAGGTGGTGCCGACATCATTCTCATCCCCGAATTACCCTTCGACATGAACAAGGTCTGCTCCGTGATTCTAGAACGCGAAGCCAAAGGTGCCTATAACACCATGGTCGTATGTGCCGAAGGCGCAAAAATGAAGGATGGAACCTATGTGACTAAGTCCGACTGCCAGAGCGGAGAAGCCCGGCTGGGTGGTATTGCGGAAAAAGTGGCGGCGGTGATTGCTGAGCAAACCGGCAAAGACACCCGTGCGGTGGTTTTGGGTCATTTGCAGCGTGGCGGGGCTCCCACTTCACTGGATCGCATTCTGGGCACGCGGTTTGGGGTGGCTGCCGTAGATTTGATTTTCGAAGAAAAATTCGGTCACATGGTCAGTTATCAAAACTATCAAGTGGGCGATGTGACCATGGCCGAAGCGGTCTCTAAGATCAAACGGGTCACCCCTGACCATCAGATCGTTAAGACCTGCCGTGAAGTGGGTATTTCTTTCGGGGACTGAGGAAGAGCCCACCCGTGTGGCCGCGCCCTAAACTCTAAGCGCCACCGGTACCATCACCGCATCCTCCATTCCGTGGATAAGTTTTTTATCCGCCGGGCAGATCGATGCCTGGATACCTAGCAGTTCCACACGCTTACCTTGGGCCAGGAAATAGGGGCAGAGCCGCACTCTGCCTTGCATGACACGCTCAACACCCGACTCGATGTCCCAGTAAGCATGCTGAATAACGCGTCCCTTGCGGAAGGGCTGGAGTAAATGAGGATGCCGGTCCGAATAATCGAGTGCCGATTGCACTGCCGTCCGCCAATCGGTAGACGACATATCGGATCCCACCACCACGCCGCGTGATCCCCATGCATGAGGGGAAAAACCGGAAATTTTCAGAACCAAGTCCCTTTCCTTCTGCGAAAAATCCATTAAGTCCTGCCAGTTCTGGATGCCCAAACCCGGAATTTCGGCGATGGGAGGCACTTCAGCCGGTATCAGCGCCCAAGAACGTGGTATAACTTCACGTAAATCCGCGAAGTAACGTGCCCCTAATTCCTGCCGCCAGAAACGTTCCAATGGTTTAAGCCAGAACAACGCCAGCCAAAGTTTCTCCTCTAAAAACGCTTTAAGTGGAGCATCCACACGTCTTCCCGACGAGTAACCGGAGCGCATACGATCCAATCCCATCCAGTCGAACATCTCAAAAAAACGGTAAACCGGCGCACCGCTCCATACATACTCTTCCGCTGGAAAGACACGATCTGAACCATACAGCCACGTCAACTCCGGCTGGTAATCGGAGGCCTCCTTTGAAATGAGAATATCGAAATCTTTGAAATAGGATTGGAGCCGCTGGGCCATATCAGGCACGCCGGCCACCGCATGACCTTCGGAGGTAAACACCTGTTGCATCCACGCCGTCAGTCCGCTACCCCCCGGAACTGAATCGATCTCTGTCAGCGCAAACCCGTCTTCCGTCCACATCAAATCAGGGCGGATCAACGTCGGGACGGCATCGGCTGATTCCCCTTCCTGACCCAGACGGATCACTTCATCAGGCTTTCCCCGCTCTAACCACTCGGCCACCCAACTAGGAGCACTTCCCTTCACACTGCGGCGGTACAAGGTATTGGACGCTTTCTGGAAAACAGCCAACCGTGACCCGAGTGCCTCGATTTGAGCGATTTCTCCTTGGGAAAGCAAGAGAGGCTGTGCGCTCCATCTCCACGTTTTACCTTGGAAAAATCCATGATCTGGAACAGATGAGAGGATGCGATCCAAAGACTCCTTCATTGATCGGGAGAGCTTTCTGTTAAGTGTACCGCCAGACGAAACGCTTCGAGCATGCTGGAGGCATCCGCTTGACCGGTGCCCGCGATGTCAAATGCCGTGCCATGGTCGGGTGACATCCTCCAAACCGGCAAGCCTGCGGTGACGTTCACTCCCGTATCAAAGCAAAGTAGTTTGAACGGAATCAGCCCCTGATCATGATAAAGAGCTATTACCCCATCAAACTTTCCGTTTCGTGCTGCCATGAATACCGAGTCCGCCGGAACGGGGCCGCTGACTGATAAAGCCTGGCGCTTCATCTGTTGCAAAGCCGGTTTGAGCAGTGTTTCTTCTTCATTGCCAAAAGCACCCTCCTCTCCGGCATGGGGATTCAGCGCAGCCAGTGCGAGACGTGGAGAACGAATTCCGCGCAGGCGCAAAAAATCATTCAGCCGAACCGCCGTGCTCACCACACGCTCCAGGCTGAGCTTACGGATAGCCGAGCGCAACGAGCAATGAGTCGTCACCAAACCCACCGTCAGTCGAGGCGCGGTCATCAACATACTGACTGCGTCAGCTGGCAAACCAAAATTACGCGCGTAAAATTCCGTCTGACCCGGAAAAGTAAAACCAAGCTTAATCAATCCGCCTTTGTGAACGGGGCCGTTTATGATGGCTCGAACCGAACCAGCCCGCGCTTGATCTGCTGATGAATGAAGAGCTTCCAGAGCCATCCGCGCTCCGCGTAGACTGGGCCTGCCGGGTTTTACTCCTCGGGTGCTGCCCAGAATTTGAACCGGAACCTGTGGGTGCTCGGCACGAAAAACCTCTAAAGCTTTTTCGATCACTTCAGGCCCAATGCCAGCCGGATCACCCAGAGTAACGACCAACGCTCGGGAGTCGGCTAAGGGAGATTGTTTTTGTGGTGCCCGTTGCTTCACGGTCGATGAAAGAGACACAACAGCCCTACCAATTAGAAGAACATTTTGATGAACGCTTTGGCACGGAGGCTATCGAGCCATTCCTGTTGCAGTCGCTCGCGCTCCTGCTGCAGCAAGGTACTTTCAATGCTTTCTCGAACTTCCGAGAGTGCCAACACGGTGGATCGCCTCACATCCTCGGCCAGCAAGACATAATAGCCCTCATCGGTCTCAAGAATGTTGCTGTTCTGACCGGGTTGAAGCTTGAAGGCCACTGAAGCCAGTTCAGGGCGCAGGGTGTTTTCGGAAACCCATCCCATGTCCCCACCATTGGCTCGTTGAGGACTTTCTGAATATCCACGGGCCAGACTGGCAAAATCACTGCCGGTTTCGACCTTTCGCAGGATTTCTTCGGCGATCAGGCGCTGGGGATCCTTTTCCACTTCGGTTCCGTCCGCCAGTTTTCTTTTTTCGGTGAAGAGGCCTTTGCGCAGATAGATCATGCGCAGTTTGACCTGATCGGGCTGAACAAACTGACGCACATTATCCTGATAATATTGCTCGATCTGAAAGGGAGACACGATCACTGCGGAGGATACATTGCGCCCGCGCATGGCTTGAACAATGATCTGTTCACGTATTTGTTCTTTGAACTGTTTAACTGAAATACCGTTGGCCTGAAGGGTGCGGATCAGGGCAGGGCGATCTCCTTCATATTGCTCGCGCACAATATTAACGATACGGTCTTCCACCACGTTATCGGGGATGAAAAAACCTTTGTCATTGAATTCTTGGATGATCAGCTCCCGTTCCACGAGGGATTTTAAAGCATTCAAACGCGCTTCCTTAACGCGTTCCATCAGCTCCATCCCCGTCAGAATTTCTTTGTATTGCGCTTCAATCGGATCCACTTGCTTTCGAACCTCTGAAAAGGTGATGACTTTTTTATTCACCACTGCTGCCACGCCATCAATTACTTGCTGAGCATGGGCACAAGAAAGCGTCCCTGTCAGCACGGTAGCGACAGAAAAGAGGCGGATTAGAAAACCCCTTAACGGCTGAAGGCCTTGATCCATGTTTCTATTTCCTGCAATTTTGCCTTGGGGTTTTGTTTATTTAAGCGGGGGAATTTTCCCTCGACCATGACGTAGTCACCGTTTCGCGTCATCATTAATTTCTCACCTTTTACATCTATTTGCGTAATATGACCAGCTAAAGCTGTGATTCGTATCCGATTATACATCAGCAACAGTTCAACCTCAATCGGCCATTTTCCAAAGCGATCGCGCCAGCGTTCTCTTAATTGTTTCCATTCTTCTTCAGTGCGTAGCTCTGCTAATTCACGGTAGGCTTGGATACGGAGGGTTTGAGGTTCGATATAAGATGCCGGGATTTCGGCTCGTGCCACCCCTTCACGGGGAGAATGACCCGGCACCAGAAAATCCAGACGCAGTGCCACATCCCCTACCCGTGAGGTGGCTTCACCCTTCAGTTGAGAGATGGCTTCTTTCAATAAACGACAGTATAACTCAAACCCCACCGCCACGATATGACCGCTCTGCGCGGTTCCGAGAAGATTACCCGCACCTCGGATTTCCAGATCACGCATGGCCACTTTGAATCCGGCTCCCAGATGGGAATACTGGCGGATAGTCTCCACCCTTTTGCCGGCATCTCCCCTCACCAAGTCACGCGGCAGCATCAGGAACGCATAGGCGCGGGAATCGGAACGACCCACCCGTCCTCGCAGTTGATACAGATCCGCCAAACCAAATCGGTCGGCTCGGTCAATAATGATGGTATTAGCATTCGGAATATCGATCCCGCTTTCAATGATGGTGGTTGAAACCAGCACATCGGCATCACCGGAAATGAACCGGCTCATGACCTCTTCAAGCTGATGCTCCTCCATCTGTCCATGCCCAACCAGCACCCTTGCTTCCGGAATCAAAAACTGGATCTGACCGGCCATTTTTTCGATGGTTTTCACCCGGTTGTGCAGGAAGAAAACCTGTCCCCCGCGGGACATTTCGCGCTGGATGGCGGATCGAATGACCCGCTCGTCATATTCCTGAACCGTGGTCTCGACCGGAATGCGGTTGCGCGGGGGGGTTTCAATGGTGCTCATATCGCGGGTTCCCATCAGTGCCATATAGAGGGTGCGTGGAATGGGAGTGGCCGATAAAGTGAGCAGATCGATTCTACGGTATTTTTCTTTGAGTGCATCTTTGTGTTCCACGCCAAAGCGCTGCTCTTCATCCACCACCACCAGACCGGGATCTTTAAATATCACATCAGATGAGAGTAGCCGGTGCGTCCCGATGAGGATATCCACCTCTCCCGACGCAGTGCGGGAAAGTATTTTGCGCTGTTCAGCCACCGGGACAAAACGACTGACCATCTCGATTCTCACCGGATAATCGGCCATGCGTTCGCGGAACGTTTTCCAGTGTTGCTGCGCCAGCACGGTGGTGGGAGCCAAGATAGCGACTTGTTTACCCGCGCAAACCGCCTTGAACGCGGCGCGAATGGCGACCTCCGTTTTGCCAAATCCGACATCCCCGCATATAAGACGATCCATAGGCCGCTGGGATTCCATATCGGCTTTGGTTTCTTGTATGGCCTTGAGTTGATCGGCGGTTTCCTCATACGGAAACGCTTCTTCAAATTCCAATTGCCAGGCGGTATCGGGAGGAAACGCAAAACCGCTTTCCAGGGCACGCTCGGCTTGGACGGCCAGGAGCCGAGCAGCATAGTCGAGCACCGCCCGCCCGGCCTGTTTCTTTTTTTTGTCCCAGCGCACGTTTCCCAGCACATCGAGGGGGGGCATTTTTCTGCCTACTCCGATGTAGCGGGAGACCAAGTAAGCCTGCTCTAACGGCACATAAAGTCGGGCCGATTCCGCGTATTCGATTTCGAGGACGGCACGACCTCCTTCCTTATTTGACTTGCCTGGCAATTCCACGATGCCACGGAAGATTCCAACGCCGTGCTCCAAGTGCACCACAGCGTCACCTTCCTCAAAGTCCGAACCCCCTTTACCCCTGGAGGCCTGCCTCCATTGATCAATGTGATCGCGATGCCTACCCCGGCGCAAGGATTGGTAGCGGCCGAAAATCTCGGCATCGGTCAGCACGGCTAGTCCGGCTTCTCTCCACAAAAAACCCTTAGTCCACGTGGCGGTGATCCAACTGATACGCGGCGCGGCACCGTCGGGTACATTCAGCCATTCACGCAAGCGTTTTTCTTCACCCTCATTCTGGGTGACTAAAAAAACGTGGTAACCCGAGTCCGCCCAAGCGATAAGTTCGCCCAACACCAATACTCTTTTGTTTTCGAGCAAGATCTGATCATAGCCCGCCTGATGCAGGAAGTTATGAGTGGAGACGGCGTATTTGAAATCCGCGTCGCCATCCTCGCCCACTACCATTTCATAAGGAGCGGATTCAAAATACTCCGCCAAGCTGCTTTCACAGTCGGCGTTCGCTTCACGATGAACCATGGAAATCGAGACCGAATCCAAGTTACGAATAGAGGTTTGACCAGCCGGATCGAATTCCCGAAGGCTTTCTATTTCATTTCCAAACCATTCCATACGCACCGGAAATTCTGCATGGAATGGGTAAACATCGAGTATCCCTCCGCGGCGGCACCATTGCCCACGATCCACCACCAGAGCCTCGGATTGGTATCCGGCACGCACCAGTTCTGAGGACAACTCCTCAAGAACGACATGCTCCCCAAGCCTGAAAGAACGCAGTGCTGACTCCATTATGTGGGGGGCTGGAACCCGGGTCTCCACCGCCTGACGAGTGGTAACGAGTAGGCGCGGAGATTCTTTGCGGAGCCTTTCCAATTCATACCAAGGCTGTTCTACCACTCCGGATGATTGCGGTGTTTGATCCACATCCGAAGGCCCAAGGTAAAGAGGAGCACCAGGATAAAAGAAGTCCATGTCCCAAGACAATTGTTCAGCAGCTCGCACGTTGTCAGCGACGATCCAGAGTGAGCGATGAGGAGGTAGAAGCTGCAGTAAAGTGTGAGCGATCAGTGCTTGGGCACAACGGGGCAGTTCCGGAAGTTCAAGCCGCCCGGCCTTAACAGCCTCTTCCAAGCGGGGACGAACACCCGGATGATCCAATATCCAGTGAGTCAACCTTTCCCGATCCAAGATGCGCACGATGCCCGTCCGTTCAGAAAGCTCAAACTTAATTCTTTGTTGCGCAACTCCTGCTGTGTTGTGCAGTTAGATCCTAATATGAAACTAAACTTAACCTTACCTGTTACACTTCTGATCGGTGCCTTACTCACCACTGCTTCGGGTCATGAGCCTTCCCCATCGGTCACCCAACCGCAGGACTCGCAGGTCGAGTTGCGCCAGATTATCCTTCATCCTGAGAAGTACAAAAACAAGACCGTTGGCTATACCGCACCTTTCCACGGGTTCACCCGCAATGCACCGCCTTTCCTTGAACGTTCCGGATTCAATGAAAAAAAAGAAGTCATCATGATGGTGGGAGGACCTCAGATTCCGGTAGTCGCCAAACTCAAAGACGTGGAGGAAGCCCTCACCCAATTGAAGCGCGGCACCAAGGTGAAGGTTATCGGAAAATTGAAAGAAGCGCGGGTGGATCCGAAACGTCCGGCGACTTCCGGTTACTATTTGGAACTCGAATCGTATAAGATTCTGGATGAACCGCAGGGAGATGGTCGGAAAAAGGAACCAAGCGGAGTTACTCCCTGAAGAGCATCAACATGGCAGCGCGACCACGACGCGGCGCGTCTTTGCTGGTGAGCGAGTTATCGCCTTCGATAATTTGCACCCACTCATTGCCGTTACCCGCTATCGTTAAGGACACCTTAGTTCCCTTCAGGCGAAACATGGAAAGTTTGTCGTATTTCTGATCTTGTTTACCCAAAGCGTAGGCCAGGCCTCCAAGAATTTCCACTTGTCCGCCGTCGCTCTCCAAAATGATTTGTTGTCCTTCGGTTTTGTAACCAAGAATCCAGATATCTCCACCACGGTTTTGGATCATAGGTTCATCGTGAAGAAACTCACAATTGACCTGTCTACCGTAAAGTGCCTGTGGATGCTTCACGCGCAATGGAGTTCCCATGATGTCCTCAAAGAACACATCGCCACCACCTCGTGAGGTATTCTCATAACCGCCGTGAATATCCACATGGCGAAATACCAAAGGGCGATTACTATCCTGAACCACCACTTTATTGTTGGATGAGGGCTCCCCTTTTTCGGTTCCGCGGCTGAACCAGAAATGTTCAATGATCAGGGGGTCGCTTCCACCACTTACTTTGAACAATTCGGTGCCCTTGAACGTTTCTTTGTTGGCTGACAAAGCGGACTGGCATCCGGTGATGCGCTTGACGGAGGGAGGCACAACCAACGTTTTGGAAACGGAGTATCCACCATTGGGGAAATAAACGACTGGTTTTCCGGCATTCAGTGCTTTCTGGATGGCTTCGGTGGGATCTTGACCTTCGACGATAAATTCTGCGGCGTTTTGCCAATCAGATGGATTGGATGCGACAAACTCAGGTGATTTTTTGACGGCCAGGCCGAGTGTTTTGGCGTTTTTCTTCCCTAAACTGGGATGGGAAATCCATTCATCAATCCGTCCGCTACGGAGAGTTTCCGAATGATCTTTCAGGGAATGTTGTAAACCGGGCCCCTGACTCTTGATTTCTACATTACGCACCAGCATGTATCCACGATTATCAATGGCAGGTTCCTGACTGGTGGTCTCGATGGTGCTATCAATCAAAACCGTAAGTCCTGAAGACTCGCTTTGTTTCAGGGCGGGAACTGAACCCTTGAAGTGAAGACCTTCGATAAAGACACCGTTTTGTTTATTGTTCACACCCAGTTTTTTTTGTCCGACCAAAGTAATATTCTCGAAGGTCATGCTATATTGGCCGTGGTGGAGCATTTCTATGCCGGTGTCGAAGCCTTCGATGGTGACATGTTTAATCAATCCGGGACCGGGCCATTGACGGTTCATGACGAGCCCGGTGACACCAGAACCTTCAGGATCCCCTGAGCGGATGGTAACGTTGCGAACCGCTCCCCGGTTATTGGCCAAGAAATCGATGCCACTGGCACCTGGATTACCTTTTCCGGTATCGACGGTGAGATTGAAAATATTATGACGGAAAGCACGGTTGCCCCAGCCATCGGGACGTGGCTGATCCGATTCTGAGCCGGTTTTGATAACGGGTTTGGGTTTGGCGGGATCCTGGAAACCTGGAGCTTGGTCAGCGAGTTGGATGATGACTTTAGATTGTTGTTCTCCCATGAACATCGCACCGGCACGCCAACCGGCTGACCAGCTGTTGGCTATCCGGGCTTCCAAAGAATCGGAAATTAAATACGTACCGGCTGGAAAATAAATAAACGGCGGTCGGGAATAGCGTCCATTGCTGTCGAGAGCCTTTTCCAACGCCGCCTTAATAGCTGGCAGATCATCACTCACACCATCTCCCTTTGCACCGAAGTCCCTCACATTAAGTATCCCTGAGCCAGGGAGATCGGGCAAAACATCCTCGGGTTGTTGGATGACGGCCTGGAGTGGAAAATTGCCAAGAACACCCATCAAGGCAACCCATGTTAGAAATAAGACGATCCGTATCGAACAATTCATAAGCTCAACCTACGAGTTTCCATCACGATCCAAAATCTTTCTTGATGTTAACAGTATCCAGATACCGTCGATCCAAACCTCCAAATTCTAACCGAAGAAGGTTTTCAAGAGGCACTGAAGGCCAGGGTTTGAATCTGATAAGGGTCAAATGGAACTTCCAGCACCTCCGAGGCGGGTGCCGCCTCCCATTGCCCCGCAAAAGAGGCGGTTCCTGCCTGCCAACCGTCGGAGATTGCCAGCCGAAGAGATCCCGACTTGCCGGCGACCTCATGCCAACGCACCAGCCAACCCCCTTCCCGAAGCGGCTTGACCCATGCCGGAACGATGGATTCAAGACCATCGATCCTCAAAAAGGGTGCCGATAAGGTGCTGCCCTCATACGGCAAAGCAGGAGTAAACCAAACATCGGCCATGGAGGCAGGTTGGCGCTCCGTCGGATGCTGGGCTCTGTAGTGACCGAGAACAAATCGCATGGTTTGTTTCCCAAGGTCAGAAAAGACGGGAGGATTGTCGAGTCGGCTCAAATGACCGGGCCATCCCGCCGCATGGTGCTCCTGTCCGGTGACTTTCGGGCTGCGCACCAAACTAAGGCCGATCACTCCGTCGCGCACCGTAGCTCCATAATTGGACTCGGACACCACACACAAACCCTCGCTTTCGCCTTCCTCAAAGACGGCCAGGTAACGGCTGTAGGGGACCTCCCAGACCATTTCGGAGGACAGCCCCTCGGGGGTTTGGGCGCGCAGGACACTGCCAAACGGAGCACCGAATCGTGCATGCCGCGCGCGGTACGCGGTTGGAAAAATGAGTTTTGCCAGGTGTTCGGTTTCCCGCCAGTCGATAGTTACATCGACGATGCATTCTGCGCTGCCCGGTTGGAGTAGGAAGCGGATTTCCGCATGGCTTTCTCGACCGATCCGCCGTGAAACCGACAGACCTGCCCTGCCGGAAGGCTCACGGTATTCTTTGATTTCCGGGGTATCCAAGCAAAGGGTTCCCAAAGACAGGACATGCCGATCGATTTCCCACGCATCGAATTCCGCCGCTTGATCGGGATAGATTTCCAGGGCTCCAAAAGGCGAATGGATACGCGCGGCTCCTTCCGGCCAGTGGAGGGATTCCACGCAACCCTTCTCGTCCAGCGAAAGATCGACCAAACCGTTCGAAATACGGCGGGGCTGAACTTCCACAGCCGGTGCAGCGATGCGTGGAGAGGACGCCAGCTCCACTCCGGATAACGGAGGCAGATCAACCAGCCCGGAGCCATCCGACAAAAGCGTCCTCACGGTTCGGGCATGAGGATTGAAGAGACACGGTGCGGTGCCGTTTGCGGCGTCGTTGAGGGCTTTGGCTGCCATGGCATCGGCCTCCATCGCCAAGCGTCGGGCTTCTGAGATGCCTTCCTCATAGACATCCCAAACCGAACTACCCGGAATGTAGTCGTGAAATTGAAAGAAAATGACACGCTTCCAAATGGGCTCCAATTCCAAGTGACAGCCCGTTCGGGCCGCCACCGCCTCGGCACACTGCAGAGCCCGTTCCAGTGCGCGAAAGGTGGCCTTGACTTCCTGGTGGGTGGTAAAGGTTCCGCGATGCGCTTCGATATAACACTCGCCTTGATGTACAGGAAGTTGGCTGCGCTTGGATTGCAGTCGTTGGAAAAAGGCCTCGGGATGATCCCAGGCGATTTCAGGCATGCCCGGCAGGCTTGACAATCTCCGCGCCCGCTCGCACATGCCGGCGGTAGGTCCACCGCCGCCATCTCCGTAACCGGTGGCCAGCAGAAACTCATCGTGAAGATCCGCCTGCTGATTGCCGTACATGGCTTTTTTCACTTCAACAACACGCATGGAAGTCACGTAGCCAATGTCCTGACTCACATGAGCCAGTACTTCCGATCCATCGTGTCCACGCCAGACGAAGCTGCTGTAGGGGAAACGATTCACTGCATTCCATGTCAGCTTGGTGGTGAAGAAGAAATCAACGCCGGTCAGTTTCATGATCTGAGGCAAGCAGGCGGAATAACCAAAAACGTCGGGGAGCCAACAAAGTGGGGACGCGCTGCCACGCAATGCGATAAAGCCTTCCTGACCGATCTCAAAGCTTCGCGCAAGTGCCTCACCGCAAGCCAGCATGGTATCGGACTCGACATACATGGCACCGGTGGCCTGCCACTGGCCGGAAGCAATCCGTTGTTGAACGGCTCGAAACAACCCGGGTTCACGGCGGGATACCGCTTCGTAGCTGGCCGGCTGGCTGTAGGCAAAGCGGTACTCGGGATACTCGTCCATGAGGCGGTTGGCGGTGGCGAAGGTGTGCACAGCCTTCAGTTCGCCGATGCGCTCAGGCCAGAGCCAGACCAAGTCGATATGGGCATGCCCTGTGGCTATGCAGCGGGAAAAGGATTTGCAGCCTTTCAGCTCATGGTATGCTTTGCTCAGCTCTTCGCACATAGTGCCTAGTCCCTTTTGATCCAGAGCGTCCACCGCATTAGAAAGTAGACGCAGCAATCTCCGGTAGGCTGGAGGATAGCTTTCTAAACGATCTTGGGTTCCGCACATAGAGGGCGTCAGTTCCATTTTGGGATCTTCCCGGCGGCGTAAATCCAGCATCAACTCCACTAAACACTGTAAGTCATAAAATGCTTGCCAAGCTAACTCGTTGCGCCGCACCAAGCTGGCTGATTCAAAGTAGGCTCCATGCCGCTGCATAGGGCGCTGACTGCGATGCCAGATCGCGCTTTGCAGACAGTTACATTCAATCCAAAGAGTTTGAACGTTTTCAGGCAAGCGGCAGTAACGGTGGGCTAAATCAAGACCGAAGTAAGGTTGACCATTAATGTAAAGCGTGGACTCACTTTGCTCATCAAAATGAAGCCAGACCTGGCCTTCAACGGGTGGTAATTCAACTTTTAGCCAACGTTGATCAAAGAGTTTGCCCCAAAACGTGCCACACCCCACTGGTGTGAGGGGCTCCTCTAGTGCCTGATGCCATGATCGCTGCAATGGAAGTGCGGGTGAAGCATAGGCATCCAATTCACAAACAGGCTCCCAGATGGCTTGTTCAACGCGGCGGAGTGCTTTTTGGGCTCGGTTATGAACAAGGGTGAGCAGATTGTGAGTTGGCAACATGAGTGCCAGACTATTTGCCAGTCCGTATTTTTGACAATTAAAATGAGAGAAAGCGGCTAATCTATTTTGTGAGTTAACGTTATTATGATCCTTTAACCCATTTTTCAAGACGGCAATCAAATCCTCCCAGATCAGCCACCCTTCTTTCCAAACAAAGTAGGCGTGAATCGTGGGGTACTACCTTGACAGGATTGGTGAAAATGAGTTGACCCCCATATCGAAGATACTCCGCCGCGACATCAAATAAGTCGCGAATAAGCCCCTTTAAGTTGGGAATACGAATGCGCCGTCCCAGAGGAGGATTCGAAAGAATCAAATCCACAGAACCCTTTGACCACCCTGCCCGCTGAGGGTAATCCCGAAAATCACAACAAGACCAATGAGAGGCGATCTTTGGATTTAAATCCAATCCCGCTGCCGCCAAGTTGGCCCGGGCGGCGGCCAAAGCCTCTTCACTCAAATCGGATCCATGCAATTCACAGATTCCTCCGAGTCGACTACGTTCAATCAACTCCAAGCCGGAGCCACAAAACGGATCCCACAGGATGCCTTCAGCGTCCAGTCCCCAACGGGCAAGACTGGCGGCCAAAGGGGGATGTGAAGATGCCGCCACATCATCCACTCGGTAGTCAAAACGCGGATCAGGAGTTTGTCGTAATCTTAATTCAACTGATTTTCCCACGGGGGTGTGATGAATTTCAATAGCCCAGGGAGCTTGCCTAGAATCATTCAAACGTTCCGGCCAGTATTCAGCTACATATTGAGCCACTCGTTTCACGGATGAAGTCGGGGGAGATTCTCCTACCCATTCCAATCGGTAGCGAGCCTCTCCCTCATGAAAGCTTCCCCAAAGCCGACGAGCTACAGGCGAGACGATGGCGCGGGCTATGGCATCAAGAAGGTCGACGGAGCAGGGCGGATCCTTTCGGCAAAGTCCAAGCACTAAAGAAACCACTCCGCAACAACGCAGAACCATTAGGTCGTCTAAACAAAAGGGTTGCCGTGGCTGTAAAGCCACCAGACCGCGCTTGACGTCCACCACCTTGAATTGATCGCGCAAACGGGAATCTGATTCCAGTTCTTCGCGGACAAATCCCTCCAAACCCCTGCGACCGCGCAAATGAATACGAATACCACGCAAGTCGCTTACTATGTGGTCGGTGGTCACCCGCCCGGATCCTGCATGACGGGCGATATTGGCTAATACACGAACCGGCAAGGTATGCTCCGAATGCGCGCGCAGAGTTTCCAGCGTCCTGCTCCCGCCGATTTTTTCTAATGCTAAGCGCACATATCCTTTTTCGCGGTCAGATGTCGTATGTTCCCACAAAGATAATAAAGCCTCCTCTTCCTTCTCACCCGCATCGAGTTTGGGAATAGCATTGATTGCGTAGCGGCGCACCTTTTCTTCCGGATCCGTCAATAAGTGAACCATCCATTCGCGCACTGTCTTTTTCTCCTCAGTCGAACCTCGCGCGGCAAATACGACCCCCACCGCTCGGATTAAACCGATCTCATTAAGTCGATCACTTGCTTGCAATTGGTTAAAGCGCGGAATTTCAGTTTCCCATAATTCTTTTCGTGTCGCTGATCGGTAGCGGGCATAGGCATCCATGCTGGAGTCAGCGTGAATCTTGGTTTTCATCTGAAGGGTACTATACGGTAAGCGCTCTCATGGTGGAAGTCCGATGGCGAGATCAATAATCACGGTGTAATGGCTATTGTGATTGTGCTGTGGATGATGGCTGCTATCCGGTTTTCAATATGCAGGAATTACTAGAAATCGATTTGGCGGTGATGCGTTGGATTAATGTGGTATGGGTGCATCCTTGGTTGGATCTCTTTTTTTTGGTCATCGCGTCATTTCATATCTGGAAATGGCCGCTGGCCATTGGAGCCGTTATCATGGCGATATGGGGAGGATTTCGCGCACGGGTCTTTCTGGTTCTCATGTTACTTTGCCTGCTGATTGGAGATTCGGGAATCAACTGGAGCATTAAGCGAACGGTCGACCGTCCCCGGCCTCATGAATCCGTGGAGAATTTGCGGCGGGTGCGCATGGAAGGTTGGAAGGTAGTTGCCGAGCCGTCACGCATCCGCGAGGTCAAGCACGGCAACTCCATGACCTCCGGCCATGCCTGCAATAATTTTGCGCTGGCTACTCTTGCCACCATTTTGTTCCGTCCTTGGGGAATGCTGGTCTGGATTTGGGCGTCCGGGGTGGCCTATTCCCGAATCTACACAGCAGATCACTTTCCCAGTGACATTTTGGTTTCATTGCCGGTAGCGGTTCTTTACACGCTGGGAATTGTTTGGGCTTCACGCTGTATTTGGAAACGCTACGCTCCTCGATACCTGCCTCAACTTTATGAACGACACCCCGACCTCATCCGCTGAAGATACCCGCCCCTTCCTTCGATTTTGCTGGCAATGGCTGCTGCTGAGGCCGTGTTCTTGGACACGGGCGGCAATCATTATGATTAGTGCGTTGACGCTCTTTCGCTTTTTCTATGCTCCGACACTGGAGCTGGTGGCTGATGAGGCCTACTATTGGTTATGGTCTAAAAACCTGGACATGTGTTACTACAGCAAGGGGCCGGGGGTAGCTTGGACCATCGCGGCTGGAACATGGTTATGGGGCGATTCGGTTTTCGGTATTCGTTTTTTTGCGGTGCTGCTTTCGGCAGGAACGGGATACTGGTTATTCCGTCTAGGAACGAAGTTATTTGATGCCCGCACTGGGTTCTGGGCGTTGGTGGTAGCGGCACTTATTCCTCTTTACTCCGTGGGCAGCATACTGATGACCATTGATCCGCTGAGTCTGTTTTTTTGGGTGTTGTCCGCATATAGTTTCTGGTGGGCCAAGGATCAAGATCGACTGGCCCCTTGGCTGCTCACCGGATTGTGGGTCGGATTGGGCATGTTATGTAAATACACTAATGTAGCCCTGATTATTTCCTTTGCGCTTTTTTGTCTCTGGAGCGCACCACACCGCCGCCAGCTGATGCGTCCTATGTTCTGGTTGATGACCGCTGTTTCATTTCTTTCTCTGCTTCCGGTGGCACTATGGAATGCCCGGCATGGCTGGGTAACTCTCAGACATCTTCAGGAACGCGGCCGGCTTACCGAGGAGGATCCATTCCGCTTCCGAATCAACGAGCTCACACAGTTCATTACCGAACAGGCATTAGTCATCTCGCCGCTGCTCTTGGTGTGTTTTGTAACGGCAGCCATACTGATTCTAAAAGGAATCGTAAGAGCAAAACAACCTGACGAGGATTCTGTCAATGCTCTAACCTTACCGGTATGGAAATTTTTACTGACTCTCTTTTTGCCTTTGCCGGTGTTTTATTTCGTTTTGAGTATTAATGAAGCTGGCGAGGCGAACTGGCCGGCTCCGGCATATCTAGGAGGTGCCCTTTTGCTGGCGGGATTCACGTTGAATCGGGCAGGAACGCGCTTCAAAAGACTGGTGCAGGCGGCACTGATTCTTGCGCTGGTGCAAACAGTCCTTTTCCATTTCAGTAGCTTAATACCTCTTCATAAATGGGGCATAGCCGATCCCATGGATCGAGTTCGCGGTCATCATGATCTAGCCCGAAACGTCTCTGCACTACAACAGCAATACGGAGCGGCTTTCATCATTGCCCGAAAATACCAAACCGCCTCACTGCTTTCCTATTATTTACCGGATCAGCAACACGTCTATTTTCCATCCTCGGATCGTGTTGAAAACCAGTTTTCATTCTGGCCCGGCTATTCGGAAATGATGCCCAATGAATTCTCGGCCCTTTTTGTTTGTGAGGGTAAAGCCGAACCCCGTCCTTCAATTTATAAAGAATTTTCCAGCGTTCACTTGATCAGAGAATTTTATACGACCTATCGTGGACGCAATGTCCAGCTCTACCGCGTATTTTATTTGGATAACTATCTCGGCCCGATCGCACCAGAAAAACCTTGATGAACGTTAATCTTCGCGCAACGGAAAAAGCACCATCGCCTGGCGACGCACTCCGATTTCAGCCATCAGCATAGGAACGGATACGGAACGATCATCAGGACGAGATGGAAACCTTTCGGTGCTGATCAGGGAACATTGAGTTTCTTTGGCCTTTATGGATAGATCAGCCATGAATTGAAGATCCTCGTTGTCTACCCGAATTTGTCCGCGATCGGTTTCACGGCGTTTGAAGGTGGTGAAGTGCAAGGCGGCATGAGCCACAAAGAGCGGAGGAGTCTCAATCATACCCCATTCCTTGCGTAGCGAGGCATCCAAACTTAAGGTGAAATGATTGATTTGACGCGCGCATTCCAAGGCACCTTGAAAGGCTTCTTTGTCATTCTGCTCCACGTCATCCCATACCCCTGTCACACCCTTGTCGCTCACCTGAATAACGCTGCCACCGTGGGAACGTATGAGCTTGATGATACGGTAGAACCATTCTCCGGTGGAGCGGCTTTGCAGTTTAGAATCTGACCCCCACTTAGTTCCATGGTCATTAAATAAAGCGGCCAACAGGATACCCGATTCCACGGCCGGTTTGGCATCCACTTCCACCTTCCCTCCACCGTCAAACGATACGTGTAAGCTTTCACCCGCGACATCGATTACATCGGAATTCACCAATACTTCCGGTTTTAATATCAGGCGCCCGTTGAGATAGGCACCATTGCGGCTTCCAGCATCACAAACCAGAAAGCCCCGCTGGGGATCATGGAACAAGAAAATGTGGATTCGGGAGGCGGAAGAACGGTTGATTTTAAGATCTGCCGTGCGGCTCCGCCCTAACGAATAGAAAACGTCATCCAGAATCCACTGATTGTCGGAACTGCTCAGCCTGACGATTTCATTCATTTTATAAATTCCTTTTTTGTCTTGTCCCAACGCAAAACATCCACGTGAGTGGAGTTTCCTCTGAGCTGCATTGACCCCTCTAACCCTAACTCAAACAAATTTGCTTCCAAGTTTTTGATGAAAATTCTCTTATCCATCGATAAGTCAGCCTCGGGATAAAATCCTGAAGAAGGTCGGATAATAATTCCCGGGCGTAGGGAGCTCAACCACTCTTCGGTCATATTTTCTTCTTTGGAATGTGGTCCCTGAATGAGAATATCGCAATGGGGTAGATTCCCATTTGACAACAATTCTCGTTCCACCGATACGCCCGTATTACCCGTCCACAAGAGCGACATCTCATCCACTTCGAAAAGCACCACCAGACCGGCATTTTCAGCGTTGAGATCCGATCGGTGTAAAGGAGGCCACAAGACAGTGGCTTTGACTTGGAGGGGGCCCCAAGCCACAGACTGTCCCGAAGCCATAAGGGATTCAAATCTTGCCGGCTTCCAACCCAAGGCTCTTCGCTCCATCCATTCACGGTGGACCGTAGTTCGGGCGGGATGGGGAAAACGAAACAACCACTCGACAGGCATTTGTTCTGACATAGTAAAAACGCCCTCCATGGATCGTTTGCCGGCTTGAGTCACCCAGAGCGCATCCCACGAATTAATTCCTAGGTGCCTTCGGGCCGGATCGATGCGATATCTCCAGTCCGCCTCCGATCCCCATCCCACCCCCATGGCCCAACCTTTTTTTTCTATGATCAATGGCGCTTGGCGATCTGCCGAGACCACGGTCACTTTGAAAGAATCCGGGGTAAGTGAAGAATCTTTATTCAAATAAAAATAACCTCCGGGCAACCCTGATAAAACACCCACCACCAAGGTGATCACCTGCAGAACCCACATGTTAAGCGTATTCAGCACGGCGGAAAACCACCATGACAAGGGGCTGACCAAAACGGAAGCTAAAGCTAAAACCACCACCATTCCACCCAAGGGCACCACCAACATATTAGAAAAGACCGTCACAGGTGCCACCAAACCAAAATGCCAAGCTAATAGTGGCTGCGACGCCAACCATGCCGCGGTTGAAGCGGATGCCAGCAAACAGCATTGAGCCCAAAACTGATCTACCCACAGGCGCCAGCGGGGTAGCCGGGCTCTGGGAACAAACACATCGGGACGTCCGAAGACATACACCCAACGAGCCAGCGGCAATGCTAATACCAAGAGCCCCAAAAGTACTAAAAATGAAAGCTGGAACCCCAAATCCAAAAACTGCCAAGGATCCCATATCCAGAGAAGTAATGCTGCTGTTCCCACCGTATTCAACGGAGTCACCGGCCGATAAAACAACCACGCTCCCATCACCAATAACACCATAACCAAAGCACGGGCCGCGCTGCTTTCCATTCCGGTAGAGAGACAAAACATCACCAATCCCGGAATGACCAGCCACCCCCAACGCCAGCGAATGATCCCGCAGATCTTCAAGCCTAGTAGAAAAAACCACAACACCATCCCCACATTCTGACCGCTCACTGCAAACAAGTGCACGGTTCCAGTGACGGTAAACTGATGCATCAGTTCGGTGGAAATACCGTCACGATAGCCAAATAACATACCAGCCATCAGATCATTCCAAGGACTCCCCTCCTCCAAACCGATGGACAAAACCCGCCGCATGTAATCTCTTAGGTGATTGGCCCACTCCCACACCAACCAGCCCCGGAACGATCCCGTTTCTTTCCAGTGATTCAGCGAGGCCGCAAACACAAAATCCATACCTCTTGTTTTCAGTAATCCCGGAAAATCAAACTGTCCCGGTCCATCTGGCAAGTCAGGCTCATTCAAATACCCTCCCACCACCGCTTCGCGCCCGTAAAACCGTCTGCCTTCCGGATCTCCTTGCAAGCGCACCCAGACGTTACCCGAAGCGGATCGCCATCCCCCTCCGCGGTTGACGGCGAGAACTTCACATACGACGTGGGCAGAAAACTGATCCCTGCCCTTCGGTTTCCACTCCGGCTCTTCCAGAGGAATCAATCGCAGCTCCATGGTGCCTGGCACCACACCTGCCACCTTCGACAGATCATTGTCCGGTTTTTGATGATAAACCGGAGTGGCCATGGCCCATGCCACCCACAACGACGCCATGGCTGAGATAACAAGGCGGCGGCGATGAGGTAACCACCGAGCCATGATCCATGCCCAAGCCACGGCGGCTCCAAGACTCCCAAGTAGCCACCAAGCGTCTTGCTGAGGAAAAAACCATGCAAGGGTAAGTCCCACACCGACCGCACAGGCAATGTGGAAAAGTGGGGCAGGTCGTTCCACGGGTTCGTAGGGTAGGGCCCCAGCCTCCTCACGATGCATCATGAAATGGTCAGGTGACTAACGTTGAATATGATTCAACGGTGTGTAGGTTCCAATCTGGAAATGGCTGTGGATGGCCCGGTTCACAAACATTTTGGCACGACGACACGCCTGCACCAAGCTCATGCCCTTAGCCAACTGTGCTGTCATAGCAGCGGAAAAGGTGCAGCCGGTTCCATGGGTGCTCACACCTGAACAACGTTTTCCGCTGAAACGATGTATTTTTTTTCCATCAAACAACACATCGACCGCAAGTTCTCCTTGGAGATGACCGCCCTTAATGAGAAAGGGAACTCCCCAGAGATCAAAGGCCCGCTTCGCTGCGGCCTCCATATCGCGGATCGTATCCAGAGCTACCTCTGAGCCGAGCAAAACGCGGGCTTCATCTAAATTGGGAGTCACGCAAGCCGCCTTAGGTATCAAAGATTTTATGATCATCTGCACCGCGCTGGGTTTCATTAACAAGGTGCCACTGGTGGCTACCATGACTGGATCTACCACCAGCGGCGGCTTGGTGCGAGACGCATTTGGCTGCGATTCCCAAAACGATATCAATTGTTCCACCACCGAAGCCGAATGCAGCATGCCAGTCTTCACCGCAGCCACTGGAAAGGCTTCAAAAGTAAGATCTAACTGTTCTCTTACCCGCGCTGGTGGAACCGGGTGTATACTGAGTACACGACCCGGATGTTCTGCTACCACACACGTTACTGCTGTGCATCCGTAAACACCTAGACGATTGAAGGTCTTCAAGTCGGCTTGGATACCGGCCCCACCGCTGTTGTCGGAACCGGCAACGGTTAGGGCCACCGGAACCGATCGCACCACCTGGCTTTTCTTTTGGGTCATGACTTGCCCAACGTTACGGTTCCACTAAGCTGATGGCTATGCAGAAATGGTTGGCTTATCCCATGACTCCCTATCTTCTCCCACTGCTTAGCTTTTTTATTATTCATCTTGGGTTTAGTGGGATCGACCCGAAAGCACCTTACGTGACATATCCGCTATCGGTGCTTGTTTGCACAGGATTGGTACTATACTTTCGCAAGCGGTTGCCTCCCCTGCTTAGCTTTGTGAAACCTGGAGCGACGGTGGTGATGGGTCTAGTCGCTGCCGCATTTTGGATTCTGCCTTATGAACCGTTATCAGCGGGAAAAATTGATTACGAGTCTGGCTATAACCCTGCCAACCATTTTGAGAATCCCTCAATCATTTTTATGCTTTTTGCCATCCGTTTACTGGGTTTATCCATCACCATTCCCTTGATCGAAGAAATTTTTTGGCGGGGCGGTCTCCAGCGCTATCTGGTAAAAGAAGATGATTTTGAATCCGTTCCTCTGGGCACCTTTACGATCCCCTCTTATTTTGGCACCGCATTCATGATAATTTTAGCACACAGCAACCAGATTGGCGTCGCTTTCATTTGGGCGTTCCTTTCCACCACGTGGTTCATGTATACCAAATCCTTGGGCAGCATGATTCTGCTGCATGTGGTCGTCAATTTCACCCTAGGCGTTTATGTTTTGATCACAGGGAAGTACTTTTTTTGGTGATGGGCACCAAGGAAGATTTACTACGGGAGGAACGTGACGCTGCTTGGGTGGGTGACGCTGTTCTTTCACTGTTTGCCCGCCGATGGATTCTCGCTCATCAGCACGAATTTCCCGGCCACGGCAAACAGGATTTGCTGCGTTGGATGACAAGCAACCAATTCCTTAGTGCGATCGGTTCTCCTACTACCATCGAATCGCACATCGGAAAACTTTATGAGGAGGAAGGCTATACAGCCACTGCCCTCTGGATCGAAACCCAACTACTTCCCCTTTTTCTGAAACAGATGCACAATCGTAGAGCCCACCGCGCGTGAACATTCCACCCTTAATCGCCAAAACCCTCCGACACATCACTTTATGGATGATGGCATGGATAACCGTTTTTTTTTCTGCCCAGGCACAGGAAGAACCAGTACCTCCCGATCCAACACCCGTCCTACAGGAAACGATTCCTCTTTTGCCGGTTACATTCAAAAACTGGGAAGACTATCCTCCTCGGGTCCAAAAAATCGTTATTCGAGCCTTTTCTATTGATGCACAGCAACTCGGCTACGTGTTTGGTTCTGCGGATCCGGCACGGGGAGGCATGGATTGCTCCGGTAGCGTTCAACATCTTCTAAAGACCACGGGACATCAAAACGTTCCACGGCAATCCGACGCGTTTTACCGTTGGGCATGGTTGGCGGGAACCTTCACCGCGGTGAACGGCACCACCTTCAAAAGCTTTGAATGGCATCGCTTGCGTCCTGGTGACTTGCTTTTCTGGACGGGAACCTATGCAGTCGATCCGGCTCGGGAACCCGCCATTTCTCACGTGATGATTTACCTGGGAGAAGAAGAGGCCAGCGGCCGCAAGCTGATGTTTGGCGCCAGTGAGGGGCGACGCTATGGAGGGAACGTCAAAAACGGTGTCGGCATTTTTGATTTCGAACTACCCCGGCCCAAAGCAGGCAGCGCACTACGGGCTCGGTTTGTGGGTTATGCGACTATTCCTCCAGCGGCTACCGTGCCATGAGCCTCGCTTTTTATAGCCTCACAGCGCTCGCTCAGCCCTGTTCTTAATGACGGTGAGAATGGATCCTTGGATCTGATTCATCACCCATTCACTCCACCAGCCGGCGTAAAAATTGAATGGAGTGGACAAGCGGTGGGTGCTGGTGAGAATCAGGCGGCATCCCTCCGGTGTTGCCTCAATGTCAT
The DNA here is from genome assembly GCA_050329585.1 of Methylacidiphilales bacterium. Taxonomy (GTDB): domain Bacteria; phylum Verrucomicrobiota; class Verrucomicrobiia; order Methylacidiphilales; family JBCBYL01; genus DAIPIT01. The sequence continues at coordinate 93,654 of JBHJOR010000010.1, read as the reverse complement.
ACTGTCCATCCAACACATCATAAAAACGACCTCCCACAATGATATGTTGGTCAAAAGCGGTATGAGGAATAAATGCCGGGTCGGCTTGGATGCTGAACGCCAGACGGCGCTCCGGCACCCACTCCGTGACGGTTTCATAAAAGGCCACACCACGCTCAAACACGGCCCAACGTTTGGCTCCCACCCCCTCGCGGTCGATTTCAGCGGATATCGGACGGGGAAAGTCCAATACATAAATCCATTGCCCGGGCAGCTCGCTGGGTTGAATGGGAGGCACGCTGGCGATCTCGCGCCATATCGCAGCTGCATCGGCGCGAATGTCCACATGATCGCGTATGGAAACGATTTCCTGAGGTTGCTTCCACAGTTGTTCCAGCGGAGAGGCTAGAAACGGGAGTAACATCACGAAACTGATACGTAATTTGCCAGTTGAGTCTGGAAAAAGTACTCCCATCAGAATACCTCCGACAAAAGACATCGGAACAAAAACCGGTGCCGCCACCACGACACATAACACAGCTTCCAGTTTGGTCAGAACAGATAGAATCAGTCCCAACATCACCACCAGAGAGGGTGCCAGATAAATCCAAAACCAAGAGCGTCCCAACCAGCGGCATCCCAGAAACGTGGTCAAGGCGCCAAAACCAAAGGGAACTAAAATGAGATAGGCCCAAGAGACGATATGAAGGTAGTTCTCAAATGGTTCCCAGGTGAAAGCAAGACGGGTCACTAGACCGTAAAGTAAGGCCACTGAAAAAATGAGCAGAGTGGTAAATCCTTTGTTTTTCAATAGCTCAAACTATTTCACAGACTTTGAGTCGAGAAGAATGAAAACGTATAGTAAACGGAAGTATTCGGCTTTAAGACTCAAGTGATAACAGATCGCCCGTTTTTAATCCCCACTTTTCACATAAACCAGCACGGCATTCGATCACGGATCGGGCACTCCATACTAAAGGGGAAACATACCAAGGACGAATGTGGTGACAGAGGTGAACGACTTTATTCTTCTGGTCGAGGAAGATGACATCAATGGGAAAATTCATAAAAAACATATGAATTTGCTGGCAGGGTTTGAGCCAAATTCCCTCATCGGACTGAAGCTCCTTTCTTCCCAGTAACCCTTTGATTCGAAAGAAAAGAGAATCACTGTAAGCGCAATGTGTTAGCAGGCATACATCTGCTCTCATGAGCCTGAGTGAGCTCCCCATGCTGATGGCTGTTTGAATTATCTGGAAATCCGAACCGCGATACGGCTAGCGATGTTTTTGAAGGCTGCCTGAAGATTGGTCGAACCTTGGGTTACATCGTAGTAACCACCTTCGTTCTCAGTCGGAAAGGCCACAAAGTCGCCTGTCTTAGCGGTAGAATCATTGGAAACAGACTTAAGCATCGTCACGTTACCTCCGGTGTATCGAATGGCGTAGATGGTAGCGTCCTGATAGATGAAGGGGTTATTCTGACTACGTTTACGGAGGATTTTGGCTTGGGCGGTAGCTAGAAAATTGCATTCCCCTCCTGCACTAAGATTGTTGTTCCATCCCCCACCGTTGCTGAACCGGTAGTAGGATCCCGAGCTTTGACTATTCGTATTATCATCGGCCACTCCACGCCAGCGGCTTTGTTTAGGTGGGCCGTCGAAGTGGTAGCGTGGGTAAAAATCACTAATACGTTGGGAGATAAAGTCTCTCCGTTTGCCTCCGTCGGTGATGTGGTAGTGGTGATGGGATGTGGCGGGCTTTGGACTAAAAAGATGGTTTCCGTTATTTTGCACAAAAGATCCCTGATGATTAGCGTACACTTCACCCAAGGGAAAATAATTGGCTCGAACATTAGTCATTCTGACATCGGAATTTGTGACATTGTCATAACGGTTTTTGTATGCCAGATAGATATTCTCACTGAGGAAGTAGTAGCGTTTGGTGGTTCCTCGGGTGATGTAGTGGTAATTCCATCCGAGGCTAGGCTCGGTTTCAGTTTGGGTTTCAGCATTCAGAACGGAGAGGCTGGTTGGATTTGACGCGGAACCAGGTGCATTATAATAATTGTGTCCGAGTCCTGGATTTAAAAAGTCATGCTTGGTGGAATGGGAAACAGTTCTCGGCAGGGTAAGCTGGTAGGAAGCACTCAAACGTCCACGTTCCCTGACTTTGTCTGTATCGAGAACATACTCCTTATGATCCAATCCTTGGTCATTAGCATCATTAACTGTTTTCACTGTGGCGGAAAAGTTAAGGACTTCGGCGACACGTGCATCATAGTTGCTACTAAACACATTTACAGCAGCACCGCTGTCCGTTTCTTTAAGTAAAACACCCGACCAATTCTCAAAATTGATACTGTCATTCACCCGGGTTCGAACAAAGCGGTTATTATTATTGTTAATGCGGTTGCTGTTGACGCCAGCTACAATACCCGGAACATTTTCAGGGTGAACCGTTTGGCCTGAGGCCACTGCGGAATTCAGAAGGGTTCCAAGGTTTCTTGATTTATATATTAACCCGACCAAATCAGCTTGGTCGCGAATAATGAGGGGCCATTCACGGTGGAAGGTATTGTGAACTGAAAGGATAGGAGGTGTGTTGTCATAGTTGCCATTGGACTGACGCCCGTAACCGTATCCTCGAACGTAGGTTCGATAGGCGTTGTTTTCGCCGTCAGTCATGAAGATATAGTTGACCCTTACTTTGGATCGAACGGTGGCATCCTGCATGGAGGGCTCGTTATTGAGCCAAAGCTGCACATTCTGAGCGGCTACTCGAAGACCATCTGCTCCATTGGTCCAACCTGAAAAAGAAACAGTGTTGTTGACGACATCCGGGATGGTTTTGTAGCCGCGACTATCTGGAAGAATATCTACTCCGGTAAGAAAACGCCTGCTGGGTTTAAAATACGGAAGGCCTGATTCAGAGTCGGTTCCTTCTGGTGTAGGAGGCCATACTACCTTACCTTGGTTGGAAAAGGTCACCAGAAGCATGTAGTCGCGCAATTCATCAAATTCCTCAACAAACTGTTCTACGGCTCCTTTGACTCCGGAGGTGCCACGAATGCCCAGAGCACCCTGATTGCCATTCATGGAACCGGAGGTGTCGATAATAATGGCGTTAACCGATGGGAATCGATCTGCTTGGGCTTCTTCAGTGAAATCAAATGTCTCATAGTCAGGTGAAAAAATCGGCAGAAGCAGGGTGTCATGTTCGGCTGTACCCTTCACGTTGGTGACGATGACTCCGGTGTCGTTATCAGCCTTGGTGTGGATGACTAATTTGTACTTAATCTTGCCCGTATCATCGACGGCATTCCCGGTAGCCGTTTCTCCGGTGGAAGAAGTGATGGAATTACCGTCCGTCGTCCATCCCCAAGTCAGATTCTCACCCGATTTTATGAGGTTAAAGTTAGCTTCAAAAATAGATTGAGCGATGCGCTGACGGTCGGTCTCGGTGTGATTCATGCTAAATTTATTTACCAAGCGCAGCGCCACGGCATCCACTGTCCTTTGCAGCATAGCTTTGGTGTGGTAAATCAGGGCAAAGTCCATAGCCAGTGCAAAAAAGCCCACAATCAACGTGAAGAGGAATATGGAGAAAATGACAAAGACTTGGCCCTTTTTTCTTTTGCGTTCCGTGATAGAGCAACTAAGAGGGAGGAAGGATTTAAAAGACGGCATATTCATGTATTTTGTTCCAGGTGGTGTTTTTTAAAAGCTGTCGGGCGATATTGGTGAATGTGAGGGGGTGAAAAATTTCGACCAATACGGTGCGTTCACCGACGTTGAGAGCCACAGGATCAATCAAACGATTTGAATCGGTGCCTTTGAACTTAGTACCTTGTGCATACATGGGGGAAGGCTTGATTCCCGCAGTGCCGTCTGGATTATACCAATTACCGTAACTGAATACGCGCTCCACCAGAATTTCTACATCTGCAGGGGCATTGCTGTTACCATTGTCATTTCGCTTTAGGTAAGAGATATACAGGATTCCCTTAACGTTAGTTCCTACCCCGTCGAATCCCGACGGACTGACCATTTTTTTGACATTCTCAAAGACAAGCAGATTGACTTGGTTATCAATAAAGTCGTAGTCAACCTCGGCACCGTCTTTTGGGAGAAGACCATTGGTAATAACCAAACGGCCCGCCTCACGAACTGCGCTGCTAAGCCTCAACTGCAAACTCAAGTAACGGCCAATATCTAAGATGCCAAAGATCAAAATGACCACGGTTGTCGCCAATAAGGCGAATTCGACCATGGCCTGCCCACGTTGTTTTCGGTGCGTTTTCATTTTTCCATGGTGTAGGTTGTTTTGATTACGATCTTATCAGGGAGCACTTTGCCTTTCATCAGGTTGGCAAAAGGCGTGACGAAATTGAAAGGCTGGGTGAAATCAACACTTACTTTCTCACCGTTTGGAAAAATAGCGGGGTAGGTAGAGGAGGGAGTGTCAGTCATGTAAATTTTGAAACTGGCATCGGCTTTATTGACTTGTATCAGACTCGGGGTGGGATTTTTCATTTTGGCAAACGCAATGAGTGAATCCGACCAGTTTAAAAGCAAATCGGTAGGACCTGTAGGTTTTGGATTGCTCATGCGCTGACCGGTTACACCGTATCGAAGCGTTGTCCGAGTGATGTGAGTCATAGTTTGTTCAATGAAAACAAAACGGGCCACGTCGACCACAGACAAAATGAGCATAATGAATAAGGGGAACATCAGTGCGAATTCCACGGATGATTGACCGTTCTTTCTCTTACTGATTCCTGCGCTGCTGGCTTCTTTTTGTTGGTTGCAAACCCTGTTCATGAATCCAAGATATCAAAATGTGGTCTTCATTACAAGAGACCACCATCTAGTCTTAAGCCCGGTGTAAACAGGGACTTTAGTCCCGGTAAAAAAGCCTTTGGGTACGTCTCCACAATTTGTAAGCTTTTACTCCAGATGAAGATTCAACTGCGCTTTCTTCTGTTACTCATTCTCATCAATGCAGGTGTGGCACTGCTTTTTTTTCAAGCAGAGACCCTGCGCCTGATGAAAGAGAATGAATTCCAGACCCGACAGGACGAGGAAACGCTGCGTTCATGGAACGCGCTCCCTTTGCTCTTCCAACGACTTGTCTTTCTAGAAAATAAACAGATCATATGGAATCAAGAAGAGCAGACAACATCCTCACTTGGTTTTTGGCAACTTAAGAAAGACGGAGCCTGGTATTTATGGGTAAGAAATAAGCCTTCCGATGACGGTCCTCAAGAGATGTATACGACGATACGCCTTGGAGAGACTGAAAAAGACCTCATCCGGGATATCATGCGCATTCCGGAACTCTATGAGTCAATCGAGACCGAAAACTCACCATTAAATAATCACGTTCTTTTGCCTCTTAACGGACCGATATCTGAATCCGCCAGCGAGACGTTATCAGTCAGGGTCAGCGGACGAAGTGAATCCAGTCGCAATCTGGGATTAGCCAATCTCAAACTGCTCGGATTAATCCTATCCCTTTCCACGGTATTGGTCACTTTGTTGATCTACTTTTGGTTCATCCGTCCCCTGCTGATGATCAACACCGCTTTCCGTTCGGGTAAACTGATGCACTTAAGCCCTTTGCTCGGACGATCAGGAGAAGTGGCTGACTTGGCGGAACTGACCCGTCAATTTTTCCAACAGAAAGATGAATTGGAACGCGAGATACGCCGTAGGGACGCAGCGGAAGCGTGTTTGCGAGCCCGTGAGAACCAGCTCAGCCACCTGTTGGATCAACAGGAAAATCTGATGAGAGATCTGCATGATGAGGTGATTCAAACCTTGTTCGCGCTGGGGCTTCGCATGGAAGCCGCTCTACCGACTTCTATGGATAAAGAGTCTTGTCGTAATGAACTCAACCGGATTATCCATAAAATCAGAGGCTACCTCGAAAGCCCTTCGGCCCCTCTCGGTAAATCATTCCTGTTTGCCCAGGCCATTCATGATTTAACCGAACGTTTGGGCCAACCTAACCCTTGTATCTTTGATATTATAATCCCAGAGGAAGTCGAGGAACAGATCAGTAGCCATCAAGCCGGGGAGTTGCTCGCCTTGATGACCGAAGCTCTCAGTAATTCGCTGCGTCACGGCAAAGCCCGTAAGATCGAAATTAATGCATCCTGCCAATCCGATGGACATATCCGTATTGAAATTCATGATGACGGAAAAGGATGCGATTTGAATCGAATCACAATGGGCCATGGTCTGGCTAACATACGTTCGCGCGCGCGTGATATGAATGCCGAGGTCACTTTCCACTCCGAACCAGAAAAAGGTTTTCACATCGTTTTGAAATTAATCAATTATGAAAAGTGAAACGGTTCGCATATTGATCGTAGATGATCACAGCATGGTTCGAGAAGGACTGAAAACTCTCTTATCCAAAACTACGGATCTTAAGGTATGCGGCACAGAAGATTCCGGTGAAGCCGCGCTGGAGAATCTGGACAAGACCGCACCTGATGTGGTGCTGCTGGACATCCGGCTTCCTGGCATGAACGGTATAGATTGCTGTCGACGCATTAAAGAGAAGTGTCACTCGACTCGAGTCATCATGCTCACCTCCTATTTGGAGGGTGAAATGATCTTGGAGGCGATGAATGCAGGAGCCTCCGGCTACCTCCTCAAAGAAATTGAAAGCGAGCAGCTTTTTAACAGTGTGAGACAGGTGATGAGTGGACAAACCGCCATGCCCGGAAATATTACCCAATGCCTGCTGGACTCGATTGGCAAAAACAAAAATAATTCCCTTTCGGATATCGCCGGACTTTCCACTCAAGAATTAAAAATTTCTTCACTGGTGAGCAAGGGATTGTTAAATAAAGAAATTGGCGATCAGCTTGGATTGACTGAAAAAACGGTTAAGAACCACCTGACGCATATCTTTAGTAAACTGCACGTCAACCGCAGATCCCAACTGGCGGTTCTTTACGCAGAATACGCTAGAATGAACCCTGAGGATTAACGATTAATCCTACCACTGCCGGGCCCAAAATCACGATGAAGACGCAGGGGAGAATAAATAGCACCAGGGGAATCATGATCTTGACCGGTGCTTGGTTGGCTTTTTCTTCGGCTTTTTGCTGTCTTTTCACACGCAATGCTTCGGTTTGGATGGCAATCACTTCCGTTAGATTGCCCCCCAGCTTGGAGATATAATTGATGGCGGTGATGAAGGTGCGCAGATCATCCACCCCGGTTCGGGCAGCCAAGTTGTTCAATGCGGTTTCGCGGGGTATACCCAGATTCACTTCACGCAGGGTTCTTCTAAATTCATCCGAAAGCGCGCCTTTAGTGCGTTCGGAGACCATGGCCATAGCACCATCAAATGACATCCCGGCGGATACCGCGATACTGATCAAATCAAATGAAAAAGGAAGTGAAAGCTGAATCTCATGTTTACGTTTCTTGGCTTTTCCTCCAACAATTCCAATTGGAAGACGCAGGCCCAAAAAGCAGGCAAAAAAGAGAATTCCAATATACATCCACAAGGCAATGCTTCCCTGTGCCAGATGAGGTAGAAACATAACTCCAAGAAAAAGGGGCAACAAAACCATCAAACACCATGACACGGTGACGAGTTGAATGGCGGTGATTTTGGTCTGCATACCGGCCTCACCCAAAGCCTGATCCGCTGAAGAAACCATTCGCGCAGGAGTAATACCCGTAAAGTGACGGGAATATTTGGAAGCCATTGGTAAAATGGTTCGCTCCAAGACACCTTTTTTCATTTCTTCTTGATCGCGTAATCCGACGGAGCCTTCTTCGGGTCCAGAGCTGACCGCCTTTAAACGATCGGCCAGGCTGGACTTTTTCTGGGTTCCTAGAGCTCTCACCGCCAAGGCAATACAAACGAACACACCAATCAGACATAGGTAAGCGACGTAGATCATACTCAGATTTCAATGCTCACAATTTTCCAGATGACGATAAAACCGGTCAACTGCAGAAGGATTCCGAATCCGATCACTACGTATCCGGGCAGCGTACTAATCAGCGGTCCCATGTAATCAGGATTGAGCAGGGTCAGGACAAAGCCCAGCAGGAAGGGAAGAACGCCTACCAGAATCCCCGATAGTTTACCCTGAGTCGTCAACGCGCTGATCTTTCCTTGAATTTTAATGCGCTCGCGGATGGTTTGTGCCGTGGTATCAAAAATTTCAGCCAGATTGCCCCCCACCTTGCGTTGAACTAAGTAAGCACTCACTACAATTTTTAAATCTTCAGATGGAACCCTTATCAGCATGTTTTCCATGGATTCCGCTTCGGGCATGCCCAAGTTCACCTCTTTGATAACCTGCTTAAATTCAGCAGCAATGGGGTCGGGAGATTCCTTCACGGCAATGCTGCAACCCTGCATGAAGGTTTGGCCCGCACGGAGTGAATTGACGATGAGGGTTAAGAAATTGGCCAGTTGATTACTGAATTTATTGACCCGCATCGACTGGAGTAATTTGATAACCGGTATATGTACAACTAGAAACGGAAGTCCAATGACGATTCCCAAAAGGAAATTTTGAGTGAGAATGACAGCGGCAGCCATGATAAAAAAAACGATAGCCAGACGAAAAATAATAAACTCGGAGACTCGTAAGGGGATATCAGCTCGGGCGAGATCCTTTTCCAAATCGGTAAAGTAGTTCTCATTAACGAATTTTCCCAAAGTGGGACGCAGATCGATATTACTGAGAAGTGAAGTCGGTTTTTTTTCCTCGGTCAAACCGGGAAGCTCGCCCTTAAGTTCCTCCTCGATCTCGCGCATGCGCGCAACTCGGCTTTTGACCGTTTTCTTTTCGGGTTTAACCAAAAAGGAGCCCATGATGGACGCGCAGACCACAAAAAACAGAATGGTGGCCACCGCAATGTAGAGGATCATTAAGTCCATAGCTTAATCAGGGGACTTCCATTCGGGTTTGGAAAATTTCTATTGGAACATTCTCCCCGTGGGCTCTGAGTTTATCGAGGCATTTGGGTATAATACCGTTGCCCCGGAGAACACCTTGCACTTTTCCTTCGGAAGTCAGTCCCGTTTGCTCGAAGACAAACAAATCTTGTAGTGTGATTGTCTGCCCTTCCATTCCCTGCACTTCCGTGATGTGGGTGATACGTCGGGAGCCGTCCTGAAGACGTGAGGTTTGGACAAACATATGAACGGCACTGGAGATTTGTTCACGGATGGCTTTTTCAGGAAGATCTACACCAGCCATCAGGACGAGGGTGGCAATACGGGCCAGAGCGTCACGGGGCGTGTTGGCGTGCGTTGTGGTCAGTGAGCCGTCATGTCCGGTATTCATAGCCTGTATCATGTCCAAGGCTTCTCCACCGCGACACTCTCCAATTACCACCCGGTCGGGACGCATCCGAAGAGAACTACGAACCAAATCACGTATGCTGACTTCTCCTTTACCCTCAATGTTAGCCGGTTTAGATTCCAGGCGCACCACGTGCGACTGCTGTAGCGACAATTCAGCAGCATCCTCGAAGGTGATGATCCGTTCATTTTCCGGAATGTAGCTGGAGAGCGCATTGAGGAGGGTGGTTTTCCCCGAGCCCGTTCCGCCCGAAACCACGATGTTCAATGCTCCACGAACGCAGGCTTGGAGAAAGATGGCCATGCCTTTGCTGAGTGCCTTGAAATCCTGAAGCTTCTCCATGGTCAGCTTGTCTTTACTGAACTTGCGGATGGTAATGGTGGGACCATTGAGTGCACAGGGAGGAACCACCACGTTGACACGCGAGCCATCTGGTAAGCGAGCGTCACAAATAGGGCTGGATTCGTCAACGCGGCGACCTAGAGGGGAAAGGATTTTATCGATGACTCTACGGCAACTGGATTCATCCACAAACTTGACCGGTGACAATGTGATCCGACCTTTTTGCTCGACAAAGATCGTGTGGTGACCGTTGACCATGATTTCACTTACAGTGACTTCGTTAAGAAGCTCCTCCAAGGGACCGAAACCAATCATCTCATTGACTACATCGAAGATCAGCTTGTCCCTGAGCTGTTTACCGATGGGAATTTTATCCACCGCAAGTTTTTCATCGATGAGTTGCTCGATGGTACCGCGTAAGGCATCTTCCTGACCTGGATTTAGCAGGCGGGGGTCAATGCGCTGGATCAGATACGGCAAAAGACTACGTTTGAACTGCAGTAGAAAATCATTAGCTGAATTCTGTGCAGGTGGCGCAGAAGCGGCTGTCGGTTTAGCCACTGATGGGGCTGCAGCGGATCCACCAGGACGTGCCGGCATGGGGGGCCGAGCAAAGCCTGCCGGACGTTTCATCATGGGCTTGGCGGAACCTTGCCCGTAACCTGGAGGAATCGGTCTCATAACTTTAATTTAGCACGGAGCTTCACTCCGTATCAACGGATATCTCCTCAGACTTCCCACCGCTGTACGGTGAATTCTGCCAACTTCTTAATAACGTTGACCATGGGCTGATCCTGCTTGGAAACCATAAGTGGTTTACCACTATTGATACTCATCGTGGACTCTATTCCAATACTAGGGAGATAGGCTGTTACGGGATGTTCAATAACCTCTTCGATTTCATTTTCGGTGATTTCGGTGCCTACCTCAGCATTGTTGACGATCACTTTAATTTTCTCGTCAGGAAATCCTCTTTGACGATAGTTTTTAATCAACCGTTGGAGGCTCATGAAACGGGCCAAATCACGGTTGGTCATCAAATAAACCAAGTCGGACTCATCCACCGCAGCATTTGTTGGCGGCAGATCATATACCCCGGTATCGATCACCACATAATCGAACATCCGACGACATATTTTCAACAGGGCTCGAGCACTGTCGTAATCAAATCCGTAAAAATCAAATTCGTCGTTGGGGCAGGCCAGGTAGGAGAACCCTATCGGGTGCTTACTGAGAAGACTGGAAAGAAAGCCTTCATCCATTTCACCCTGCCCGATGGCGTCAATGACAGTGTTTCGCGGAACGTGATCCAGCATCGAATAGAAGTCACCCGCGAACATGCTGTAGTCAATCAAAACCACCGAGGCGTCATATTGTGCCATGGCGATGGCGAGATTGACTGCAAAAATGCTTTTTCCTACTCCGCCACGAGCTGAAGCAACAGCGGTTAGGTATCCGCCCTGGCTGGCAGAGTTGCCAGCCGAAGCGGTGTGGGATTCAGCAGAATGCAGGACACCAAGGACAGCGTTGGGATCCTGAACTTGATTGCTCATCAGAACATCCCTCAGGTCGTTAGAAAGAATTTTCTGCCAGACATCCCCTCCTTCGTTCCCCTGAAGAATAGGAACCAGAGTGGCACCCGTTTTCTTAAAGGCGTGAATGAGTGAGAACCCATCGACATCAGGAACGTGGATGGATATCAGGGCAATCTCGATTTTGCCAAGATGGGACTGAGCTTGTTTACCGTTATTGAGAATAGCCAGAACCTGATAGCCACCTGCCTGGAGGGCGGATGCAATCTGTTGACCGACAGACGGATTCTCGTGAACAATGAGTGCACTGGGCATAGGAAGTGTCACCTATTCCACGGCACGTGGAGTCAATTCGATGCCACTGTCCTGAAAAACCGGCATGGCTTCAGGCTGGGCGTCTGCGGGAGCCACCGTTTGCATTCCTTCGGCTTGGGTTTGCTCACGGATCTGTTCAATCATGCTCTGATCCAAAATCATCGGCTCAGGAGATGTCGAAATAAAGGCCACATCGGTTGTGGGCCTTACCATCACATCATTGGCACTGATACGGGTCGGTTTGGATTGAAGCTGCTCGGAGAGAAGTAGTTTATTGACTTCTTTCATTCGGCCTTTGATATTTCCCTTTTGATTAGCGTCATCAATACCGAGAACGGTAGGCGTAAGCACAAAGATAAGCTCGTTTTTAGTGCCGCTCTTATTTCGGTTCTTGAAAATTTCTCCCAAAATTGGAATACTACTCAGAAAGGGTGTTTTTTCCATGTTGTTGCGCATTTGGTCATTGAAGAGCCCTCCAATTACCAACGAATCACCATGTCTGATAGCCACCCTTGTTTCAATGCGGCTGGTATTGATTTGCGCGAAGCCGTTCGGGTCAAAGCCCTGCAAAGAACTGATTTCGGGCTGAACAAAAAGGCGCACAATACCATTCTCATCAATCGAATTAAGGATATCAATATTGTTGCCTTCCTGACCTCGTTCACGGTTTCCACGTTGTGCACTGATAGATGATACCGGTATGCCACCCGTCTCAGCATCCGGCCGGAAAACTTCCTCTTCTTCTATGATGGGAGTGATGCGCAATGAAACACCGATATTGCGTTCGGAGAACGTTTGCCTGACAACGCCCGATTCAATGGTAAATCCAGTGGGAACAAAAAGAGTCTGGCCAACCAAAAATTCCGCGGGCTGACCGTTCAATACAGTAAGTGTAGGTTCCTGCAGCACCTCAAAATCTACATCACTCTGACGCAAGTTAACTTGGGTGCGGTAAGCACCACTACCGGCAGCCATATCTCCAAAAATAGGCAGCGTGTTCGCATTGCCGGTTTCAAAAAAAGGTGCTGTGCTGGTGAAAATCATGCCGATGCCGTCATTGATGGCGCGACCATCGACATCGTTGGCCGCTCCACGGTGCTGAACACCGATGTTAGAGTTTTTGGTCAGAGTGGCTTGGATGACTTTGATGTTGATGCGTATTTGCATCGGGTTGGTAATGCTCATCAGGTTGACTACGTTGTTGGTATAAGCACGGGCAATGCTCTCGGCTTTAGCCGCCACCAAGTCATTTTTCACTTCCCCTTCCAAAATAATGGTAGGACGAAAATCACTGGCTCCGGTAATTTCTCCTGTGGCCGTGCCAGCCGCTTCCCCTCTTGGCGCCAGAATTTCTGAAGCGGTTTGTTCACCGAAGGCGCGGTTGATGTTGGCACCCACCAAGGCAGCTTGAGGCGGGAGCACTTTGACGATAAGGCCGGGATCGTTCACAAATTTTTTAATGGCCGACTCGAGTTCTTTCTCGATATTGTTTTCCTCGAACCGGGACTGGACATTGATGTTGTAAAGGGTCTCTTTTCCATTTTCTGTCACAGATACCACGGCTGAACCGGGACGACGCAGGGCAAGCAGGAGTTTATCGGTAAGATCCGATGGCTGTGACAAGATTAAAGGAACTTGCAAAACCTGACCGGCCTCATCTTTAAACTCCCAGAATCCATCAATGACCACTTGTTTGTTGCTGATCCGAATGATGGCATTCTCAAAATTTTCCACAGGAATCACCAAGTTATCTTCCACAAAGCCCTCCAGTTCTCTAACGGAGGATTGGGCAGCTCGGGTTGAATTAATTTGTGCCAATCCAGCAGGTGGCATTGAAGCCATCAGGATGGCCAGTAAGATCACTGTAATGTTTTTCATAGAGGTATCCGAGATGCCTATTAAAAGACCGTTTTGCGTTTGGTTTCCTTGGGAACCACCACAGGAGCGACCACTACGTTTTGATCCAGATCACCGGTCAATCTTTTGGCAATCCGTTCATGTAATTGACTTGGATGGTCATTGAGTTTCTGATCATCATAACGACGCAGAATCATGTACACATTGTTGGCGGAGGTATTGGCCGCCAGAATAATCTCCGCCTCTTTGGGGGAAACCAAAAAGGTTACCGTGGTTCCACGAGCTAGCCTCCTCGCTCCCGTATCGTCCTTCCGCCTTTCAGTATCATCGCCCCCGGTGACGTCTTCACCATGAATAATGTCAAAAACTTTTACTCGTTGCAGGAAGGTAACGCTTAGCGAATTACCGATGGGTGGATCCTCTGTTTCTAGCATATCCGGAGTGATATTGAAGACGCCTACCAGATCTACTGAATCGCCATTTTTAATGGTATATCCAGCCGCCGTTTGATCATCGACTCCTATCGTCACCAGCCTCATGCCCTCTTCGATAATGGTTGAAGCTTTGGGAAGATCGGAGACTCCACCTACCTTGCTCGTTAATATCATGTCATCTTTAGGGATGGTGAACAACGCCACTTTTCCCTCAAGGTCAGCCAGGGACTTAACCGCAGAGGCAGGCAGAAATTCCTGCGGAATGGTGCGGGTAACAGTGTTAAACGTGTTAAACTTACTACCAATCGTGATGTCATTTTGCGCCACCAGCACATCGACCGGAACCACATCACGTATGGGAGCCGAGTCTCTGGCTTGTTTAACTCGTGCGTCCACATACTTGGTGATCAGCACCACACAAACCACGCCCAAGACAAGCGCGGCTAAGACCAGAAAGTTAAAGGATTTGTTCACAAATAGAGCGGATTAATATTTACGCAATTACTAGTAAAATTAAGCCGATTCGTCAAGCAACCATTTTACGCTCGGGCATGTTCCATCATTAAATACGAAAAAGCAAGCTGACACTCAGCGCGATGGGGGCTAGGATTTGCCTGTGTCTTTCCAACTCAAAGTCAATACGATGAAAGTCTCTGTTTTGAACTGGATAAAGACGTGTTTGCTACTGATCTTATTCTCGGATTCTGAACATGTTTTTGCTCAAGGGCTCAATGAAGCCTTCGGTATACCTATTTGGTCGGACAATAATTTATGGGACGATGACGCGGGAATCACGGCGCGCAGATTGAATCTGCGAGGCACTCAGTCACGCCAAGGGAATGAAACCTTTCGCGGGTCTTTTGCAGGAGAGCGGGTGTTGAATGATCATCTTTTTGCCATCGATTTATATCCTCTCGACGGCAAGGTGAGGCGGATCGTTTTGGCCTTCGCCAACGAAGCTGATTTGGCCCGTGTTTCCCCCGGCGCGCTGATTCAACTACCAGAAATCAAGGAACAAAGTTTTCTCAATGTTAAAAACGCTCTTACTAAACGGATAGGCCGCCCGTCAGGCGAGAAAGAGGTTCTTCATTGGAGCTGGCTCGGTCACACCCTGACTTTGAAAAATACGGAGAAAGCTGTGCTACTTGAAATCCAGCCCGGTTCGTATAGCCCCAACCCCTCCCCCGGGTCGTCAATCATTGAAGATCCCCGACGTGCCGCCAAAAAACTCAATTCGTATGTGGTTCAAAACAGCCAAGGCGACGTGCTGATAAGCCAAATCCCAAAAATTTCGCAGGGAAGTCGGAATTATTGCGTTCCGGCCACGTGGGAAAAAGTCCTGCGCCATTACGGCTTGGCTTTTAACGTCTACGATCTGGCCAATGAGGGCGATACCAGTGTTTCAGGCAGCTACTACACCCAATTTACTAACCGCGTTTCGGGGATGTTAAAGCCGCATCAATACAGGGTGGAATACCTGCGGTTTCAGCCCGGCGAAATTCAAGCGGTCAAAAAATACATCGACCAGGGTCTCCCCCTTATCTGGCACATGAACGCCGTGCAACTTCCCTCCTGGGTGCAGCGCAATCGCAGCAGGCGCGACGCGTTGCCAGATGGCCCTGATTTGTTAGCGGGCGGAAACATGGCGGGACACGCTCTGCTTATTATTGGCTACAATATACGCAACCAAGAGCTGGCGCTGTCAGATTCGACCGATTTAGGCAGTTCACAAGACAGCATCTGGATCCGCATTAAAGAGGCTCAGTCCGCCCACATGCCTAAGACAGAACTCTTAGCGGTCTGGCCTCCAGGTAAGAGTGGTTCGGGCGGTCATCTCAAAGCGAACTGGTATTAACACCGGACCGGAGCCGTTACATTTTAAGCGACCTGATCGGTTTTAAAACGATAAAGAGTAGTCTGCTTGTAGGTCTGACCGGGACGTAACACGATGTCGGTAATTTCCGGATGCCTAACTCCATTTGGATATCCATGGCATTCCAAACAAAATCCGTCATGAGAGTGATAAATTCTGCCCGATTTGCCCGTCCATTTGCCTTCAGGCAATAAAACACCAGTGTAAAATTGAAGGCATTGTTCAGTTGTTTCCACCTCCATCATACGTCCGCATAGGGGATCACTCACCCTTGCCGCTAAAATCGGCTGGTCGGGTCGGCAGCGGGATAAAACATAATTGTCCCCGTGGGCTTTAAATAACCCTGGTATGACCTCGTCCAGTGTTCGGATTTGGCGCAAATCATTCCCCTTATCCGCTACGGGCACCACTTCATCGGTAAGCGTCATGTCCATATCGGTGGGAACAAAGGAATCAGCAAAGATTTCGATCTGGTGTCCTCCAATGCTTCCGCTTCCCTCACCTGCCAAATTAAAATAAGAATGATTGGTCAGACTTAACGGCGTGGCACGATCCGTAACCGCTTCATATTCAATTTTAAGCGCGTTGTCATCCGTCAACGTGTAAACCACCCGCACGTCAAGATTGCCTGGATAGCCGCTGTCTCCATCCGGACTGTGATACGTCAGTGCAACGGCAGGCTCGCCACAGTTCGTTTGGAACGGTTCCATAGCCCAATTTTTTTTATCCAGTGCGTGGGAGCCTCCATGAAGGTGGTTCGGGGGGTTATTGATTTCCAATTGGTAAGGCGTCTCATCCAACTCAAAGCGACCGGATGTAATACGGCCCGCTACACGACCGGTGATCGCACCAAACCAAGGGTGACCTGAAAGGTAATCAGCCGCAGTCTTCAAGCCCAGCACAACATCCGCAGAGGATCCCTTGCGATCAGGAACCCAAAGCTCCGTAATGATGCCTCCCAAACTTATCACCCGCAACGTAAGTCCATGACTGTTTTGCAGGCTGGCCCTCCAAATAGGATCCCCGTTTGGCATGTGGCCAAAACTTTCAACTGATGGAGTCATAGTTGCTTTTGCCTTGCTTCTGATCGTTTGACAAGCGTGCCGTTTCGAAAATCAATCTCCATGTCAAAGGTTAGTCATTCTAATAACAATTACCTTGACTCATGAAAAAATTTTATTCATGTTTTTAGTTATGAGACTAAAAACTTCCGATTCCAACTGGCTTCAAGCCGTAGACCATCCCCGTCTTGAGATCATCGGTTTGATGGCCGTTATGTTATGTGTCATAGTGGCTCACACTTCAGGCAAGGATTTGGCATGGAGGTTCCCGTATTGGGATGGGCAACTGCTACATGCTTCTTTTCAGCAGGGGATTATCCCCATATCTGAGAACTCAGAGCTTTTTGTACCCTAAGCGGATTTGAAGACCTCGTCCCAAGCTAAGCTTGGAATAATCTGAAGCCGCTGCTACGGGTTTAAAGTGACCGCCACCGCAGGGTATTATAGATACGCCTACTTTTAGTAACTAATCGTATTAGACCTTTTTTATCACGAACCCGGAAACAGCCATTCATGCTGTAACCCAAGTTTTCGTCTACCCAGGTTAGGGCGGTGACTTTGAATTCCTCGTCGAGGATCTCAATAATGTGCCCAGGCTCGGGTATCGAACGCTTCGTAATAATATCAGAATGTTCGGGGTTAATGGTCATAACTTTTACAAGCACCAACTATGCCACAGAAATCATAAATGTCTCAATGTTTTTATGGATTTTTAGGTAAAAAGACCATCAATTCTATTTTAGGAAATCGGCCCTGTGGTAGTGATGACTAGAAGGAGGAGGCGGTTAGAACAATCTCTTCCAGTTTGTTAGCATCCATCGAGAAGCCTCGGATACCTTGTGCCAATTTTTCTACCGCCATGGGATCTTCATTATGTTGGTAGAGAAAATCTTTCTGTTCTAGGTGCATTTTAACTAAATCCAATTTGAGTGATTCGGATGGATCCAATCTACGCTGCACGGTGTCGTTAGAACTTTTTAGTTCCTGCAATAATGCAGGGCTGATGGTAAGCAAATCACATCCCGCAAGCTCCAAGATCTCACCTTTGTTGCGGAAACTCGCGCCCATCACCTCGGTTTTATAACCAAATTTTTTGTAATAGTGGAAAATGCGGTGAACCGATAGCACCCCTGGATCTTCCGCACCGGTGTAGTCGCGTCCGTTTTCCTTTTTATACCAATCATAGATTCGACCCACAAAAGGGGAAATCAACTGCACACCGGCTTCGGCACACGCTACGGCTTGGGCAAAGGAGAAAAGTAACGTTAAATTACACCGGATTCCCTCTTTTTCTAGTATTTCGGCCGCTTTGATTCCTTCCCAAGTGGAAGCGATCTTAATGAGCACACGGCCACGATCCACTCCGGCTTTCTCATAAAGCGAGATCAAATAACGCGCTTTCTCGAGCGTGCCGGCCGTATCAAAAGAAAGTCGGGCATCCGTTTCCGTGGAGACCCGTCCAGGGATGATGTCGAGTATTCTTAAACCAAATAAAATTAATGTCTGATCGATGATTTCGCTCACATCCTTATGGGCGTGGTCACGGATGGCTTGATCCAAAATCGGACGGTAAGCTTCTTGTTGAACTGCCTTTAGTATGAGGGAAGGATTGGTCGTGGCATCTTGTGGAGCGAATTCCTTGATGCTTTCAAAATCGCCCGTATCGGCGACTACCGTGGTGTATTGTTTCAGTTGTTCGAGTTGATTCATGGTCTTGTGCAAGCTAATAGACTACCACTTCTTTGGCAATGGATAATCCAAACGATACTCATTTTGCGTTAAAGATTATGTGCCACGTTGTTTTCTCTCTATCATATATTGTATCCCAATTGTCATGCTTCGTTCACGCAAGCGTTACAGATCAGGGACAGATTAGCAAAAAAGCTTATTTGAACGACTTCGTTCCTTTTCTTAACTATGAATACCCACCTTTTATCTCCTTCCCACTCCACAGCTCCCGCCACAATGGTAAGTCATTCTCTAAAAGATAGTTTTGATCCTGTGACTTCAGTAGAAGTCCGCTCTATTGACCGGTTTCACCGCGGTAATGATACGGATTGGATCGAGTTAATCGATCACCGAACCACACTGCCTGCCCATACGACCATGGAAAAAGCTCAGGAATTTTTCCGACTCAATCCCCAGTTTCGATTTGCTACCGTCTTAGATGAAAACGAAGCCATTGTGGGGCTTTGTTCCGAGAGGAAGGTTACCAACACTCTCAGCCAATGGGGACTTGGCCATGCCATTTACGGTCGAAAACCTGTGCGTAATCACGTCCTGGAAACCGATTTGCGCATCATTCGAGGCACGCCTGTGCACCGTGTGCTCAGTGCGATCATGGAGCGTAAGGAAGACTTTTTCAACGATGTAATCCTGATCGAAGCCGATGGAAGCTTTATCGGTTTGATCGGTGTGGCCACTTTGGTTCACCTCCAGCACGAAATCAACCGCCAGCAATACGAGAAAATCAAAGGCATTTCCGATCAGCTTAATACCAACAACGAGGAACTGGCCAAAGCTCGCGACGTCGCCATGCAAGCCACCTACATGAAGTCAGCGTTCCTTGCAAACATGTCCCATGAAATTCGCACTCCTATGAATGGCATTCTAGGCATGGTGAAGATTCTACTCAGGACGTCACTTACACCGGAACAAAAACGTTATGCCCAAATTGTCCAAAATTCCGGCAATGCCCTGTTGACGATTCTCAATGACATCCTGGATTTCTCTAAAATCGAGGCCGGTAAACTTGAAGTGGAAGAGATTGAATTCAATTTGGATGACTTGGTTGAAGAAACGGTTCAGTTGATGACCGAGCGGGCGAAAGAAAAAGGACTGGAATTATTCAGTTGGATCAATGCGGATGCCAAGGTGCAGTTGATATCCGATCCAACACGCCTGCGCCAGGTTCTGCTCAACTTGGTCTCGAATGCCATTAAATTCACCGATCAAGGCGAAGTGATGATCCGTGTAGTTCAAGAATCAGAGGACGAACAAACCGCCACTCTCAGAATATCGGTATCTGATACCGGCATTGGTATTTCTCCCGAAAACCAGCGCAAACTGTTTCAGGCATTCCAACAAGCAGACTCCGCTACCAATCGCAAATTTGGCGGCACAGGACTGGGACTCGCCATTTCCAAACGCATCACTGAACTGCTAGGCGGCAGCATTGATCTCGAAAGCGACGAGGGCAAAGGTTCTACCTTCTCCCTCACCATACCGTTCAAAAAGCAAGTGCTCCTAGAGGGCCAGGAAGATAAGGAAACGCACGATGTGGATTTCTGGGGAGTTCGAGCTCTGATTGTCACGGAAAGCACGGCCTACGGTGATTACGTGAAGCAACTTTTGGCTCCATGGAACGTTTCCAGCCGGCAAAGCAATTCCTATCAGGAGGCCATTGATATCATTCAAAACCAGGCCGAGCGCGGCACCCCTCTGGATATCATCCTGCTTGATTCCAAAATAGGCGAGCACAGTGCCATGGAACAAAGCCTTGATCTTACGTCACAGGGCAATCAGACCTCCAAGATCATCCTCATGGCCTCTCACCCTGAGGAAATTTCCCGTCCTAAAATGCGCGCCTTAAACATCAACGAGTGCCTGCAAAAACCGCTGCGTCCCAGTGACCTTCGAGAATCCATAACGCGTGTCCTCAAATCCAAAAACGCTTCTCTCACATCACCTCCGCCCACTCCTTCAGTTACCGAAAGCTCTGCCATTACCTCCGAGGAGAATAAGCGCCATCTGATGCCGGCGTCCAACTTGCGCCATCTCAGCCTTCTTTTGGTCGAGGACAGCGAGGTCAACCGGGAAGTCGCCATGATCCAATTGCAGGCTTGGGGACATACTCTTCATTGCGCTGAAAACGGACGAGAGGCTGTGGAGTGGCTCGCAAACCATACCTGCGATGGAGTGCTGATGGACTGTCAAATGCCTGAAATGGACGGCTACCAAGCCACTCAGTATATTCGAGATCCCGCATCTCCGGTTCTCAATCACCACATCTACATCATCGCCATGACCGCTAATGCGCTTCAGGGTGACCGCGAAAAATGTCTTGCAGCCGGAATGAATGATTATGTTAGCAAACCCGTTGATGATGAGGAATTGTTGGCCGCTCTGGAACGCTGTGCCGCAGAAACAGCTTCCCACTCGACAGCCCGTCCTCTGCCGGCAGCGGGGCGTGCTCATCCTCCCTCTATTTCGGCTCCCAAACAGCACAAACAAAATGGTTCACTCAACCTCCCACCTCATCTCATCGAACTTTTTATCCGTGAAAACGAAAAACGGCTCGAAGAGCTCGAAGAAGCTCTGGGACAAAACAAAATAGAAGATGCCTTTCGCCATGCTCACACCATAAAAGGAACAGCCGGAAACTTCAGAGCCCATGAACTGGCCACGTTGGCTGCGGCCTGCGAATCTGCCGCCCATCATTCGCGTATCGACGAAGTTTGGAAGCTGCTCCCTGAAATGAAGGAAGCTTTCAAAGCAACGAAAGATTCTCTGCTTTCACAGATCACCGTAACCCCATCATGACCCCACCCTTTATGACTATCGATCCGGAACGCGTTTTCCTCTATACAGGAGGCAAACAACTTGGCCCCTTTCAGGCCGAGGCCGCCGAATCGTTTTGGAAAAAAAAAGGATGCCCTGAGGAAACTTGGTTCTGGTCCCCGGGCATGCAGGATTGGAAACCTATTGGTGATTTAGTACCCAAGCCTACCCCCGAAAAAAAGTCCCTGCGCGTCTTGGCCGTAGACGACGATCCTATTATGCTGGAGATCGTTAAATTAACGCTTCAAAATGACGGCCTAGCCTACAAAACAGCAGGCGATCTGGTTCCTGCCACCCGCCTGTTGGAATCAGAAGGACTGGATTCATTCGGCTGCGTAGTGACCGACTACAATATGCCCGGAGGCACCGGACTTGATCTGGTGCGATGGATCAAACAGCGCGACGAGTCGCTACAAGTTCTGCTTCTCACTGCCAAGGACGATAAACAGCTCGTCAAAGCGGGTCTCCGCGCCGGCATCTATGATTTTCTGGAAAAACCGTTGGTGCCCGACTCTTTTCTCCGTTCACTGAACGGTGCGATTGATCAAACCCAGAAACGCCGCGAGGAACGTGAAGCTCTGATGGAAATGGTCAAGATCAAGCTTTCAGGCCAAGGTCATCTAGCAGAAGAAGTGATTCAAACCCTTGCCGCACGGGAATCACATTCCGGATCACTCATTCTCAAACTCGATTCCATAGTCAAATATTCCAGAAAGTTGGAAGACAGCAGTCCGGTCAACGCTGGCATCCAAGGCGATCTGGGCGAACTCAACCTGATAGATATCACTCAGCTGCTGAGCCAGGCCGGAAAATCAGGAGTGCTCATTATCAATCCCAAATCTAGAAAAAGTGAGCATCCCGAAGGTCAGGTTTTCTTCAAAAATGGCCGCTTCTATCATGTCAGCACCGGTGAAAAACGTGGCATTGATGCTCTGAGGGAGTTAATGTCCATCAAGGATGGCACCTTCAAATTTCAATATGGCACCATGACAGACACCGAGTCTATCATGGGTGATCCTATTGCACTGATGCTGATGATCAGCACCGAATTGGATCAACGCTGCTAAATTCGTTATTTTTTATGAAGAAAATTATGATCATCGATGACAGTGATAGCACCCGCGCATCACTAGAAATTATTCTTAAGGAATTAGGCCATCAAGTGTTGGCAGCAGAAAACGGGGTGGAAGCTATCAGACATCTTGAACAGGATACTCCTTTTGATCTGATCCTGACCGATATTTTTATGCCAGAAATGGATGGCATTGAATTCATTGAAAAAGCCAAAGCTCTTTACCCCGAATTAAAGATCATCGCTATGTCTGCCGGAGGCATGGGACTGAAAGGAACCGAGATGCTGGCCATCGCCTCCGACCTAGGGGCCGAACGGGTGGTTACCAAACCCTTCAGCTCCGGAGATATTCAAAACGCAGTCAGCACCGCGCTGCAGGGCTGAATACGTTTCACTGGAAAAGAATAGCTCTTACAATCCCATTTGATCTTCAGATAAATTTCGCCGTTTGACTTTACCCGATGGGTTGACTCCACCCGCAACCACAACATTCCCTTCCGGAGAAAGCGCCAGACGGGGGACATCACGTTCAGCTATGCGGTCTTGCTGATCGAGCATTTGTCCATCCAACGAAATTATACTGTAACGGTATTTTCTCACCGCCGTTTCATGCATGACATGCATGCTTCCTGCCGCATCGAATTCCACGGTAGGAGAAGTGTAGCCGGCCATAAAACCCAACCTTTGTGTTGTGTAGACGAGATTCTGTGAGGGCTCCTCCACACGAACATAAAGCGAAGAATTCTTTTTCTCTAAAAAACGGATTAAGGAATAGACTCGAATCACGCCATTACGGTTGATCTCACGCCGCCAAACTTCTTCCCCCCTGCCCACATAGATGCGCAATCTGCCGGTTTGGTATGTGGATTTTCCAGGTATGCTAACTACCGCTTGGACATCAAAACGCCCGCTTTCTCTGATTTGGTAGAGCGGTGTGATATCGATCTCCATAACCGAGCTTTCACCCTGCTTCAACACCTGAGGAGGGACTGAAAAAGATCCGGTTGCTCCGACTTTATTTCCATCCGCCTTGAAAATCAGAAAGCTAAGCCATGGACGTTTGGTAACTGGATGATCCTGCAAGGCCATGGTTTCAGAACCGATATTTTGAATCCTGAGGTTAAAAATGACCGGTTCATATAACAAATAGGTGTCCCGATCGCTTTCCAGTGCCAGTCGCACATTAGCCAGTGCAGTAGTTGCAGACCCGATAAACCAACAGAGAAACAACGCGGCACAAAACCTCATCTCAGGATCATGTCAGCCCCGCTAAAAAAAACAAGGCCCGTTCTTGAGAACGGGCCTTGTGAGATTGGATTAAAACCGATTAGTGACTCATCGCCACTTCTGTAACCGAAGCCTTCTCGTGCTCCAGTGCCGCAGATAGGGCTTTGGACCATGTTCCAAAGAAGCGTGGTTTGCAGGCTGCTGCAAAAAGCGCAGGCGATGCCTTCCGCACGTCGTTACTTTGCATTTTTACTCCTTGACTCCTTAACTCCAGAATTCCTTCGATAATATCATCACATGTCCAGCGGCGGCGGCGGCGGATAGCCGAATAATCGATGCCCGCTTTTTCGACCGCATTACCCCAGTTACCAAAACGTCGCCGGGCGGTAGCAATCAGAGGATTGGACGTTTCATCCATGGTTTTCGAGCTCAGATCTGCACCTTGCTCTTTGAGTTTGCGGATTTCTGAGAGAATGGTGTCTTCATCCCATGAACGATACCTGTAAATTTCATCCGGAGGTAACCCCGCAGCTGAAAGAGCGGCTTTCCATGAACCAAAATGGTTAGGACGAATGGCCGCATAAACCATCGAGTTGAACCGGCTCAACATCATGGAACGAAATGAGAGATCCACTCCCTGCTGGCGCAGCTCTTGGATTTTCTGGACGATTAAATCTTTGGACCAGTTCTGGTATTTACGAACATCCTGATAGGGGATGCCAGCCGCCTCGACCGCTGACTTCCAGCTACCGTAGTAGCGGATTCCCGCTGCTAATAGCTCTTGGAACTCCTGTCTGACATGATGGGAGTAAAGTGCCTTGCCTTCTGTTTCCCAAGAGCGTATTTCATCGAGAACAAGTTGGGCCGACCATTTTTTATTTTTTCGAGATCTGGTTATCATTGAATTCCTTTGGTTGTGACATGAATGAATATATAAGTAATTATTATTAATGCAATTACAATGCCATTCTAGCAAAAAAATTAATTAATTCATGTAAATAATTGTAAGTGTAGTATTTATAATTGTTATTACATTTCTTAACATTGAAATAATCTCAATTGTAACCTAAATGGCATGGCGGTTTCTGACCGGATCTAGCTCTCACACGATGCCGAGGTGATGAGTTTTCGCCACGTTTCGCTTACATGGACGGGCAAGATGGATGACATCCGACCCATCGCTAGATCTCGACTCACCACAGCGGATCCATCGCTGGGAAGCAATGTCTGGGCATTCAAAAAAACAGATTTTTGTCCCCGGGGCCGGGTGCGGCCCGGACGGGTGGCCCCATAAAGGCCCAGACAAGGTATACCTAAGGCCGCCGCCATGTGCAAGGGCCCTGAGTCCGTGCTAATCATGCCGCGAGCACCTGATATCCATTCCAGTAAATCATTCAGATCTGTTTTGTTCCTTAAATCAATCACGTTGGATGCTTCACAAGGAAACCATGGCCCTCTACCTACCATGACAAAGCTTTCATGGGGTAACAACTCGACTAGGTCATTCCAAAACCTCCATGGCCAGCATTTTTCGGATCGTTGGGAATACGGGTGTAACAAAACAACCTGTCGCGGACGGCCCGCCATTTCAGTGCGTTCTTCTGAATCATGTAGATAGACGCCCGGCAGTGGGTCGGCCCCACATAAATATCCACACGCTAACGCATACCGATCTACCGCATGTTCCGCGTGATCTGGAACCCTTTCATGATAAAAGAATCCGGAACATTCTCTGGAAGAAGCCAATCCGATCCTTCTTACAGCTCCACTGGCTAAGGTAATCAATCCACTGCGCGCCAAACCCTGCAAATCCAATGCCACATCGTAATCTCGCTCTGACAGTTGATCCCCCCAGCTTTTCCACTCCCTCCAATATTTCAGGGAGCGCCAACGTCGTCTAGGATACGCTATAATGTGATCTACCCAGGGACATTTTTGAACCAACGGCACATAATCCTCATCCACCACCCAGTCTAGTCGCTCACACCAACCGGAGGCCCTTAAATAGGGCACCACCTGAAGAGCTTGGGCCACATCACCCAAAGCAGTCGGCTTGACCACCAACAACTTCACAATGCAGGGCGCGACTTAAACCGCGTTGGCCAAGCGCTCGGCCAGACGCTCTGGCAAGCCGGCTTCAATGATTTTTTCTTGTGCGCGATTGATATCATAAGGAACACGCCTCATCTCAACCGTCTTCTCTTCCGTGTCATAAATCACATAAGCCGCCCGCCAATCACCATCTCGTGGTTGCCCTACAGATCCGACGTTGACGTAATATTGTTTACGATCCTGGATGACAAGTCGCTTATAAAAACATTCCTGCACCGCTCCGTCTTCCAGAATGTAGGCGGTTGGAACATGGGTGTGCCCATAAAAACAAACTTGGGTTCGCTGGTAAACAAAGCTGTTTTGAGCTTCAGGCACCGAAAAAACATAAATCCAGCGCGCTGGCCCATCTAAACTGGAATGAACCACGGTAAAATCATGGATGGTTTTTTGCATCAACAGACTGCGTAAAAATTTTTTCTGTTCGTCAGATAGCTGACTGCGACTGTAGCTCATGCTCTCATAGGCCAGAGGATTAAAGTGCTCAATAGGGCGGTCTTCAGAGGCCTCCTCATCGTGATTGCCTTTGACCACCGGACATCCAAGAGAACGGACTAATTCCAAGCATTCAGCCGGATTGGCATTGTATCCAACGATGTCTCCAATGCAGACCGTATGCGTGACACGCTGGGACTGCATGTCCTCCAGAACAGCTTCGAGAGCCTCTTGATTGCTGTGTATGTCTCCAAAAATTCCAAAACGCATTGGTTGTGAACTTAACGTGATTCTCCAACATGCCCAGTTTTTTTGCTCAAATCCTATCGCAAAGATTGATTTTTCATCCATGCCACGTCCATAACCATGTATGTCAGTAAAAAAGTATTTCGGCACCGATGGCATTCGCGAAACCTATGGGGTCACCCCGATGACACCGGAGTTTTTATACCAAGCCGGGCGGGCGGTGGCGTCACTTTATCCTTCCCTCTCCCTATCCGCCCCTACGGTTGTGGTAGGCCGTGACACCCGTGATTCGGGACCCGTTTTAGAAGCCGCTTTCTGTCAAGGCGTCCTAGACGGAGGCGGATCCTGCCTGAGGATAGGTATTCTGCCCACCGCTGCGATATCCTTGATGACCTGTCATGTTCAGGCCCCTATCGGTGCCATGATCAGCGCATCCCACAACCCTCATCACGATAACGGTATCAAATTTTTCAACTCCAAAGGGCATAAGTTGACCGATGAGGAGGAATGGGCTATTGAAAAATCTATCGACCAGCAGTGTAGGTTGGCTCTTCCCCACCTGGAGGATCCCGCTCTTTTGGGCCACTCTACGAAGGCTTTATCTATTTATAGCGAACACTTGAGACGGTGCCTGCCCGCGGAGGTCGAACTGTCGGGAATTCGCCTGATCGTCGATGTTGCTCACGGAGCCGCTTACCAAAGTTCTCCTGAGATCTTGCGAAATCTGGGGTGCGAGGTTATCCCTCTTCATGATCAGCCCACAGGCACCAATATCAATCATCTTGCTGGCAGCCAACATCCTGAAAGTGCTTGCCAAGTCGTAATAAAAAACAACCAGGGGATCACCGGTAACTCCTGGATCGGATTATGCCATGACGGCGATGCCGACCGCCTGCTGCTGATCGATGAAAAGGGCGTGCCGCTGGATGGCGATGAAATGCTAGCCATACTTGCAGACCGTATGTTGCGCGATGGAAAACTGAAGCACAACACGCTGGTGGTTACCGTGATGAGTAATCTGGGACTGGATGAATTGATGAGCCAACGCCATGGAAGATTGGTGCGCACCCCGGTGGGGGATCGACATGTAATGCAAGCACTGGCTGAAGGAGGCTACTCATTGGGTGGCGAACAATCTGGCCATGTCGTCTTTCCTGATCTCATGCCAACCGGGGACGGGTTGTTGACAGCACTGCAAGTCCTTCTCGCTTTGAAAACTTCCGGATTGCGGCTTTATCAAGCGCGCAATCTTCTGCACCGTTATCCCCAGAAACTCTTCAACATCCCGGTGCGGGAAAAGAGAAAACTTGAGGAGCTTCCCCAAATCGTGTCGGCACTCCATGAAGCTGAACAGAAACTCGGCACCCGAGGACGTGTCTACATTCGCTATTCCGGCACAGAAAATGTAGTCCGCATTCTGATAGAAGCGAGGGAGGCTTCACTATTGGAGGATCTCGCTCCCACACTGTGTGAAGCGGTCAAGTCGTCGATCGGCGCCGGCTCGTAATCCACATTAGAAATGGTCGATTCGCCTTGGCATGCCATGCTATCCAGGCCATCAGCACGGCTATGGCCACCCAGGTTTCCACTTCGGGGACAATGGGAACCACTTCTCCACTTGATAGAATCACAGCACCATAGGTGCCGGCATCAAACCCCTCCGGGTTAAGAAACGTAATTTGAGCCAATTGGCCGGCGGTGACTCCACCAGTATTGTTACCGAAATAAAGCTGGTCGGTTCCACCCCCGCTGAGTGATCCCGACCATTGGGATACCACCAGACTTGCGCCTGAGTTCCATATTTCTGAGGAGGAAACCGCATAGCGCAAAACAGATGAACCCGAGCCCATATTGATCACCGATGAAGCCGATAAGGTGAGCGTATCCAGAGTTTCAGAAAATCCGCCTGTCGCAAACGTTCCCCCCGATAAGGTCATAGCAGTCGAGTCAGCGATCCGACTGGATGCACCTAGTAGAAAGGTTCCATGTTGGATGTCGATCTGAGTCGCATCAAGATTGCTTATGCTTGAGTCTAAAGTGGTGGTTCCGCTGCCTGACTGAATCACGTTTCCCAATCCGGTCAGGGTCGTAGTGCCCGTAATGGATTGAATGTTCTGTGCACCAGTCGATGACATTAGGATATTGGGAGTGTTGGTTATCGTAGGGGCCTGAATCAGCAGATCTCCGCTTACATTCAATGTGCCTTTGGTGATTGAAGTCCCTCCATTAAAAATGGAGCCTGAATTCAATCGAACATCCATGCTATCCAGAACATTAACGATGCTCCCACCGTCGATCCTTAGTGTTCCTCCGGATCTCACATCCAGTTCGGCTGCCGTAGTGACGGTTTCATTGATGTTCAAGGTATTGCCCGATCCAGAGAGGCTGAGTGTGGAGTTGTTGGAAATCGTGAAATCCAGATCTGATTTACCGGTGCCCCCCACGAGGATATGAGCCGTTCCTCCTCCGCTGATTTCAAAACTGGCCGCAGCACTTCCATTTCCCAATTGGATACCATCCCGTGCGGTCATATTTAGTGTGGCAGCGTTGACGCTGGTGGTGCCTCTGATTTTAATATCATCCTCTGATGTCAATTGGGCTACGGCCCCTGCCCCCATCAATGCAAGGTTGCCGTAAAGCTCGATATCGGAAAACGCTGTTTCCATATTTAACGTTCCCCCGTCTTGGACGGTCAACGTTACTCCACTCTCGATAAATATTCGCGAAGGCGTCGACGTGGAGGTGTTAAGAACCTCTAATAAGCCTCCGTTATTAACGGTGATCGTGTTGGTGGTGCCAAGTGCTTTGATAAAGGCCTCAGGAATCCTCGACGTGGTCGATCCTCCCAGAGAAATGTTTCGATCCGACGCGGTCACACGCAGGGTTCCGTCATTCACCGTTACAGTTCCTGAAAAATTAGGATGGCTCTGATTCATTAAGAGAATCCCATCACCGTCCTTGACGAACGCTCCACTTCCCCGAAGTCGATCATTGGTAGTGGTTAGCGTATAGGTGTTTCCACTGGTCACCCCTAAGGTGCCGCCACCTAAGGCCACTTCAAAAATTCTGTTCGATGTATTGGTGAAGGTGCCATCCACCCGCAGTCGCCCGCCATCCAGATAGATATTGTTGGACGAAGCACCCAAGTTTGAGTCGGAGGTCACCTCCACAGTCCCTGACTGAATATTCCACGCGGAATTGGAGCCGGTAGTACCGGTGCCAAAGGTGTTGTTACCAGTGACACTCAACGTGCCATCTCCCGTTTTTAGAATACGGGTATTGCTTCCAGTGATATTGGCTGTGACCAGCGCATCCGTCGCAGCCGCCCCGTCAGCTATGTTAAATTCGCTCGAATAGGATTCCAGTGCCACCTTTCCAGATATTGTGGATGTCACCGCCGAGGCATTTGTAGTGATCCGCGGTCCCGAGCCTGAATTAGTCAGTGTCAGTGTGCCGCCGCCGGATTGGGCCAATCCACCGGTCATGATCAATCCTTCGAGGCGCTGATTGAACCCATTCAGATTCAACAGGCCGTCTTCCAAAATATTGACCTTCTGAAACTCAAAAATCCTTCCCGATGAGAGCAGTCGCACTTCTGCTGGATTGCCTGCTCCTCCAATAAAAAGACCAGATAGAAATCCTTGCGAGGTGGAGGTGTTTAGATCGACCCGCCCTGCTTCGATTTCGCCCCTGGCTTGAAGGGCACTACCCGTAAAGGTGGAAACACCGGTGCCAGTTTGCCGATAAATCGTTGCCGCATTTCCAAACAGGGGCCCACTGAATGTGGTATTTCCGGTGCCGCTGCGAAGAATCAGCGCATTATTTCCACTGAGTTGGTTGGTAAATGCCATATTTCCAGGGCCATCAAGGTTGAGATCAAATTCATTGAGCTGGAATTGACCTGCAAGAGTCAGTAACCCCGCATTCAACTGCCAAGCCTGATCAGCCAGAAGATTCATCGCCACGCTGATGGTCTGAGCGTTCACTGCATTGTTAATCACCCCAAGCCCTCCAACTCCAGCTAGGGAAATTTGGTTACCCGTGATCGTTCTGGATATGGTTCCCGAATCATACTGCAGCCGTCCTAGATTGTTCAAACTGCCGCCACGGTTAACCACTGGCTAATTGGCCCCTGCAAAAATGGCGGTATCAAGGGATGAATTAGGTACTCCGGCCGTCCAATTTGCGCCTGCCTGCCAGTTTGCATTGGTACCTGTCCACGTGGAAATGATCTGAGCATGCGATGGAAACCATGGCATCAGACTCATTCCTATTATCACGAAGGCAATATAAGCAAACGATTTTAACACATCTTAAGCCTAGTTCAGTTTGATAAACTGACAAAGCAAAAAAATCTTGCAAAGCCTCCAAGCTAGATGCCATCAGCATTAGAAGGCCAACCTTCTCAATTTAATTTATAATAGCTTGCAGGTTAACGGGGGGGGTCAGGCGCTCTCGAGCAGCTTACGGCACACTTTTTCTGAATCCAAATATTCTTCCGCAAAACAGCGCGCCGCCCGGCGGTGCCTTTCATAGTCTCCATCGATAGAATTCAAACCTGCCTTGCATTCGCTCTCATCAATAAAAGACAGCAGTCCCTGACCATGCGGCAAATGAGCGGTCCACCCAGTGTCTTGCACCAAAGCAGGACGACCCGCCGCGAGGTAGCAAGCGGTGCGACAACTGAACCATCCCGTCCAACCCTCCACATATCCTTGTTTGGCTATACTCCACTCCGCATGTGACCGGCTCAAGAAGCGGTGATAGGCATGATGATCTGCCAGATGCTCATCCGGTTCTAAAATAGTCCAACCCTTTTCAATTAACATCTCGGTCGGTCTTTTTTTTCCAATTCCCTGTCCCATGGCCACCGAAAAACGCTTACCACTGAGCTGAGGAAGATCGACAAAACGGAGAAACTCTATGTCTTTCTGACCATAAGCTTTCCCCTCCCACTCTACCGGCTTGTAGCTTACCCAGTTCATCACAGTAGTATACGCCCCGTTATCTTGGTCTTCTGAATACCTCCAAAAGTCCAAATCCACCGGTTGTAGTGTCGGCTTCCAGTGAATACCCGTATCAGGAACCCGACAATCCTTTCCATGTAAATTCAATCCAAAACTGAAATGGCTATCATGCGCGCGCAAGCGTTTGGTGTAGGAGCCTTCAGGATCCATCGCCATCCTGACTTGAGTGAAAAGTGGATCGCCATCAATGAACATCTGGTGGGCGATTCCCACCTCATAATCCTCGAACCAACTGGCGGTGGAAACATTCACCAACAGGTCTCCATACTTCATCAAGTCCCTCGCCACCTCCTCACCCGCCCCATGAAAGACTCCGTCCGCAGCATTGCGGTAAATCCAACGTTGATCCATCCCGAAATCCTTCATGATGCGACTTAAGGATTCCACTTGATACGTGCAATCCTCCGTAATGGTTTCTTTGATCGGGTCGTAAGGCCAGACACCGGTATCTTCGAGGTAATACACCTCATGTCCAAGCTTGCGGAAACCAGTGACATATTGGATGTAATCCCAGATCACACCACCAAATGGATATTGTCCTATCAGGCCGGTTACAACGATGCGCATATCAGCACACTGCAAGACATAACAAGCGCTTCAATAGCGAACTGCGGGCAAGTGTTCCAAAAGATCCTCTGGCCGCTCCAGAATCAACTCCGCACCGTGATGCCGAAGCTCTTCTTCAGAGCGGAAGCCCCACAAGACTCCCACCGGAAGCATCCCGGCACGTTTGGCCGTCATCATATCCACATCGGTATCCCCCAAAAATAAACACTCGCCAGGGGTAATGCACAAAAGTTCCGCAATGCGCAAAGCTCCTTCCGGATCCGGCTTGCGTGCCACATGTCCACCACTCCCCAACACGCATTCCCAGCGCCACCTGTTAAAAAAATGAGCCATCACGTTGTCAGCATGAGGCTGTAATTTATTGGTCAGAACCGCCAGACGTAAACGCCGTGCACTGAGTCCGTTTAATAGCACTTCCATTCCCGGGAAAAGCCGCGCGTGGCGATCCGCCTGTAACGCGCATTCTTTCTGATACGCTTCGACCAACGTCGCAAGAACAGGATCACTCGCATCGGTAGTCCTAATGGCGCGTTGGAATAACACCGCAGGACCGTCCCCGACCATACGCTTATACTGTTCATGATCATGTGAAGGATAACCATGGCGGATCAATACCCGGTTAGCCGCCTCCACAATGTCATCCAGAGTATTCAGCAGGGTGCCATCCAAATCAAAAAGCACCGCTTTGATTTCATTCCATTTCACGGGATGTTGAATGACATCATCGGGTGATACCACGGGCCTGCTCCTGTCCCTTCAGGCGTATGGTTTCAATATCGGCACGCCAAGCCCTTTTTTCTTCCGCCAGCATATGATCCGTGAACAGCACCCCCTTCAGGTGATCCAACTCATGCTGAACCGCGCGCCCTAACAAGCCATCTGCCTCAAATTCAACCTTTTTTCCCTCTTCGTTAAGGCAGCAGCAATGGATCCGGCTCGATCTGGAGATTTCAGCCGTAATGCCGGGAAAGCTCAAACACCCCTCCTCGGCTACCGAGCGCGATTTAATCGTTTTCACCTCAGGGTTAATCAAAACCATCGGCATATACTCACGCCAATCCACTGGAAGTCCCCCCATCCACATCCGCGAGGGTGCTTCCGTGTCGGGCGGGATGTCCACCACGGCCAACTGCAAGGCATGCCCCACCTGCTGAGCGGCCAAACCCACTCCCTGCGCGTTATGCATGGTGTCGATCATATCTTCAGCCAGCTTTAAAAGTTCGGGGGTAATGGTTTCTACCAGTAAGCCTTTTTTCCTCAAGACAGGATGGCCGTAGAGCACTATTTCTAAAATCATGGCTTTTCAGGCTTGCGCGTATTGAGTGAGAGATCTGCCAGTCCAGCTTCCTTAGCCGCATCCATGACTTTGACAAAAAATCCCAGAGGAATCCCCTCATCGGCCTCAAGCACGAATACCTTGTTGGGTTGCCTTGCCACTTCTGCCCTCAAATCCCCGGCCAACTGATCCAAAACCACTGGTCGTTCACCTAGGAAGATCTGTTGTTCTTTGGTCAGGTAAATCATTACCGGCTCGTTGGGATTCTCCGCTTCTTGGGCTCGGGCCGACTCGGGTAATTTGATCTCAACTTTCGGGGTCGCCTTCTTGAAGGTCGTCGTCACAATGAAAAAAATCAACAATATAGAAAGGATGTCGATCATCGACACGATGTTGATGGTCAACGGACGCTTGGGTCGGCTGTAAAACTGCATGGCCTCGCCCCTCAGGAATCAGGGGTTGCCTCACCCGAGTTCAAATAACATTTCGTCAGAAAATCCATGCAAAGGCTTTCCATTTCCACCGCCATGGCTTCAATTTTTTTACTGTAGTAGCTGTGAGCAATAAGGGACGGTATGGCGATCACCAATCCGGCCACCGTAGTGTTCAACGCCTCAGCGATTCCACGCGCGATGATCATTCCCTGATTGTCCAACCCTACCTCTCCGATATTAGCAAAAACAGTGATCAAACCTGATGCGGTGCCTAACAAACCCAATAAAGGAGCTACCCCCGTGGTGATTTCCAGTACAACCAACCCCCGCTCCAGCTTAGAAATTTCTGTGCGGGCCTGAGTTTGCACCGCTTCCACATTTTCCGCTTTACTCCAGGGTAAATGCTCAAGGCAAATCCTCACCAATCGGGCTAGTGTCGAGCTGCCGGGAGCGGCCATTTGTTGAATCTCAGTTGTATCCTGACCCATTCGCATCCGCATCATTGCTCCATACAAATCCGAAGGAATGACCTCAGAGCGGCGAAGAGCTATCCCGCGTTCCACAATAAAGGCCACAGAAACCACCGAACACAATGCCAGCGGTAACATAAAAAAACCACCGCTGACGAAAAAATCAATCAATCCTTCAAACATAGCAGCGCATCATGCTTCCAATTCTCAATTGCGAAAGAAAAAACTCATGTCTTCAACCGCTCCCCCGTTAATGAATCGTAAACGAAATCTCTTCCCAGTATCCGTCACCTAATTGCTCCTTCATCCGCTCAGAAAAAGGCTCCAATTGACCGCTATTTTCCATAATCGAGCGCCTCGAAACCACATATAAATGGGAAGAACCGTCACCTGAAATCACTTTTAATTGTTCGAAGACCCCATCAGAACGAACGTAGAACCGAATACGCACATTTCCCAAGGCCACCAAACCCTTCGACTGCTCGATGTAGGCGTACCATCGGGATCCCACTGCACGATAAAGCTTCTGCTTATATCGGCCCAGATCCGTTTGCTCCGCGCCAAAAGAATCCGTATCACCACGCACGCCTCCACCCGTCAGACTGGTCTGGCGCCGCTCGGCGGAGAAGGCCATAGGCGGTGCCCTCGGAGAATTTGCAACCCGTGCTTCCATTTTCTTTTTCTGCTCTTCCAGCAACTTGCGTCGCTCGGCCTCTTCTTCTCTGGATAACAGTGGCCTTTGACCATCGCGAGGGAGATTCACAACAGGTGCCGCTTCAGACTCACGGGCTTCCTCCTGAGGCTCCTGTTTTTCTGTTGGGTCTTCAGAAGGACGGGGAGATACCTGGCCCTCCACTTGCGGCGAATAGGGACTGTCCCTTAAAATCATACTATCCCGGTTTTCTCCGGTTAAATGTGGTACGACACTTTGGCTGTCCATCACTTGCCTGGACTGTGCCCTTGTATTCTCCGCCGCCTGAAAAGCCGCATTAGGATCGGCTTCTTCAATCTTTAAAGAGTCTTCCGTTTCCACAAAAGGTCTCTGTTGTGGCATAGCGTCCGGCGGTGTGGCGGGTGGACGCTCCACCAATGTCAAACGTACGGTCTGGGAAGGTGGCACCGGTTGAGGCGCACGCTCGATCCACCTCAGCATTCCACTGGCCAAAAGGAGTATCAGCATCAAATGCAGAACCAATGAGATTCCAAGAAAAATGCTGAGACGCTTTGACGACATCGTACTAAAATGCCGCATTTTGTATTTCGACGCAAGAGGACAGCCACATGATTGACAGCCGCATCCTCATCACTATGTTATTCCACCATCATACTCTAAGACCGTTATGCCTAACGATTCACACGATTCAACCTCATCATCCAATACTCCACCAGGTTCCTCAAAATATGAGCTGGTAGATGCCCAAAGCTGGCAACGCGCGCGCGCAGCCGCAGAGGAAATCACCCAACTCAGAGAAAAAGCCACCCGCCTCCATGCTGATTTGGAAAACTCTCGCCGTCGCTTGGAACGGGAAAAAGAGGAGACCGTGCGTTACGCTAATTCCCGCCTCTTGGAGGAACTTCTCCCGGTGGTGGATAATTTCGAGCTGGGTCTTTCCGCCGCAGAATCTGCCTCAGATCCCAAATCCATTCTCCTAGGCATGCAAATGGTCAAAACCCAGTTGCAAAAATTTCTCGAAGATCAAGGCATCCAAACCATTGACGCCCGTGGTGCAGCATTTGATCCCAATCTGCATGAAGCGGTTTCTAGAAAAGAAACCACCGAGCATCCCGATGGAACGGTGGTGGAGCAAATTCGCAAGGGTTATAAACTCGGCGACCGCCTGATCCGGCCCGCTTCAGTGGTCGTCGCCCATTCTAATTGAAGTTCACGCCATGGCCAGTAAACGCGATTACTACGAAATTCTCGGCGTGACCAAGTCCGCCAGTGAGGAGGAAATCAAAAAAGCCTACCGCAAAATGGCTGTCAAATACCACCCGGACAAAAATCCGGGCGATAAAGACGCTGAAAACAAATTCAAGGAACTCGGTGAAGCTTATGAAGTCCTGAGCGATGCCGATAAACGGGCCGCCTACGACCGTTATGGTCATGGCGCTTTTGAACAAGGTGGCTTCTCTTCCGCCGCTGGAGCAGGAGGAGGATTCCATGATCCTTTTGACATCTTCCGCGAGGTCTTCGGGGCGGGTGGCGGTGGAGGCGGATCCGTTTTCGGCGATATTTTTAGCGATGCCTTTCAGAGCGGCGGCCGCGCCGCAGGCGGACGTGGCGCCGATCTGCGTTACGACCTCGAGATTAGTTTGGAAGAAGCCGTTCTAGGCACCGAAAAAGAAATTTCTATCCGCAAGCCCGAAAAGTGTGACAGCTGCGAAGGATCCGGTGCAGCCAAAGGATCCAAGGTCGTTACGTGCACCACCTGCGGCGGCCGAGGACAAGTCTCCGTCTCGCGCGGCTTCTTCTCCATGACCCAGACCTGCCCGACCTGTCATGGATCCGGCCAAGTCATTGAACGCCCATGCCAAGTCTGCAACGGCGCGGGCCGTGTGGAAAAAACGTCCAAAATAAAAATAAAAATACCAGCCGGGGTCGATACCGGATCACGCTTGCGATCCCCCGGCCAAGGTGAAGCGGGCGTCCGTGGATCCGCTTCGGGGGATCTCTACATTGTCATTCACATCAAGAGCCATGCTCTTTTTGAGCGACACGATCAGGATCTTTATTGCGAAGTTCCTATTAGCTTCGTCAAAGCCGCTCTGGGGGGTGAAATTATTGTTCCCACGCTCGAAGGAAAAGCTTCGGTCAAAATCCCGCCTGGAACTCCCAGTGGTAAAATCTTCCGGCTTCGCGGCAAAGGTGTTCCTGATCTACGCGGAGGGACCCCGGGAGATTTGAATGCCCGCATCTATGTCGAAGTACCTAAAAAATTGACTGCTGAACAAAAAAACAAACTTCAAGAATTCGCCCAAGTTTGCGATGAGGACACCAATCCGGAAAGCCAGTCCTTCTTCGAAAAAGCCAAAAGCTTTTTCTCCTAAGCCCCGCACGCATGCACCGTTTTTATTGTCCTGATTTGGATGCGGGAAGATTGGTTGATTCCGAAAACCATCACGCCCAACATGTTCTCAGGATCCGACAGGGTGATCTGATCTCCCTTTTTGACGGGGTGGGCAGAGAAGCTACGGCAGAGGTCAGCCGAATCTCTAAATACGAAACTCTTTTTTCAATTGTTTCATCGCACCAAAGCCCACCGCCCGACTACTCCATCCACTTATGGGCAGCGATCACCAAAGCTAAATCTTGGTCGCTGGTATTGGAAAAAGCTACTGAACTTGGAGTCACCAGCATCACTCCGTTACTTTCAGAACGTTCCATCGTCCGCGCAGATGAGGAAGATCATTCTAAAGTCGAGAAATGGAAGCAAGAAATCATTGCGGCCTGCAAACAATGCGGGCGCAACCACCTCCCTGTTTTGAATCCACTTATCACGGTAAATTCTGCGGTGCAGTCGATTCCTCAAGATCATCTGCATGTATTGGCATCGCTACAACCTGGAGCACGCTCGCTGAGAAGCACACTCCTCACTTCATTCAAGTCCGCAAAAACGCCTTCCGTAACGGCAGCAGTGGGACCCGAAGGGGACTTTTCTCCCGTGGAATTAGGCGTTTTTCTTTCTGCAGGTTTCGTGCCGGTAACTCTGGGCTCGAACGTACTTCGCGCTGAAACGGCTGCTCTATATCTTTGTGCTGTGTTGTCTCACGAAATACAGCTCAACAATTAATCGCTACTCGACTACGTGCTTCCATCAGGCTGTCATTTTTTCTTCTCCCGCACCGAGAGGTTCAGCATTGGAGCGGTAGCATCCAATTTTTCTACCGTTGGCGTCAGGACTAACTGAACTGGAACCTGATATTCTCCCGCTGCTTTAATAAAAGATAAATTGACTGGCATCGTATCAATCGCGCGCCCCGGCTTCCAGTTGGCCTCACGAATTTTGAAACGCATGGACGCCACAGTAAGCAACTTCGATTCCACCACTAAATGATCGGGGAGCTGCTCCAATGCAGGTATTTTCAGTGCAACGTCTAAGAACTGAACCTCATTTAACTGAAATTGAATCCGCTCAGGCATAAAACCCTGAACGCGCGCATCGGAGGGTAACCCGTTGACCATGGTGGATTGCAGTGCCAAATCGGACTTCCCAAAGGGCTCGTTTCGCAAGTCCACCACGATACTCAGCGGCTTCCGCTCCGCAAGGCTGGCCTCCGGAACCTGTAACATCACTTGTGCGGAGGTTGCCTCCCAGTTCGATACAAACTGCCTCTCCGGATCCAACGTGTATTGAATGGGCGCATTGACCGACTGGAAATAGACTGTCTCCGTATATTGCTTACGGAAATTATCTTTGATTAACTCAACCTGCCAAGATCCTAATACGGCAAGTAAAAGGGCCATTCCCCAAAGCGCAAATGGAAGAGCTCTTCTTTTTTGCTCCTCATCACCCTCGCCAATGCCACCCATCAATGCGGCCAATTCGGCGGTTAACTCTTCCACCGTCCGGGCTTTGATCACTCGAAGTGCCCCGTCATGAACGTGTGACAGCGTGCCACGTTCTTCTGAAACAACAAAGATATGGCTGTCTGAACGCTCACTTAACCCCATGGCAGCTAGATGCCGTGTTCCCAAATGAGACTCTTTGCCTTCCGCTGAGGCCAGCGGCAAAACCGCTCCAATGCGGACAATACGGTTGTTCCTGATTACGACCGCACCGTCGTGACGAGGGCAATGAGGGTCGAAGAGCGAAATCAAGAGAGAGCGGTTAAACTTCGCATCCACCTCCTCACCGCCACTCAATAGTCCATCGTCATCTTGTGATCCTGGGAAAACGATCAGACACCCCACCTTACGTTGCATGAACTGATAGAGTGATTGCGCGAGTTCCGGTAGAATTTCCTGACTCTGAAAAATCTTGGGGCGGAACAAATTCCCCCTGCTGGCCGCCTGGTAGACCCGACCTAGCTCCGGTAAAAAGGATAAAAAAAGAATCACCACCAGTGGAATCAGCAAGAGCAGAACCAGTAATCCCGCTAAAGGCAGATTCAACACGTTGACCGCTACCACCACCAGCACCGTTAACACCAAGCTAATAATCAGGCGTATCAAACGTGGATACGCCAACAACCACCCTATTATCACACGCAGCACCACCGTACAAAGCACCACATCTGCCGCATGAATCCACCATTTATCCATGCTCACTCCGTGAAATTCCCCTTATTCACTATGTCGGGCTTTTTGCTAAGCCGGAGTTTCAAACTGCCTTCTTCAATGTCAGCCAGCTGATAAATTTCCGGAAGACCGCTGCTATTAAGCAGTCCCAATAAGGATTTTCTCAGATTCATCCAAAAATGTGCCGCTAACTGCCCGGGTAAGCGGGCTCCGTTGAGATAGACTCGAAAGTCATTAAAGGCGATGGAGTCCTCGGTAATGCGGTGCATCAGTTCGTGGCGAATTAATAGCGTTTTTCCAAAAACCACCACTTCTTCCATCAGCACCACCCGGTCTCCGTAAAGTTGGCAGGCAAAAGCAGTGCGCTCCATATCGAAAAGCTCAGACGAACCGGTTCGGACAAATTTCAATGACGACTGTAGCGAAGCGTTGATCATATCATCTGTTAGCTCTACCTCGACATCCTCTTGTTTGACCCGAAAGACCTCCGGTTTACTGGCTAGAAATAGAATACGTTTCAACGGCTTATGTTCCAAGGTGGTCGCCTCCTCTTTAATGGAAATGACCTCGGCAATAGATCCCGGCCCCTTTAAAAACTCATAAACATAATAACCATAGATGCCCAAAATAGCTACACCTGCCAGCAACATTAAGCCCCCGCCAAAAGTTAATGCGCCTCCCGAGGATGCCAGATTCAGGAACATATAGAGAACGATGATGAGGGTCAGGACAGAAAGACCCACAGCAATCAGCAGCGATGTCTGCGGAACCGTCACCGCATTCATCTCCAACTTCACTCCGCTATTGGAAAAATGATCCATGGCTTGAAGCTCAGCGGCATCAGACCGTTGGCGGATTTCCTGAGGGCTGACCCATTCTCCATTAATGAAAGAGCGACCTTCTTTCTTATGCTCAACGTGCTTTTTCCAAATCTCCACTGCATGTAAAATTTCGCCCGCGCGCTGAGGCGATAGTATAGCCAAGGCTTCTCCTTCATTGATAACCGAGGCCAAATGATCCGCTTCATAAGTCACTGAAGGATCGTATTCCAAAGCCATAAATACCTGAACCCGGCTTTCCATTTCCGCCTTTTGGGCCTCCGTTTCCTTTTCTGCCAAATTGCGGAGTTCCTCCAGATTGGTCTTCCACTTAGATTCCTCTTCCGCCAATAAGGGCAATAATTTGGCATCCATGGCATACAATGCAGAAAACTCACCCAATGCTTTTTCGATATCCTTCTCCACAAGTGTGAGTGCTCCCTCTGGCACAAAAGGGGCAGAGCCCAGAAAAAAATCACGTTGCCAAGCACTGCGCTTGCCAGACGGATCAATACTCACCACTACCAGATCTCGAATTTCCAATACAGCAGAGCGTGTGACCACAGGATCAGTTCCCGGCTTGCGAAACACCGCCAAACGGTTTTCCAAGACTGTTTGAGCGGTCAGCCCATCAGCAAAACTCAATAAAAAGAGTAGAACAACAATACGTGGCAGAAATTTCACAATGCCAGAAATAGGGAGGCGGATAAAAACTGCCATCAAAAATACCCTTATGGGCGGTATTTAGTTTCAACTCACCTCTCAAGCCCTTCTTATATTAGTCCCCTATCC
This sequence comes from Methylacidiphilales bacterium, assembly GCA_050329585.1. GTDB lineage: Bacteria > Verrucomicrobiota > Verrucomicrobiia > Methylacidiphilales > JBCBYL01 > DAIPIT01. The sequence goes on along the minus strand of JBHJOR010000010.1, from coordinate 52,638 downwards.
CTGAAATCTTTCAGGTTTCTTTCACCAGAGGTAACCGCCATATCCATCATGAATTTTAAAAGACACACTTCCCAACCATCATCTACACCGGTCAAAACTGCCGCTAAAGGGTCGTTTTTACCCTCCACGTCCCGCACCACACGTCCGGTCACGATTTCCAAACCCTCATTGACTTCATAGGTGCGGATATCACTTTTTTTAACCCTGAACCCATACTGGAGAAATGCCAGATGGTGCCCGAGTTGGTTGAGCGCCTCCGCGTATCGCTCCGCCTCTCCGCCAAATCCTTCTAAAAGCAGCTTGGAAAAATTCTGGGGTGATATAATACGCGGACGCTCGGCGTGAATCGATCCTTCCCTGACTCGAGAAAGGTTGATTTGATCCATGTCTTCAGTGACTAAATAATAGTTCAATACCGAGGTGGAAAACGTTTCCAGCCGCTTTTCGGGGTGGCGCACGACGCGTGTATTTTCCAGTGCATAGGTAAAGTCATCTCCCGAAATCATAATCTAAACTTCCATTCCTGTGAAGGTTGTCAATCCATCTCCTTTAAGGCGTTGTGATAATATAACTCCTCTGCCCGCTCAAAATAGGCGTATTCAGCTAAGCCGCTGGGAACGCGGGACTGAATGAGCAACCGGTACTCTTCTACTGACTGCAAGTGTTGCGACTCCGTCCGCCATCTTTCTTTTTCAGGAAAAAAATCACTGTAGCCCGCAATTACTTTACGGAAGACCACACACGCTTTTTCCTCTCCCCAAAAGCGCAACGCTAGGCAAAAATGCAAGTGCATAAACGCCAGTCGATCCTGAAGATTGACTTCTTTCGGTTCTTGACCCGTGGCCAGATAACGAGCCGTATCGCGGAAAAAAAAGGGATTGCTCAATGCGGCTCTTCCCACCATCACCGCCGAGCAGCCGACTTCCTCCAGCATCGTTCGCGCATCACGATGCGTGTGCACATCTCCATTTCCAATAACGGGAATCTGACGCACGGAATCCACCACCGCACGAATGCCAGCCAGATTCACCTCACCAGTGTAGCCCTGCTCTCTGGTTCGGCCATGAACTGCAACCGCCGCTACTCCCATTTGTTCCAAACGGGGGGCGATGATGTGGGCATTCATACTGTCCTCGTCCCAGCCCAATCTCATCTTGACCGTGACCGGAATATGAACCGCCGCCACCACAGCCTGTAGTAACTCTTCGGTTAATTCTTCATCCCGCATCAACGCCGCCCCGGCACCACCACGCGTCACCTTGTGTGAAGGACAGCCCAGGTTGATATCAATGAAATCAATCCCTAAATCCTCAAGAAAGCGTGCCGCCGAGCTCAACTCTTCCCGATCCCCTCCAAAGAGCTGAACTCCCAGAGGCCGATCATCCGCACAGGTTGAAACCATACGGATCGCTTTGGCATTAAGCTCAATCAGTGAACGCGCATTGACGAAATCGGTGGTGGCTACGGACAACCCGCCTAAGGAACGGATAGCGACCCGGAACGGTAGGTTGGTAAACCCCGACATGGGTGAGAGCATCAACGGGGTAGCCAGAGTCAGATTTTTAATCTGAACACCCCGGGACTCACTGGGACGGACTATTCCCATTCGATGGTAGCCGGAGGCTTCGATGAAATATCCAGCACCACTCGGTTCACGCCGTCCACTTCATTGATGATCCGGTTGGATAGCTGGGCCAGTAATTCATGCGGCAAACGGGCCCAGTCCGCCGTCATGGCATCCTGACTCTCCACCACTCGCAACGCGATGGTGAAATCATAGGTCCGCTCATCTCCCATCACTCCCACACTCCGCACCGGAAGTAAAACCGCAAAGGATTGCCAGACCCGGTGGTAATAACCCGACTTTTTCATCTCCTCCACCACGATACGGTCAGCCTCACGTAAAATTTTTAACCGATCCGGCGATACAGGCCCCAAGCAGCGCACTGCCAGTCCCGGTCCGGGAAATGGCTGACGCCACACCATCTCATGCGGCAACCCCAGCACTTCTCCCACCTGCCTTACCTCATCTTTGAACAGCTCCTTAAGCGGCTCAACGAGTTTGAACTTCATACGCTTAGGAAGACCTCCCACGTTATGATGCGACTTGATTAATGCGGCCGGGTTTCCATCAATGGAAACACTCTCAATGATGTCCGGGTAAAGGGTGCCCTGACCCAAAAAAACCGCCTGCCCCACCGACTTGGTAGCCTCTTCAAAAACCCGCACAAATTCTTGGCCAATGATCTTGCGTTTGCGTTCCGGATCCGAAACGCCCTTAAGCTTCATAAGAAAACGCTCTCCGGCATCCACCACATGAAGTTTCAAACCCAATCCCTCACCGAAAATCCGCTTTACGCTGGCCACTTCCCCGTGACGCATCAATCCATTGTCCACCAAGATACACACCAGTTGTTTGCCGATAGCCCGATGCAGTAAGGCCGCCGCTACGCTGGAGTCCACTCCCCCACTCAATCCTAAAATGACTCGCTCCTTGCCCACTCGCTCGCGAATTTCCGCCACCGAGGCCTCAATATAAGACTCCGTGGTCCATGTGCGGCGGCAACCGCAGATGCGCAAAACGAAATTTTCGATCATCCGCTTGCCTTTGGGGGTATGCGCCACTTCGGGGTGAAATTGCATGCCAAATAAGGAGTCCCTCTGCATCACGGCAAAAGGCGCATTGGCGGTACGACCAATCGATTTAAAGCCTTTAGGCACTTTAGTGATGCGATCACCATGACTGTTCCAAATTTCTAACGTGCGGGGCAAGCCGCGGAACAATGCGCTTTCTCCCACCACTTCCAGCTCGCCTCGCCCAAATTCTCTTTCCTGACTGCGGGCCACTTCACCACCAAAATGAAGTGCCATCAGCTGCATCCCGTAGCAGATACCCAGAACCGGAACCCCTAGGTCGAATAGGGCCGGATCGGGTTTCGGAGCTTTGGCCGCATACACACTGGCCGGGCCTCCCGAGAGAATGATCCCTTTGGGATTCATTTTCCTTAATTCATCTACCGGCGTCGAATAGGGGACGATGCGCGAGTACACCTTCGTCTCCCGGATACGCCGCGCAATCACTTGCGTGTATTGCGATCCAAAGTCCAATATACAAATTCCGTCTCGTTCTTTTTCCATAAATGATGTCGTGCTATTTAGCGCAGCGGATACTGAATCCCTCAAATTTGCTTGGTATGAACCCTTGACTCAGAGGCCGAAAGCGCATCGGATAATTTGAATCTCCCATGGCACCTGCCGCAACGGATTCTTACCCGCAATGGATTCACCACCACCTGAGCTCCGCAAAAAGGACAACTGACGTAGTCTGTTTCTTTCCTGTGGGAAACACGGTCTTTCCAAACTAAAATTAACCACGCGCCCACGATGGCCGCAAGGAAAACTGAAACATACACGATGAAGAATTCGTTGAACTGAAGTTCCATATCCTTTTGCGTTCCGGCTAGAATTGAAACTCTGCGGTAGGACTTTCGCCGCGGTAATCCCAGTAAATGACCGCCCGACTCCATTCATCCTCTTTGGCATTCGACTGCGCCTCAAACTGCCATTGCCGCAACAAAGCCATGCCTTCAATATCAAGCGCACTGTTTCCCGAAGTTCGATCCAGGCGTACTCTTGCGATCTGACCGCCCCGACCAACCATAACAAAGTATTCACTGGGCTTGAGAATCTCACTCGTTGGCGGGCGCGGCATTTCTACTTTTTTAACCAAAACACGATCACGCAAGGCGCCCTGAAATTGCACCACCGTCCCGCTCAACTTGGGGGGAGCTTCCAAGGGTAGTGGCATCGATGTGCGCTTGGAGGTTTTCATTTTTTCTGCGACTCTTTTTTCCAAACCGGGCTCGACCTGGGATCCGGGTCTGAGCAGAGGGTTCCACTCCGGAAGCGTGGGCAGCGCCTGATTCTGCGCTGTTTCCTGTGGACGGTTTGGACGTGGCGGTTCCGGCATCGCCGCTTCCGGATAGGCTATGGCCATCGGGTCACGCCAATCCACCCAGACCATCGGATTGGATTCAAAAATAGCATCGGCGCGGCTTTGATTCGTCAATAAAAACACCCGTGGAGGACGGGTAGAACGCTCGCGTTTCGGCTGTACTTCCACTTGGAACAGGAAGAAGAAAACTGAGTGCAGTCCCAATGAAAAAAGAAAGATCAAGCCCAGCCAGCGTCTTTCAGGCGGCAGTATCCGTTCTCCTATTTCATACGCCGTCATGTCACGATCCCTGGGTGGCGATAATGACGGTGAGTCCAGCCTGAATGGCCGCGTTCATGATTTCGGTCACCACGCCATGCTGAACCTCTTTATCAGCCCGTATGATGATTTGCATCTCCTCGCTGCGGCGTCCCAGTTTCCCGAGTTGAATCTTTAGATTCTCCATGGTCACGATTTGATCATTAAAGAACATCCGTGGTGGCGTCTGCCCCGTGATGTTAACCACGTAATGCGCATCGCGCACCCCGGCATGCATGCCTTGTGGCGGGGTAATCTCAACACCGGGGTGTAGCACGAAAGAGCTATTTAGCATAAAAAAGATGAGCAGCAGCAACACCACATCGATCATAGCCGTAATGTCCAACGGCCCCTGAAGAGCCTGCACAGACCTGCGCAATTTCATACCGATGAAGGTTTGGGTTCCGGCTCTCGTGCAGGATCGTTTTGCGGTGAGGCGGAGGCATCCCCCGATGCGTCTGGCTGTTTAACGACGATCCGCTGGTCTAAGGCCGGAGGTAACACATCGTCATCCAATAAAGTCGGAACCGCACCCGAGGAATGCGGATCTTTCAACATTTGTAAAATTTCGATGCCCGCTCGCTCCATATCGCTCACCAGACGGTTAACCCTCGCCAGCAGATAGTTATGAGCGATATAAGCAGGAATGGCCACTCCGAGCCCGCCGGCGGTCGTCACCAACGCCTCCCAAATACCTCCGGCCAATTGACTCAGTGAAGTCGCCCCCGACGCCCGAGTCATTTCCATGAAGGCTTCAATCATTCCGGTCACTGTTCCAAACAATCCCAACAGCGGCATCACATGCGCCACCGTGGATAATATCGATAGATGCGCTTCCATGCGCGGTATTTGAAGTTGGGCCACCTCTTGAATCACCTCACGAAGTTCGTTTTTTCTGAGGTCGCGCTTGATAATGGCTGACTGTACCACTTTGATGGCCGGACCATATGCGGCATCACATTGATCGAGTGCCTCCTGATAATCGCCTCGCCTCAGTAACATACGGATACCCTTCAAAAAAGGACCGATAGGAACCGAACAACGGTGGTAATAGATCAACCGCTCTAAGAATACCCCCACCGCCAAAACACTTCCCACAAAGATGAGCCACATGACAGGCCCACCCATTTGGATGATTTCAAAGAGACCGGAACTCATGGCTACAAAACGCGGATGCGGAACTTACCAGACAAACGATTTTTTCTCGGCCACGATCACGCCGTTGCGAACCAAAGATATCCGCCATGAAAGGATGGCCCCATTTTCAAAGTAGGGCGACCCGGTTACTGAAAAGGTGCCTTTGAAGTTACCGGTCGCACCGGGATAATCAATGATCTGCGTGTGCACTTTTTCCCGTGTGCGACTCTGGCGGTAATCAAACCTAAGCTGGTAATCCGCTGCTGCACCGAAATTTTTCCAGGTCACCACGTAGTAATGGCCTTTACGATTATGCAACTGCGCCTTGGTGATCGCACCGTGATTGAAATATTTAAATTCATATTTCAGGGAATGATCTTTGCCGACTTTGGTGATTGCCGGATCATTGAGAAATTCGTAAATTTTTCCAATCCGAACCGTATCATCGTTTGATACCGAAAGTTGCCAGGTTTCAGGTGAGGAAACTTCCACTTTATCTTGAGAGTTCGTATTGGATTCGAGTGCGGAAGAATCACTAACAGGCTCCTGGGGTGACGATTCTGTAGTCGACGGCTCGGTGGTGGCCATCGTTTCAATAGCTGGCGCAACCGGCGATTCAATAAGTGGCAGATCCGTTTCGGCAGGCTGTTGGGCATGCGTCACTCCCGATAGCGCAGTGAGTAAAAGCACTGCGGCCCAAAGATGATTCTTTGTCATGAAAGCATCTTTGCCCAAGATATCGCCTCATGTCAATCGCGCCCCATGAGCGTTTTACTAACTTGATTATGCCCGCACTATGGCATTTACCAATTAGGTTGCCCTTTGCTGCTGCCCCATGCACTTTAACAACATGACGCTGGCTGATCATACCCACATGGTAATCATGGCCGGAGGCAGTGGTGAGCGCTTCTGGCCACTGAGCCGGAACCAGACCCCGAAACAACTGCTCCGGCTCTTCTCGGACGAAACCTTGTTGGGAGAAACTGTTAAAAGGGTAGTGGACTTGGTGCCCGCCGACCACCTCTCTATTCTGACTCACCAAACCCAGGTGGATGCTACCCGTAAGGCGCTCCCTCATTTTCCACCGGCTCAAATCATCGGTGAACCCGCCAAGCGGGATACTGCACCCGCCGCCGCTCTGGCCAGCGCTCTGGCCTATCGTGAACATCCGGATGCGGTAGTGGTTCTTTTGCCCGCCGACCAGTTGATACGGGATACCGAAGCGTTCCGCCTCCAGATTTCCGACTGCGTAACCCGCGCCCAATCGTCTGACGCGCTGATCACCTTAGCCATACCACCTACTTTTCCCTCTACCGGATATGGCTATCTTGATCTCGGCGGGGAAGTTGCCTGTGGATCTCATGGCACCCGCTTTCATCCAGTCACCCGTTTCGTTGAAAAACCTGATACCGAGACCGCGCAGACCTACCTCAAAAGTGGACACCACTTTTGGAATGCCGGTATGTTTATATGGAAGGCGTCTACCTTCCATTCCTGTTCGGAGACCCTTGTTCCCAAGCTTTCCCGTTTTATCATGGAGTTCCCACGCGGGGATTTCAACGCTTACTTAACGGAACACTTTCCCACGCTGCCTAAGATTTCTGTTGATTACGCCATCATGGAAAAGGCTCCTCTTGTTGAGGCCGCGCTGGCTACCTTTGATTGGAATGACGTAGGCGCATGGACTGCATTGCCCTGGGTTCTTCCTGCCGACGAGCAGGGAAACACCATAAAGGGCTCCGTGTCTATTCATTCATCAGAGTCCAACATCGTTTACGCACAATCGCGCCATGTTGCTCTGTGCGGTGTTGCCGATTTGGTAGTGGTCGAAACCCCTGACGCGGTTTTGGTCTGCCATCGAGAGCAGGTTCAGGAAATCAAAAAACTACTACCCAACCTGCCCGATAACCTGCGTTGAGTTCTCGACTTCCTAGAGATTGTTTTGCTAAGGCATGTCTTCAATGGGCTCAGCCAGAATGTCGTCGTAATAGACATCCCGCATCTCAAGAACCGAACGTTCGGGGTAAACGGTCCAGTCCGGCTTGTACATGCCAATTTTAAAATAGGGGCCTTTCCAGTCGTTATACGTGGTGGGTCCGGAAACGTTGTGAACCTCCACGCCGTCCCTGAAAACAAGAAGCCTTCCGTCATCGCGATGGGACCACTTCACGTGAAACTCCCAACGCACCCACTTCATGTTCTCAGCAGGCCCCAAATCGATGTCGAATTCGGTATGAATGGCTTTTGATTTCAAGCCAATAAATCGGTTCACCTTAAGATCTGAAACCTTACGGTTTAATATCCATCGGCCATCACGAGTCATGATTTTGAGCGGCGGGCTACGCCAGAACTCTCCCAAAATAAAGTCTGGCATTTCATGCCACTGGGCCAGATTCTCTGAAGATTGATCCAAGGCATAATCCTCTGGCAAAAGTGCCGAAAAAGCATACCGCCAAGAACTACCCATTTTGACGGTGCCCAGTTTAATCTCCACCCGCTTGGATTTTTTAACGTTGGGATCATCCCGCTTAATCTTGAAATAAATCACTTGGTTGGTTGGATTAGTGGGATCTGCGACGACCTGAGCCTGTCCTTCATGGGCAATCTCCCACATCCAGACCGGATCCACTCCATCTTCAAAATCATCATTTACCCACATCGGCCCCGGATGGTAGAGGTGGGTCACCCAAAACACACCCCCTGCCGCTGCCAGTATAAGTCCCGCTAACGCCCATTTATTTCTTTTTTCTTTAAACATCCACTCCAACAAAACCGATTCCGCCCGACTTGCCAAGCAAAGTTGGTCATGATTCAGTTTTTTTTCTCTCTTTACGGAAGCGTAGAGGAGAACAGCCGAACCTGTTTCGAAAGGCGCGCCCAAAGCGTGCACTGTCAGGGTATCCACATTGTCGGGCTATTTCCGACATCGGAAAGCGGGTGCAAGTCACCAGTTCCGCCGCTCTCTTCATTTGTGTTTCCCGCCGATACTGGGCAGGACTTTGCCCCGTCTCCGAACGGAAAATGCGCGTAAAATGCTCGCGTGTCAGCCCGGAAAGCGCCGCCATCTCCTTGACACCCAAAGGACGATCCGGTTGGCGCTTGATGCGTGAGACAGCCCGGCGCACCGCCGCATCTCCATAGGATCCACCACCATCCAAATGCTCCGCCAACTCCATCATCCACCCATATGTTTCGCGACTAAAATCAAACTCATGGCTCAAATCAGTGGTTCTGACTTGTGAGATGAGCCGATGAAAGGTGTCGATGCGTTTTTTAGGCAATCCTACATCGACTAACGATCCAAAACGCTGACGGAATCCTTTCCATAAATGCACCGCTGTTTCCCCCTCAAAATTCAACCACGAAAAAGTCCAAGCTTGGTGTGCATCGGGGGGAAAATAATAAATCGCGTGCTCCGGAACCACCGCGATAAACATCCATCCAGCAGGAACGGCCTGATCTACACCCCTCCACACAAATCTCCCCTCACCCGACAACGTGTACTGCACAATCACATAAGGCTTCTTTCCACGTGCTGAACTATCAAAGTAATATCCCTTCGAACTTGTTTTTTCAGCTATTTTCCCCATCGAGGCTTCAATCAGCATGTTTTTAATATATCACATATTGCTAAATTTAATCACGCATAAATTCTTTCCAAATCGGCTTTTTAAGGCAGCTTCATAAAATGCCTCAAAACACGAAAAAACGAACCAAAGGCCACGCTGAACACATTCAGAAAGCGGAGGCGTTCATCCTGCCCGGTGTGATCCAACGACCTATTCAAATCACCATGCTGGGTGCTGGCAGTATGTTCACCCCACGTTTGGTCAACGACGTGCTTCGAATTCCGGGCCTTCAAGGCGGCACCATCGCCCTCGTGGATATCGACCCTGTGCGACTTAAAACGATGACGGCATTGATTCGCAAGCTCATCGCACGCTTGAAGAAAACCAACTGGAAGGTCATCGCCTCCACTCAGCGCACGTCTGTCATGAAAGGCAGTGACTACCTGGTCAACTGCATCGAGGTCAGCGGCGTAGAGTGTGTGCGCCATGATAATGATATTCCCGCACGCTACGGCATCAACCAATGCATTGGAGATACCATCGGACCGGGCGGTCTTTTCAAGGCCCTGCGAACCGTGCCGGTTTTTCTGGATGTGCTCGCGGATGCCGAGCGACTTTGTCCTGATGCCTTGGTGCTCAACTACACTAATCCGATGAACATGATGTGTCTGGCCGCCGGCTGGGAAAGCTCCATGCAGGTGGTCGGCCTTTGCCACTCGGTTCAGGGCACCAGCCACTTACTAGCTCGCCGCGCTGAGGTGGCCTATTCAGAAATGCGCTGGGAGTGTGCTGGAATCAACCACTTGGCATGGTTCACCCGACTTGAGCATCATGGCAAGGATCTTTACCCGCTGCTCATCAAAAAAGCCAAGGCCGATCTGGCCCGGGCCGCAAGGGAAGGACGCCAAGCCGATCCAAGACGCCCGGAAAACTATTCCGTCACCCCACCTGAATGGCACTGCGATCTGGTTCGCAAAGACATGATGGTCCACTTCGGCGCCTTTATTACCGAATCCAGTGGCCATCTTTCAGAATACCTGCCTTACTACCGCAAACGTCCGGATCTTGTTGAAACCTACTCGCGCGAGGGTTATGACGGGGGCACCAGTTTTTATGCCGATAACTGGCCCACCTGGCGGCAAAACGCTGACCAGTCGCGCCACGATATGATCCGTGGAAAAGAATCCATCGACTGGGAACGCAGTTGGGAATATGCCAGTTGGATTATTGAGGCCCACCAGAAGAACAGCCCCTTCCGCATTCACGGAAATGTCATGAACGACTCCCAGGGCGGTGGCTCCCTGCTGATCGATAATCTGCCCGCCAACGGTTGCGTGGAGGTCGCCTGTCTGGTTGATGCCAATGGCATTCAACCCACCCGCTACGGCTCCCTGCCTCCGCAGATGGCGGCACTCTGCTCTTCCAATATGTCCATGTTCGAACTCGGTGCTATCGCCGCGATCGAACGCAGCAAGGAAGCCGCTATTCATTCCCTCATGTTGGATCCCCTCACCGCCGCTGTCTGTTCGCCCGCTGAAATCAAATCCATGACCTTGGAGATGTTCCGGGCCGAATCTAAATACCTTCCCGGTTATCGCTGATTACTCATCCTGTGTCCTCCCAATCGGCAGGCCATTAAAAAAAGTTTTGGCGTTCTGACCAAGCCGTATTAGGTTGACTTTTTGCGGCTACCATTCATTAATAGAAGCGGATTCCATTCCATTCTTAAATCTTTGACAGTAAATGTTTTTCCCGTTTTTTTAATTTTACTAACACTCTCGTCTCTTTTGCTCTTGAAGCCCTCGAGCGCGATAGCTGCTGAAGGCGGACTTGCGGTGTATCGTGGTGAGGAGACATTTACCGCTTATCTGGAAAGCGACGTGCGCAAGCTGGAACCCAATCCAGTGGTGTTGCGACCCGGCCAATACCTTCAATCCGGCGGGGTCTATCTGGTCGATGCCGCCGCCGCGCTGGGGCGTCCCCATGTGTATCTCGAACTAATCGTCGATTGGATCGAGCCCATCGCACTCACCGCTTCTAAAGATACCGTTCGCGTGGCTTCACTGATCGGCACCGCAGAAGCCAGACTTCCGGGAGCCGCCAGCGCCACCCCTCTTGCTCTCGATCAGGAAATACCTGTCGGCTCGACCATCCAAGTGGGGCCGGAAGGGTGTGTTGGCTTGGACGTTGGAGGAAGCCACGCCATTTGTCTGATTCCTGGAACGCTTGCCACCATCCAACGTCAGTTTCAAAATCAAACCGACCAAATCGAGGTTCGCTTACAATCAGGCGCCGTCTTTTCGCACGTCAACATGAGTAATAGTCCAACAGATTACAAAGTGATCACCCCGCGTGGCATCGCCGCTGCACGAGGAACTGATTTTGTTACCGTGGCTTTGCCCGACGTCACCGATGTGTGGATCCAAGAGGGAACCGTGGAACTGCTGCAACCTGACGGCACATCGGTCGGAATCGTCAGCTCAGATCAGGGAGGCTCCCCTAAAATTCTGCGCTTTCCGCCCGCACCCGATGAGGCGGCCACCATCCGTGCTAACTCCGCCACCTTTACTGTAGCGGCCACCCTGATCCCCCGACTCAACCAAAATTTGGCCCGCATCCGCGGCAAACAAGCCCAAGGCGAAACACTCACTTCAGAGGAAACGAATATTCTAAATCGTGCTCAGCGTATGCATGCCCTGATCAAAGTAGTGGCCGTGCGTTAATTTCCTAAATTCTGATCGCTTCAGAAGCGATGGGGCGCTAGTCACCCCATCGTAACCCACCACGTGGTTGACATGTATCAGTAAAACTGCTTACTTATCGTAAATGAAAACCAATCTGCGGTTCGGGTCAGTGGATAAAAAACTTACTGCCCTCCTTTCTGCGGGTGCCACCGGTAGCATTGCGGCATCGGGTCAAGCCGCCATCATTTACACTGACATCACTGATGTTCAGATCGGCCAAGGCTTCCTCACCACCTTCAGCATCGATCTGCCGGGAATTCATGACCTTGTTATCAATGTCAATACGGCCTCTAATGATGCAAATATTTTTTTAAATGGGGGGTACGGTTTTGAAATCGCTCGTATTAGCACTAACAGCAATCCAATCTTTTTTAATCTAAATGATGCCATTTCAGGTGCACTAAACTTTGGTAGTGCCGTCAATATTGCCTCTTGGAGTGGAACTGCCTCGAGTGCCACTAACAACCTTTTTCCGAACTCAGCTATCACAGATAAAAGATATTTGGGATTCAGATTCACTGATACGGAAGATAGCAATATCCAAAAATTTGGATGGGTTGGCATTACGCTTTCCATTAGTGCAACCGAAAAACCAGTGCTAACCGTCTACGACTATGCCTACGAGAACACGGGTGCTAGCATTACGATACCAGAGCCTTCGTCCAAAGCTCTTTTAGCGGCTGGCCTTCTCTTAGCTGGAGCGACAGGCCTCAAATCATGGCGCTCCCGCAAGAGTGCTGAGACAACCGCCTAAAATTCCGACCTACTTTCTAAAGCCCCCTCCTCGGGGGCTTTTTTTTGCCCTACCGAGCCATTTATTTCTATTTTTCTCTGTTCGTTTTTTGCTGTGTCGAAAAAACTTCTATTTATTGGATGGGATGCCGCCGACTGGAAAGTCATCCGGCCTCTGCTGGATGCCGGCGAGATGCCCCATCTCAAAAGCCTCATCGACCGTGGCTGCCATGGCAACATCGCCACCATGGAGCCCCCTCTGAGCCCTATGTTGTGGACATCCATCGCCACCGGTAAACATCCTATCGATCACGGTATTCACGGTTTCACCGAACCCACTCGCAACGGCCGCTCAGTTCGTCCCGTTTCCAACCAATCCCGAACCGCCAAAGCATTCTGGAACATCCTCAACCAAAACGGACTCAATGTCTCGGTTGTCGGATGGTGGCCTTCTCACCCGGTCGAACCCCTCAGCGGAGTCATGGTCTCCAATCATTTCCGCGAGATCAGCCATGCTCCCTCCGCGATGCCTCCTCACCACTCCGTCCATCCCCCCGAGTGGAGAGAACGACTGGCTCCCCTTCGAGTAAACCCCACGGAACTCGACCTCTCCATACTGAAATTTTTCTGTCCCCATGCGGATGAAGTCGATCAAGAAAAAGATAAATCGCTGCACGATCTGGCCAAAATCATCGCCGAAACCGTCACCAATCATAATGCCGCGCTGGAAATCCTCGAACAACAGGACTGGGATGTGCTGGCCGTTTATCATGACAGCCTGGATCACTTCAGCCACCGCTTCATGTCCTTCCACCCTCCCCGCATGCCTTGGGTGGATGAAAAAAAGTTCCGTCTTTTCTCCCCGATCGTCGCCAATGCGTACCGCTATCACGACGCCATGTTGGGCATGATGCTGGCACACATCAGCCCCGACACCACGGTAATGCTGGTATCCGATCACGGATTTCATAGTGATCATCTCCGGGTTCCGGTGCTGCCGGTGGAGCCCGCCGGTCCGGCCTATGAGCACCGCTCTTTCGGAATCTTTGTCGCCACAGGGCCGGCAATCAAAAAAGGGGAACCCGTTTATGGAACTTCGCTACTGCACATCTGCCCTACTCTACTGGCACTCTGTGAAGTGCCCTACGGTCTGGACATGACCGCAGGTCCGCAGCGTTCGATCTTTACGGATCCGAATGGCCTCTCCTACATCGACTCTTGGGAGAAAATAGACGGAGAAGATGCCCGTCTGCCGCCGGAGAGCCCTTTCATTGAGGAAGAGTTGGATTCACATTTGATGAACCAGCTGGTGGATCTCGGCTATATTGCCCCGCCGGATGACGACCCTCATCACAACGTTCGAACCTGTCGCGCTGAACAAGCTTATAACCTCGCCCGCAGCCTTGGAGAAACCGGTCGGGCTGCCGAAGCCGCATCGCTCATGGAGCCTATTTGGGAAGAGTTTCCCCACGAGCACCGCTTCGGCATCCTGCTGGCAGACTTAAAACTCAGAACCAAAGATCTCGAACCGCGCGCCCGCATCATCGATCTTCTGGAACAACGCTCCAAACTTTACCAAGAAAAAGCTCGTAACGAGCTGCAGGCGGAGGAAGAAACTGTCACGCCCGATGATCCAAACGACCGCAGTCCCCAAGCAGAAAAAAAGCGTTTTGATCGACGTAAACGGGTCGAACTTTCACGGGGTATTTCCGGCACCCTGCTCTGGTTGCGCATCAACCAATGGATCGCTGAAGGTGATTATTCCAAAGCAAGAGAAGCCCTGCAACAACTCCATTCTCATGCCGGAACTCATCCCGCTTACACCACTCTGCTGGCACGGGCTTACCATAACTTAGGCGATTGGTCACAGAGCATTTTCTGGTGTGCTCGGGCACTGGATCGCGATCCAACAGACGTTCGCATATTAGCATTGCGAGCACAGGCAAACTATCGTTTACGAAATTGGGAACTGGCACTTGAGGATGCCGTTCAGTCGCTTTCTTTTATCTACTTTCAGCCCTCATTACACGTCCTGGTGGGTGCTTGCCTCTGGCGACTGCAACGCTATGCGGATGCGGCAGTGGAGTGGGAAGTAGCCACCCGGCAGGCTCCCTGTTGGTTGAAACCGTATCTGCTTTTGACCCGACTCTACCAATCCAGCATCCCCGACCCGGCCCGAGCCGCGCAGTACCAACTTCAGGTACAAACGGTTCGTCAAATACGGTCTAAACAGGTTGCCGCAGAACCGTCGCCACCACCGAAAACACCGGCAGAAACTACTTCTAAAAAACCCGCACATACACCGCATCATGCTCCCATTGTGATCGTGTCCGGCTTGCCCCGCAGCGGCACCTCATTGATGATGCAAATGTTGCAAGCTGGTGGAGTGCCACTGGTGCACGACCCTCTGCGCCAGCCTGATAACAACAACCCGCGTGGCTACTGGGAAGATAACCGGGTGCGCACCTTGGCAGAAAACGACACATGGTTACCCGAAGCCCGCGGTCGGGCATTAAAGGTGGTGGCTCCTTTGCTGCCGCATTTACCGGATGGGGAACAGTATTTTGTTCTGATGATGCGCCGCCCCGTCGCCGAAGTGGTGCAATCCCAGCTTGCCATGTTAAGCCGTCTGGGAAAGACACCTCCCACCCTCTCCAAAGAAGCCATGGAATCCTCGTTTCAGGATCTGTTGAATCGCTCCCTGAAGGCGACGGTGTCACGTCCCAACTTCACCTTTTTGGATGTTTCGCACCCGGAGTTGATTTCCGGTAGTGCCGAACTTCTGGAACGTATCCGTCAGTTCCTTCCCTTGCCATTTGTTGTAGACGCCGCCCGTCAGGTCATCGATCCCACCCTGCACCGTGAAAGAGTGCTCTAGAACAACCGTCTTCACTTTTCATCATGAAGTGAGGAACACTTTTTCTCCGTATTCCGAATGTTTTGTGGGGTTGCCAGTTCCAGCTAGCAGGCTAATTTGGCGCGATGCTCTCGCGTGTTTATTCCGCCGCCGTGGTCGGCGTCAATGCCCATCCGGTAGAAGTGGAGGTAGATGTTTCCTTTGGCAAAGAAATCTTCGCACTGGTCGGCCTGCCCGATACCGCAGTGAAGGAATCCAATGAGCGGGTGCGCAGTGCCCTGCGCAATTCCGGCTACCAGCTTCCCTCTGGACGCATCACGGTCAACCTCGCACCCGCTGATCTCAAAAAAGAAGGGCCGCTTTTCGATTTGCCGATGGCGCTGGGAATGCTTCATGCATCCAGCCAAATTCCCCTCCCCATCTGGGAACGCGTGTTGATTGTGGGGGAACTCGCCCTCACCGGTGCCATACGACGGGTCAACGGGGTGCTTCCAATCGCCTTGGCGGCACGCGAAAAAGGTTTCACCCATCTGATTGTTCCAGCTGAGAATGGAGGTGAGGCTTCAGTGGTTCAGGGTTTAGAGGTTCATGCGGCCAGCAATCTCAGACAAGTGGCGGAGATACTTACCGGTCAACGCCACGCGGATCCGCTGCCTTGGAAGGATCTGGATGAAACGGTTCCCGCACATCTACCGGACTTCTCGGAGGTCAAGGGACAGGAATCGGTCAAACGCGCTTTGGAAATCGCCGCAGCCGGATCACACAATGTTCTGATGATCGGTCCACCCGGATCCGGTAAAAGCATGTTAGCCAAACGACTGCCATCGATCTTGCCCCCGCTAACGTTGGAAGAAGCACTTGAAGCCACACGTATTCATAGTGTGGTGGGCATGGTCTCGGCAGGTGAGGGTTTGATTCGCTCACGTCCCTTTCGGAGTCCACACCATACGATCTCCGATGTCGGGTTAGTAGGAGGCTCGACCCAACCCACACCCGGCGAGGTCAGCCTGGCCCATCATGGGGTTCTCTTTCTGGATGAACTGCCCGAGTTCAAGCGTTCAGCCTTGGAAGTCCTGCGCCAACCCCTTGAAGACGGTCATGTCACCATCTCCCGCGCTGCCGGAACCTTCACCTTCCCTGCCAAGTTCATGTTGGTAGCAGCCATGAACCCCACCCCCACGGGTCAATTTGCCGATGTTCAGACCGGCCGTGTCACCGCCGCACAGGCGCAACGTTATCTGGCTAAGATTTCAGGCCCGTTGCTGGATCGCATCGATTTGCACATCGAAGTTCCCGCCTTGAAAACAGAAGCACTCATGGAGGCGGGACAATCCGAAGCCTCTTCGGTTATTCGTGAGAGAGTCATCGCCGCTCGCCAGCGTCAGCTTCATCGCCTCAAGGGTAAAAAACTTTTTAGCAACAGCCAGATGGGAACACGCGAAATCCGACAGTTTATCCATCTAGACGAGGATTCAAAAAATCTGCTGGCCTTTGCGATGAAAGATAAAAACCTGAGTGCCCGCGCTTATGACCGTATTCTCAAAGTGGCCCGCACCATTGCCGATCTGGCGGGGATGGAGGACATCGTGGCCGATCATGTGGCTGAAGCGGTTCAATTCCGATCGCTGGACCGCCAAATCTGGGGATAATCGGAAGGCGCGCTGTCAGCATGCCCCGCTATCTACTTTCCGAACAACCCTTTCATCAACGCATCCAGATCTGCCTCTTTAAGTTCGCCTTCCGGCTCAGACCCCTCCTCTGGATTTTGTGGTTTGAGAAAACGTTCTAAAAGACTCCGCCCTATATCTATAGCGGTACCGACTCCGTCAAGAGACACTTTGGGATCAGAGGAAGTGCCCGTTATCCGCAGGGGTAACCGACGCTCATCCTGTCGAACCTGATCGGCAGTTTGACCAAATAATTGCTCAAAAGAAGCCGCCACCCCGGGCTGCAGCACCAGTTCTCCGGATAAATTTAATTGTTGGTCAAACCCCACAGTTCCTTTCAAAAAAACCACTAGGTGCTCGGATTGCACATCTAAGCGTGTAAAGGTCACTTTTTGATTATCTACCCTAAAGTTGCCCTGAATACTTTCGAAAGTGCCATCTTCCAGCAGCTTGATGCCGAGCAGGGCACCCAGAACTTTTGATATCTTCAAGTGTGGCATATGGACGGGCTCGATAACGAAGTCCCCGGTTCCTTTCAAATCCTTAGGGTGATCCAGCAAGCCTTGTGCCTTGAAGTTCAAATCCAGCGTTCCCTGCATCCACTGCTCGGGCTTCCCAAAAGATCTCATCAGTAGATCGGTGTCGATTTCTTTTCCGCTTAAATCAAAGCGAAACATTCCACTTTCATCTTCAAGATCCAAATAGGAAGTTCCAGTCAAAGTTCCCGCGTAGGCGGTTGCTCGTATAGGCTCTAGATCCAATCGACTACCCTCATAAAGAAAACCGCTCTCAGTATTTTCGAAGTGCAGATCTGACATCACAGTCACTTTCCCGATACGAACCGTTCCCTGTGTGCGCGCCACCCCTTCGATTAGTGCCAAGTCTCCTTGCGCATCCGCGCCCTCTACCCGAATCAGTTGATCTCCCGATTCATCAAAAATATCAAAATGACTATTCTTGAGTTTCCACATCTGCAGACGCGCATCTGGTGGGTGCTTCGTTTCAGAGTTTGCCGTGGTAGGTTGGGGAGTCGCTTCACGGGGAGCGACCGGTAGTGCAAAACCGCCTTGGGGCCGTTGATGGATCGTCACCACCGAATCCCGCACCGTCAGGGTTTTCAGATCCATATCACCCCGTATCAGCTTGATCCACGGTACTTCCAAGGCTACTTCTTCCACAAAGAGGAATCGATCCGTGTAGGGAGAAGGATTGGGAATGTTGAGTCCTTGAAGTACCAACCCATTCCAAGCTAACGACAAGGAGCGTACCTCCACCTTGGTTCCGGTCTGTCGTGCGGCCATGGATTCCACTTTCTTTCGCAAATGGTCTGACTTTAAGAAAATCCATCCGCCCACCGCTGCCAAAAACAGCGCAACCACCAGCCCCATAATTAAATATAAAAGAACTTTCCTCACAATTTTCATCATGGATCCTCTGCTTGGATGGTAAATCGTAAAGTACACATTTACCATGCACTCGTGATCCTTTAGTTTGTCATAAGCATTTATTAAAGGATGGCTTAATCAACCGACATGACTCTCACCCTCGCGCACACAGAAAATTCCCTCGGCTGGGGAGGACAAGAAATCCGGATCACGCAAGAACTTCTGGCCATGCGAAAGCGGGGTCACCGTGTGATGCTGTTCACGCCAACTAACAGCCATATCCGTGAAGAAGCTCTCCGGCATGGTATTACCGTATTTCCATTGTGTTCCAATCGTTTGCGCTACCCCTTGACTATCGCTTCTCTAGCCAGACGTTTCCGTCAGGAACGAGTCACCGTCGTCCACACCCACAGTTCCCGGGACAGCTATCTTGGAGGCATTGCCGCCCGCTTAGCCGGGGTTCCCCTTGTGATCCGTGCACGTCATATCGATGTGGATTACCCCAACCGTTTGGTCAGCCGTTGGGCTTATGCCCATCTGCCGCATCATGTCACCACTACCAGTCAGAAAATTTCTCAGGGATTGATTGAAAAACTGGGGCTGGATCCTAATCGTCTCACGTGTATTCCCACCGGTATAGATCTCCATACCTACCGACCGGCTACATCGCCCGTACTAAGATCCGAACTACTGACAGATGAATCCGTCCATCTGGTTGGAATGATCTCCGTTTTGCGTAGTTGGAAGGGGCACCGGATATTTCTTGAAGCGGCACGCAGCATTCTGGATCAGCGTTCCGACGTTTCCTTCTTTATCGCGGGAGAGGGCCCGATGCGGGAGCTGATCCAACAATGGATCACCGAACTCTCACTTTCTGCTAAAGTGAAGTTGCTTGGACACCGTGACGATGTGCCGGATCTGCTAGCGGCTTTGGACGTGCTGGTACTACCCTCTTTGGCCCACGAAGGGATCCCCCAAATTGTGCTACAGGCCCAGGCTTGCGGAAAAGCTGTGGTGGGCAGTCTCACTGGCGGCATCCCTGAGGTGATCACCGACGGGCAAACCGGTCTTTTGGCCCCCACAGGAGATGCCGACGCCACGGCCAAAGCTATACTCACACTTCTCGAAAACACATCCGCAAGGGAAAAACTCGGACAAGCTGCCCGGGCACTGGCCGAAACAAGGCACGGGATTGACCGTATGTGCTGCAATACCGAAGCACTTTATGATCGTTACTTGAAACTTCCACGCCCAAGCGCATGATTCATAGAGATGCAAACACAGAAGTATTTTGGCGTTGATATCGGAGGCACCAAAATCACGGTGGTGAAGGCCACCAAAGCCGGACTACCCGATGAGTCGGAGCGCTTCCCTACGTGTGTACCATCTGAAGCCATTCCCCGAATCATTACAAAACTCAAAAAAATGGGAGCCAATGAAAAATCTCTGATCGGGATATCGTGTGGAGATCCGCTGGATCGTAACAAAGGCCTCATTCTCTCACCCCCCAATCTCCCCGGCTGGGATCGCATTGAAATCATCAAAGAGATCGAATCGAATGTGGGTGCCAGAGCTTGGCTGATGAACGACGCCAACGCCGGAGCTCTGGCTGAATGGCGGCATGGGGCAGGTGAGCGTAGCCGCCATATGATTTTTATCACTGCCGGCACCGGATTTGGTGCGGGCTTGATTCTTAATAGCACTCTCTACGAGGGAGCATCCGGTGCAGCCGGAGAAATCGGTCATATACGCCTTGCCCCCGACGGCCCTATGGGCTACGGGAAATCGGGCTCGGTAGAGGGCTTCTGTAGTGGAGGAGGAATCGCCCAGCTCGCGCAAGCCGAAGCAGCAGCCGAAGACGGCCATGTCCCTTTTAATCATGATAAAATTGAGGACATTACCGCTGAGCATGCCGCTATAGCGGCTGGCAAGGGTGATAAAATAGCCACTGCATTGTTTCGAAGAGTAGGCATGGATTACGGCCGGGCTCTGGCTATTCTCATCGACCTGTTTAACCCTGAGCGCATCGTGATTGGAGGTATCTACAGTAGATGCCGTGGCTTGATCGAGCCCTCCATGCGAGAAGTTCTTAAAGCTGAAGTGTTGCCAAGATCTCTGGGAGTTTGTCAGATCGAACCCGGAGCACTGGACGAAAAAATGGGGGAATACGCATCTCTCTGTGTGGCCCAATATCGCTCTGGGAACTGGCCGAAGGCTGAGGATTGATTCGAACCATCCATCTCGATCAGCGTGGTGGAAAAACCGGTGCGGGAGGGATTCGAACCCTCGGAACCCTTGTGGGGCTCGACGATTTAGCAAACCGTTGCTTTCGACCACTCAGCCACCGCACCCAGAAAATAAGATTAAGCCGGAACCGGATGTCCTTGGCAACTTGTAAATCCACATTCATGATACAGCAGCTGTATTATTCTCTCCAGTTCATCCTTCAGTCGCTGCCGAAGTAGAGCTGCCAGACCTGTTAGATGGCGTTGACGCTCTTCATATTCCAAGCGTCCCCGGGGGGTTTCTATAGCTACCGGGACAAATCCCCATGCAGTAAGGTCATAAGGACTAGCTTGCATGTCTAGACGCCGGGCCTCCAGTGCCAGTTCAAAGGCATCCAGGATTACTTCCGATTGCACCCACGGATAAAATTTATGTGCCCATTTGTACAGATCCATGTTGGCGTGAACACATCCCGGTTGCTCAAACTCTAGCCGGTTGTCTCGGGTAAGGCGGTGGCGGTTCCGTGGAACGGCGGGGGCAGTGAAGAAGCGGAACGCATCAAAGTGAGTACACCGCACATTCAACTTTTCCACGACCACTTCCAACTCTCGGGGACTCACCCGTAAAGGAACCTGATGACGCGCTTTTTGAGCTCGATAAAGCATAGCCCATTCATGCAAACCATAACACGAAAATACGGGCTCACGCCGGGCGGTCGAACTAAGTAAATGACAAACCCACTTCAAACTCTCCCGTCGTTTTTCTGGAAAACGAGTTGAATCCAACTCGCCGCTTCCGTCGTGATGGGCACTCCAAAAGGGTAAGTCGAGCACATGGCCACCCTCCAAGGTCTGCCCCACACCTGGAGACCACGTCATCAGTTGCGCGGGCCGGAAGCGGTAGTAAGTGAAGAGAAAGTCATGAACCGGATGAGCCTCTCGCCTCAAGCGATGTTCAAGCAGTGGATCCAACACCCGGTGCACTCTGGAATCATATACCGCTTTACGATGGTGCCATTGAGCCTCCGGCCAAACGCGCTTTTCGGGTTTAGGGTGATTTTCGAGGGAGATGCACACCTCCGCATCTTCCCTTGGGAACGTTTCACCGGCTTTCATCGCGCCGACGGACGAATTCCTTCAACAACATCGAAAAGGCACTCAGCTCCGGCTTATCCGATACACCAACCTCTGGCAACATTTTGATCTTTGGATTTGAGAGGGCCAGAACTTTGAAAAAGGCAGCATCTCCAGAATTCCCGCCAAATTCAGCCCGAATCAACTCACCTTCACGAATCACCACAAATCCGTTTCCTGATTCATGGCTGATATCAATTCGAGCGGTCTTGCGCTGCAAGTTGATGAGTTGTAATAAATTTAACAGATCCAGACCCAATAACTTACTGCCCTCGTTTATTTCACGATTTCCCAATACCTCCTCAATAGCTTGAATCAACTCACGGGTCAGTAGGGGTTTGGCAAAAACACGCACATGACTATATTGAGATTCCATTTCCCTGAGTTCACTCAGTGTAAACGCTCCTGATATCACAAATACCGGGATGCGGTTGGGCTTCATCTGAACATGTTCGATTAATTGCCTTCCGTCCACTTGCGGCATATTCAGATCGGTCAGCACTAAATCCGGCGATTCGCCCTTTAACCACTGCAAGGCTTCAATTGGGGAATGAAAACCTGTAATTTTACCATCAGGGAATTTTTTACGTAGTGAATAGCTCAGGATGTCAACGATAGCCTCATCATCGTCAACAACAACAATGTGTGGGAAACCCGGCATCTCAATATCCTATAGATCCCCAGCTTAAAAAAACAAGTCCGCGCTTTTCCGTGCCGCTAACATTACCTTACGCGTCCACGTGCCGCCGACCAAAAAAGCTGTCCTTGACGGTTGACTCGAAACAAGGCTCGTTGTGAAGGACTGGACTGATACCAACCCTCTGGCCATGCAGAATGGGAACCCAACTCTAGATCGTTGATCTGTATCACCTCGTCCCCGGGCTGGAGCTGCGGAAGACAAATCACCTTTCCCGGATCGATACTCTTGACCATCCAACGCCATGAACCCGGCTCGGTAGCTTCCACCAAAAAAGTAAATCCATCTATAACATGACCCGGCTCATCCACTTTGGCACCCTGTGAATCATCAAATCTGGAGGAGCCATCAGGAGAACCCACCCAGTCCGGCTCAACTACAATCCGCAATCGCTCACCTTGGCGGAACACATCCAGCTCAAGTGCCTTATCCCTGGGTTTTCCTCCAGCCAGATAATAGAAATATTCCGGCTGCTGAACGGCTTGTCCATCCAGGCCAACAATCACATCGCCTTCACGCAAACCACCCCGGTGACCTGCCCCTTGATCAAGAACCGTATTCACTACCAGTCCGGAGGTTAAATCTATTTTATCCCACCATGGATTCAATTCTGAAGCCCATGTTTGGACGGCAAAACCAAGCTCTACCCTGCTGACAAAGCCTTGAACTCTCAGCTGGGTGGCTACAATTCCGATAAGCTCCGAAGCCAGCAACAATCCATGCTGCTGATCATCCTCCGCCAAACGCATACCCACAACCTGTCCTGACATGTTGATAGCCACGCTTCCTAAACGATTTGATTCACCCGGAAAATCTGCCGAAACAAAACCCAGAGCTGCATTCTTAAACGCTCTATCGCTTCGATAGACAATACCATCGAGCATACCACTGCTTGCCCGGGGCCTTCCATTTGAATCCATCCAGATACTCATCAAGGGCATTCCGAATGCCCCTGCCAAGCCGTTGCCTAATGATACTGCCGTGCCCGCTTGTCCCGCACTTTTCAGCATAGCGATTCCGCTGACAGGATCAAAACCTTCCAAATGACATTCTTCTTCACGCAGATGGCCCAATCGCAGTCGAAACACCTCGCCCTTGCTCACTTCAACCCAAGGCGCAATGTAGTATCCGGCTGGATCAATACATACAGTCGTTACTCGACTTTCTTTCCAAGTCTCATCAGGATTTCGCCAACTGATCACCAGCTGAGCGATAGACGGAAGCACTTGTGAAACCGATTGCTGCCTGTCCTCGGAAAGCTGTTCCAAGTATACAGGCATCCTTCCCGCAAGAATGGATCGGGAAGGCTTAACCGCTTCCGTTGGTACCAGCAGACTGGGAGTAGATTCCTCGCGTTTCGGCACCCCTTTTCCAGGAGACGACGGTGTTTGCCATGAGGTGATCCAGAAAACCAGCGCATTCAATCCCACAAACAAAACCAAGATGTAGGCGGATCGTTTCATAAACCGTTACCCTCAGTCCGCTGGATACAGATGTTTTGACCCGGCAGCCGGGTGATAGAATAATCCGAAACGCTCATATAACAAGTCACCGGGAGGTGGCTCTCCCGGTGATTGAATACGGCCTTCATGGTAACCCGGTAACATTCCGGTGCCCATCGGCTATTTCTTGGCGTTTCGTTCCTTGGCTTCCGCAATAACCTGTTCTGCCACGTTGCGGGGACACGGAGCATAATGTTCGAATTCCATCGAAAACTGTCCGCGTCCGGATGTGAAGGATCGTAGGTCACCAATGTATCCGAACATGTCACTGAGAGGTGCTTGGGCCTTAACACGCACACCTGTGGGGGTGGGTTCTTGGGAAAGAATCATTCCGCGGCGCCGGTTTAAGTCTCCGATAACATCCCCCAAGTTGTCCTCAGGGCAATAGACATCGACTTTCATAATCGGCTCCAGAATCTGCGGGCCAGCCTTGGGCATGGTCTGACGATAGGCCGAGCGGGCGGCGATTTCGAAGGCGATAGCCGAGGAATCCACCGCATGGAAGCCTCCATCCGTCAACGTGAACTTGACATCCACCACCGGATATCCGGCCAAAACACCTTTATCCACACTATTTTTGAAGCCTTTATCTACAGCGGGCCAAAACTCACGGGGAACGTTACCTCCAGTGACTTTCGACTCAAACACGTAGCCTGTGCCTTTTTCACCCGGTTCGATGATGTAGTCGATTTTAGCAAACTGACCTGATCCACCGGACTGCTTTTTGTGTGTGTAACCGTCCTCGATCCGCTGAGTGATTGTTTCACGATAGGCGACTTGGGGTTTGCCGACTTGAACCTCAACTTTGTGGGTGCGTTTGAGAATATCCACTTTGATATCCAAGTGAAGTTCCCCCATCCCCATCAGAATGGTTTCCCCGCTGTCTTGGTCAGTTTCAACCCGAAATGAAGGATCTTCCTGAATCATTTTACCCAGTGCTTCGCCTAGTCGTTCGGAATTGGCCTTGTCAACCGCCGATACCGCCATGGAGATCACCGGCTCAGGGAACACCATCGGCTCCAACGTAGCAGGATTTTTGGGATCGCAGAGCGTGTGGCCAGTCTGAATGGTCTTCAAACCCACCAACGCCACAATGTCACCCGCCTGAGCAGAATCGATTTCAATACGTTCGTTGGCATGCATTTCCACCAGACGCCCGATACGCTCGGTTTTTCCAGTGGCGGTATTCAGAACGGTGTCACCTTTTTTCAAACGACCGGAATAAATTCGGGTGAAGGTCAACGCTCCAAATTTATCATCCATGATCTTGAAGGCCAAAGCCCGCAATGGTTTGCTAGGATCCACCAAGGCAAACTCACCGGTTTCATTTCCTTCCAAATCCACTTCGGGCTGAGGATTAACCTCCATCGGCGCAGGAAGATAATCCACCACAGCGTCGAGAACATTTTGAACCCCTTTGTTTTTGAAAGAGGAGCCGCAGAAGGTGGGGAAAAAATCCAGTTTGATAGTGCCTTTACGCACACAAGCCTTGATGGTTTCGATGTCCGGCTCAACGCCCTCCAAATACTTTTCCATCACCGCATCATCCTGCTCCACCGCCGTCTCAATCAGCAGGTTGCGGAATTCCTCCACTTTGTCCTTCATGTCTGCAGGAACCTCACCCACCGTGAATTTTTCAGGATCACCCGATTCGTCCCATATATAGGACTTACGGGTCAACAAATCGACTACCCCTTTGAACTCGCCTTCGGTTCCTATCGGCAACACCATGACCAATGCTTTGGCGGCCAGAATGCGACGAACCTGGTCCACCACCTTATAAAAATCAGCACCCACGCGGTCGAGCTTGTTGACGTAAATGACCCGTGCCACTTTGGAATCGTTAGCGTAGCGCCAGTTGGTTTCTGATTGAGGTTCAACCCCGCCAGAACCGCAGAAAACGCCAATACCTCCGTCCAGAACTTTCAGGGAACGATAGACTTCAATCGTGAAATCCACGTGACCGGGGGTATCGATGATATTGAAACGGTGCCCTTTCCAAAAACAAGAAGTCGCCGCCGATTGGATGGTGATCCCACGTTCCTGCTCTTGCTCCATGAAGTCAGTGGTGGCGGCACCATCGTGCACTTCGCCCAGTTTGTGAATTTTACCGGTCAATTTCAAAATCCGTTCGGTGGTGGTCGTTTTCCCGGCGTCCACATGGGCGAAAATGCCAATGTTCCTGTATTTAGAGATATCACTCATATTGCTGTATTCTTCTTTTCTGATCTGATTGTAGATTTAGTAAAGCATTCGAGCTAGAGAATTTCCAGAATTGTGCAACATATAACATTACCTGTCATCCAGCTAATCTGGAGGAAGTCCCTTCTAAAAAGGGGCGGATTCGGGCTTTGAGCCCCGGATGATGCTTCAATTCAGGGTCTTGATCTAGTATGGAGTCCACCAAACGGCGGCAGCCTTCGATCAAATCCAAATCCCGCCCCCAACGAATCAGCTTCATGGCGTATCCGCTCTGATCCTTACCCAATAAATCTCCCGGCCCGCGCAGCCGCAAATCCTCTTCTGCAATCTTAAACCCATCTTGGGTGGATTCCATGATCTTGAGCCGCTCCCATGCCTCCTCGTTGGTCGGTTCTCCTACCAGTACACAATAAGATTGGTGGGCACCACGCCCGACACGACCTCGCAATTGATGCAACTGAGCCAGACCGAAACGCTCCGCATTACCGATCACCATCATGGTGGCCTGAGGATTATCCACCCCCACTTCAATCACCGACGTGGCCACCATCACCGAGTAGGTACCCTGACGGAAAGCCTCCATCCGCCGCTGTTTTTCTTCTGCCTCCACCTTGCCGTGCAGCATCACCACTTGACCCGATCCGAATACCTGCTCCAAATCCCTAAAGGCTTCCTTCACCGACTTCACATCGAGCTTTTCGGATTCCTCAAGAAGAGGATAGACTACATACGCCTGCCGCCCTGCATTCGCCTCGCGTTTCACAAATTCCCATACCCGGTGCAATTCTTCTGTTTTCCTTACCACGGTTTTTACCGGTCGGCGGCCCGGGGGCATTTCATCAATCACCGAAACATCCAAGTCACCATAAAACGTCAGACAAAGCGTGCGGGGTATGGGGGTAGCCGTCATGACCATCACGTCTGGATGGTTCCCCTTGGCCATCAAAGCCTCGCGCTGCGAAACCCCGAACTTGTGTTGTTCATCGATCACCACCAGTCCCAGATTTTCCAGCCGCACCTCCTCTTGAATCAGCGCGTGAGTGCCCACATACACCCTCGGTCGACTGCGGCCAAAAAACGAGCTGTCCGCACCATCGGGCCTGAAATTTCTGGTCCATAGCACCACCTCCACATCCAAAGAACCCAACAAGGTGCCAAAATGCTTAGCATGTTGAAGTGCCAAGGTCTCGGTAGGGGCCAGCACCGCCCCATTTCGACCGCGCTCGAGGCTCCTCATCAACGCGTAAGCGGCCACCAGCGTTTTCCCTGAACCCACATCCCCTTGAATAAGCCGGTGCATCGGATACGGCCGATGCAAATCCGCATCCACTTCCGCGAAAACTCGCTTCTGAGCTGAGGTGGGTGAATAACTGAGGCCCTTAATAAAATCATCCTCCAACGCTCTGACCACACCTTCACGGGTCACGTTATGGCGGTTCATTCCTTGTCGCCTGACAGCCATCACCGTCTGCATGACCACCAATTCGTCATGCGCCAACCTACGTCTACCCCGTTCTTCCTGCCCTAAATGATCCGGAAAATGCAAACAACGCAGTGCTTCTAGTCGATCTGGAAATCCTTCAGGGACTTCATAAAACTCAGGCACCGATAGCGAAGGATCTCTCAACAGATGGTAAAGGGCCGAACGCACCTGCCTTTGATGCACCCCGGATACCAGCGGATAAATGGGAGTGATACCGTTGAGGTGGATGTTCGGTTCTTCACCGGTTTGGATAACCTCGTATTCAGGATGGATCATCCTGCGCCCCTTTTTCTGATCGGCGATCTTCCCGTAAACCACCAACTGCAGCCCCTCTTTAAGCACATTCTTAAGATAGGGCATGTTGAACCAAACCAGTGAGATCTCTTGCAGATGCCCATCGGGCTGCAAGCCAACCTCAAAAACAGCGCGTCCACCCTTCCATCGTGCTGACTTGGATTTGAGGATCTCCCCTTTCACCACCACCGCTTGGCCGTCGGGGCATAAAAAAGGATCCACCCATTGGGTGCGATCCTCATAACGTCGTGGAAAATGCCCCAGCAACTCACGTTCAGTGCGGTAGCCCAAGCGTTCCCAAACCGCAGCTACCGCCATTAGAACCTCCAATCCACCACCCGAAAACAGGGAGCCCCGGTAAAATCATCCATTTCCCAGTGTCCGGCCAGATCCAACTCACGTGCAGGCATCTCCCCCTCACATAATCCAAAAGCCACCGCATCAAATGCCGCTCCTTCGGAATGACCGCGGAAACGAACATGATTCTTGCCAAAAAAGCGCGGTCGGCCCGTCACTTTGACTCCCCGAACTGCAAATAATGGAGAGGGATTCATCTGACCGAACGGCTCCATCCTTCCGATTTCCTGAGCCAACTTCAGATTCAGAAGCCGACCCGGTAGTTCCATTTCCACATCGAGAGATTCTTCCACCAGCTCCCCCTCGGCATGCTTCAGGAACCAGTCATTCATGGCGGTTCGAAATTCCCCGATCCGATCTGCATCGATTTCGATTCCGGCGGCCATGGCATGCCCGCCAAAGCCCCGCAACAAACCTTGGCAATCCCGCAACGCATCCATCAGGGAACAGCCCTTAATACTGCGGCCGCTCCCCTTTCCGTTTCCGTTTTCATCCAGGCTAACCACCACCGTGGGACGGTTCCAGATCCGCTGCAAGCGGGAGGCCACAATGCCGATCACCCCCTGATGCCAGTTGGAACTGGCCACCACCACACATCCCCGCGTCATGGCCTCTTCCTGTTCGCGCGTCATCTTAAGTGCTTCCTCAAAGACCTCGAGTTCAACTTTCTGCCGTTCACGGTTTAATGCATCAAGGGACTCGGCCAATTCTTTAGCCTGTTCCTCATCACGGGTGGTAAGCAGTCGCCATCCCTCTTTAGCCGAAGTAAGCCTCCCGCTGGCGTTGAGTCTCGGACCTAGTAAAAATCCCACTGTAGAGGGAACGGGACGGCGCTTCACTCCGGCCACCCGCATCAATTCCCGTAAACCGACGTGCTCGGTTCGCGCCAGCTGTTGTAAGCCATAATGCACAAAAATCCTATTATCACCACGTAAGGCCACCAAGTCCGATATCGTCCCCAAGGCCACCAAATCCAGATGGGCCTTCAAATCAAATGAATCCGACTGTTTCGTTAACTTCAAAAACCCATGAAGAAATTTAAAAACCAACCCTACTGTGGCCAGATCGTGATCAAAATTGCCGCACTGCGGATTAACAAACGCATCCGCTGCCGGATGCACTGAGGGCAATTCATGGTGATCGATAATGACGACATCGATGCCACGCTGCTTCAACCACGCCACCTCATCCACGCTGGTGGTTCCGCAGTCGAGACAAATCACCAAACCCGGGATCTGCCGCTCCATAGCCCGCTCCAGTGCCTCGATGCTTAGTCCATAACCTTCTGAAAACCGCTCAGGAATCAGCACCCGCACCCGCCCGCCTAATGCGATTAGAAACCGGAACATCAAGGCCCCACTGGACATGCCATCCACATCGTAATCGGAAAAAATAAGAATCTCTTCCTGAGCGCGCAGCGCCGCATCCACCCGATGCACTGCCTTTTCCAAGTCCGGTATGCGACATGGATCTTGAAGATTTTTAAGTTTGGGATGCAAGAAATCATCGATTTCTGCTTCCTCCTCATAGCCACGAAAAGCTACCAGACGGTGCAGAACCTCCTCTTCGGTGATTCCATCCACCACACCATTTCTGATATTCCAATCTTTCATGCAGTTTGTAAGGCTAGTCATCCGCTGCGAAGACTTCAACCACGCACCAAAATCATTTTTACCGTGCCCAGTGTGGCTAAGCCCTGCTCCTGAACCGTTTAATGGCAAGTATTCAAAGCAAAAACTTCCACGTCCACGCCGGGCGAAAAGCAAACATGTTCAAAGCCACCGTCAGTTGCCACCCCCAGCGTCTGCGCCAATAACGAATCATCACACACATCTAACGTGGCTCCGCAATAGGCATAAGGCATGTGCCAAACACGCCCGGAATACAGCTGTTTCCGCTTCGCATCAAAACTATAAAGCAGATAGCGTTCCAAAAAGAAGAACTCCTGTGAACCAGGTAAAGCCTGAACAGCGCGTTCTGCTCCTTCAGGTTGATACATGAAGCGAAATCTGCCGGCCTCTCCCTCCCCGCATCGATCACATTGATAATCGACCACGCCCTTTTCATCACGATCCGATTTCATTAATGAATGGAAGTAAGGCAGCTTGAAAAAATGGCGTGCGACCTCCACCGCCAATGGCTGATTGCAGTCCAGCGCATCAAACCAGACGCCAGGCCCGTCTGGTCCCACCACATAGGTGCGAATATTGCATTCTAAAAAATCCGATATACCGGGCACAGCCGGAAAAGGAATTGGACGCACCTTTCTCATATAAAAAGGAACCACCCCCACCCAAGCCTCTCCATCGAACAGGTCTAACTCCAACCCTTCAGGCAGCCTCACCGCTAAGGTATTCAACGGCACCCGTTGATGGAGAAACAGCAGATTGTGCCAGCTCTGCCTCATCACCACACGTCCCTTCGGCCGCTGGCGCAAAGCCAACAATCCCGCCGGATCGTGGCTCATCTAGTGCGCTTTTTCTTCGCCGGAGGCTTCGCCGCTCGGGGTGGAAATTCAAAGCCGGTATTTCCATCGTCCTTGAGAAACAAAAACGCCTTAAAGGGACGACGACTTTTTTTACTGACAAAACCCGTCATCAAATCGGTTTTTCCAGCCGTTAATAATTTGACCACCTGTTCAGGTGAAATTTCCTGCTGCAACAACGTCCTCGACATACTAAAAAGAGGACGCTTGCCCTCGGCATCCTTTTCTTTGGTGCGATAGGAGTTAGGCAGTTCATAGACTGGAACGTTGAAATGGGGATGGATGCCCAGCGGCTCTAGCTGAGCAAACTGACTTTCCCCATCATCCTGCACTTCGTTCTGACCCCAATCTAAAGCCACCTCATTGCTTTCATTGAGCGTCACATGAGCGCTAAAGGTCCTGCCGAGTCGGTTGCGAAATCCATCCAAGGGCCCGATGCGACGCTGGGACACCAAGGCACTCACCTCCTCCTCGGTCATCGTTCTCCCGGCCAGAATTCTTGGAACTGCAAAATCACCTTCATTGGTGCGGAAATCCTTCAGCGTCTGAATCATGATTCTGCCGTCAAAACGGATCCCCGTCTCGCCCAGTTTGACCTCCGACGGATCACTGCCCAGTCGCACCCGCTCCACCAAGTCCCGTGTGGTATCTTGAATCTCACGCATGAATGCCTCACGAGACATTTTTTTCTGCTCGATTAACTTTAGTTTGTATTCCCATTCACCCGTCATTTCCGGTAGAGAAAGCGCATCCACTTTGAGGATTTTGAGCGTTTCTAATAAATGGAAGGCCTTGGCAGTAGGTTTGAGTTCACGTCCTAAGCGCTCGATGTATTCCTCCTTGATCAAGCCCTCGATAATCGCAGCCCGCGTGGCTGGGGTGCCCAGTCCGCGCTCAGACATCGCATCGCGCAATTCCTCGTCGTCCACCCATTTACCCGCCCCCTCCATTGCTGAAAGCAACGTGGCTTCCGAAAAACGCGCGGGCGGCTTGGTGATAAGTTCCCTTACCTCCACTTCCTCAGTATGAACCTTTTCACCTTCCGTAACCGAAACCAGACGAAGTGATTCTTGATCGTCGTCATTCTGCTCCTCTTTGCCGTAAATGGCCAGCCAGCCCGCCTCCTTGAGCACCTTCCCTTCAGTTTTGAAGGCATGATCTACCACCCGGGTGATGCGAGTGGTCACTTCAAAAACCGCCGGTGGGAAAAAGACAGCTAAAAATCGCTTGCTTACCAAATCGTAAATCTTTTGTTCGGCCTCCGAGAGCTTATGGGAAATCTCGCCCGTGGGAATGATGGCGAAGTGGTCGGAGACTTTGGCATTATTGAAAATTCGTTTGCTGGGCTTGATCCATCCTTCATCGAGGATTTTAGACGCATGAGGAGCGAGATGGGTGGATTTAAGAGAGGCCACCGTGCTGAAAACGGTTTTGACGTAATCCTCTGGAAGACAACGGCTGTCGGTTCTGGGGTAGGTCAGAACCTTGTGTTTTTCATACAGAGCCTGAGCCAGTCCCAGAGTGTTGCGGGCCGATATACCGAAGCGACTGTTGGCTTCCCGTTGCAGGGACGTTAAATCGAATAAGAGAGGCGACATCTGGGTGGTAGGCTTGCTTTTTTCTTCCACCACACCTGACTGTCCCTCACATGCCTGAGCGATACGCCGAGCCATCTTTTCGTCCCAGATCCGTTCGGGTTTTTCATCGCGATTCTCCGATTCAGCTGATGCTCTGTTTTCCTCAGAAGCGGTGCGTTTGAATGTTTCATCAAACCAGCGTCCCGGATATTCGCCCGCCACCGCGGCAAAGCGTCCATGCAGCTCCCAATAAGGCCGTGCCTTATGGCCCTGAATGATTTCCTCCCTGCGAACCATAATGGTGAGGGTGGGGGTTTGCACCCGACCTACGGTCGTTTTGTTAAAACCACCGCTGGGGGAGTTAAAATCGGTCAGTGCTCGGGTGCCGTTGATGCCGATCAGCCAGTCCGCTTCCGATCGGCTCACCGCCGCATCCGCCAAAGGACGTAATTCCTCTCCATCTTTAAGCACTTTAAATCCTTCCCGAATGGAAGAGGGCGTCATTGATTGCAACCAAAGACGTTTGACCGGCTGCCTGGCACTCGCATGCTTAATGATGTAGTAAAAAATAAGCTCGCCCTCGCGCCCGGCGTCGCAGGCGTTAATCAGCAGATCCACCTCTTTGCGCTTGATCAAGCGCTGTAATACTTTAAGTCGCTCTTCGCTTTTTTTAATCGGACGCAACTCAAACTCATCGGGAATAACCGGTAGATTTTTGATTTTCCACTTTCCCTTGGGTTCACAACTGTCGGCATGCAGTTCTAACAGGTGACCTACTGCGGATGAGATAATATACTCATCATTCTCAAAGAAATCCTTCTCTTTCTTGAACTTCCCCAGCACCTTGGCCAAGTCGGCCGCAACACTTGGTTTCTCTGCGATGATCAATGCTTTGCCCATGTGTCTTTCAATCTGATGCTGAATTTAATCTGTTTTGATGAATATTTTTCCCGGAAGCTGTCGCACCAGCTTCCGCATTTCCAAGCGCAGCAACGTAGAAGACACCTTCTGCGATGGCAAACCGCTTTTTCGCACAATCACATCTATCTGCGTTTCATCGCGATCCATTATGCCGAGAATAGTCTTCTCCTCCTCGCTTAAATCCACGGGCCAAGGGCGGCTGCCTTCCTCCGGAACAGCCGGACCAGAAAATTCATATTCAGCCAGAATATCCTCCACCTCTTCTACTAAAGTCGCTCCCTGTTTGATCAGACCATGGCAGCCTTTGGATTCAGGCGAGGTAATGCGTCCCGGAATCGCAAACACCGTGCGTCCCTGTTCAAGAGCCATCTTGGCAGTAATCAAAGCACCGCTGGATTCCCCCGCTTCCACCACCAACAATCCGGCCGACATGCCACTTACGATTCGATTTCGCATCGGAAAGGTCTGCCGGTCGGGGGGAGTGCCAAATGGAAATTCCGAAATCACGGTGCCGCCGGTTTCCACAATTTTTTGCGCTAGTGGTTTGTTCTCGACCGGATACAAATGATCCAGAGACGAGCCCAGCACCGCCACGGTTCTTCCCTTGGCAGCCACCGCACCCTGATGCGCCGCCGTGTCAATGCCCCTTGCTAAGCCGCTTACCACACAGAGACCAGCATACGCCATTTGGTATGAAAGTTTTTTGGCCGTCTCCAATCCGTAATAGGTGGTCTTACGTGAACCCACCACCGCAATGCTGAGTCGCCCCAAAGCCTTCACATCTCCGCGACAATACAAAGCCAAAGGTGGATCATAGATGTCCCGCAATCGGGCTGGATAATCCTCATGGCCGGGATGCAGTAGCTCGACCCCGTTGGCCTCCATTTTTTTCCATTCTGCAGCGGCATCAAAATGTTTTTCCCATTGAGCCACCGCTTCCAAGGCTGGCCGCGTTACTCCTTCCACTAGACTCCAGCGCGAGTGAGGACCGGAGAAAATTTCCGCAGCCGAACCGGCTACTTCAATCAAGCGGCGCGCCTGCACCGGCCCGATGGATGGCAGCGCATTGAGTATCAAATAGGCTTCCGCTTCGGTCACGCCCCGCTCCCCGCCAGATACGCCACCGCCGATCGCACCACCGATTCGGAAACATTGACAGTCTGCTCGGTGCGGCCCGCTTCCGGACACAACACCCACTTCACCCGCTTGCCGTCCGACTTTTTATCCCGCGCCAGCGCGGCCCATAATGGATCAAACTGCGCTCCGGGATAGTGCACCGGCAGATTCCATTGCTTAAGCACCGCTTCCAACCTGCGGGTAACACGGTGATCCAAACCCACCACCTCCTCGGAAATCCTCGCTGCCGCTACCATGCCCAACGCCACCGCTTCTCCATGTAGAAAAACGCCGTATCCCGCCGATTGTTCAATGGCGTGACCTAAGGTGTGGCCGAAGTTTAACACCGCTCGCTCGCCTGTGGTTTCTCGTTCATCGGCCATCACCACATCCCTCTTGATGGACACACAGCGCACCAGCACTTTTTCCACATCCTGGCTTCCTATGGCTAAGTCACCTTGTTCCACCAAATCGAAAATCTGAGGATCACGGATCATGGCATATTTAATGACCTCGGCCATCCCGGCGGAAAATTCCCGCGGTGGCAGGGTGTTTAAAATAGAGGGCACCATCCATACCGCCTGTGGTTGATAAAAAGCTCCCACTAGATTTTTTCCCTCGGGTAAGTTCACCCCGGTTTTCCCCCCCACGCTGCTGTCCACCATAGCCAACAGCGTGGTCGGCACTTGAATAAAATCGACTCCGCGCAGATAGGAGGCGGCCACAAAACCCGCCAAGTCCCCCACTACGCCTCCGCCCACTGCCAGCACTACCGAACGTCGGCTCATGGCCGCACCTGCCATCTGCGAACAAATCTTGGAAAAAGATTCAAGTGACTTGGACGACTCACCGCTAGGAATCCTGCATTCGATCCATTTAGCAGCTAAAGGGCGGAGATGATTTCTCCACGTTTCAGACCAAGGCTGACTGAACACACCTTCATCCGTCAGCAACGCCACTTCCCGACCGGAAATACTTTTTCCAAGCTGCTTAAGACATACGTCCTCGGAATCGATTTCAATCGCATACCGGTGGAGTCCCACCGCGACGTTCACACTACTGGCCATGCATCGGCACCATGCCCCATCCCCAAGCAAACGTCATGCAAAAAACGACCAACCGATTTTCAGAGGCTTGTTCCCGAGAGCGAAAAAGGGTTAAAGTATCTCCATGGCAGCTACCACATGTTTCCAAGGTCAATCCGTCGTCGAACTCACCTCCGACTCGGCCCGCGCGTGGATAGCCCCTCAATACGGTGCCCGCCTTCTGCGCTGGCAGGTTAACGGAACCGATCTGCTCTATTGGCCCGAACAACCCGATTGGTCCAAACCCGCCAAAATCAGGGGAGGTAATCCCATTCTCTTTCCATTCATCGCTCGCCACTTCCACCAAGGCAACGCCGCCCAATGGATGGACGAAGGAACGGTTCGGGAGATGCCCATGCACGGGTTTGCCAGGGATCTACCATTTACCATTATTCAGCAGACTCCTGATCAAGTGTTGATGCGCCTCACTGAAAACGAATGCACCCTGTCCTATTATCCCTTCCGCTTTATTTTTGATGTGGAAATCGCCTTAGCACATCATCTTCTGCGAATCACCTTCCGCACCACCAACCTGTCGGATCGACCGTTGCCGTGTTACCCCGGCCACCACTTTTATTTTCCGGTGCCCGCGGAGGAGCGGAACCACTGGCGGTTGGAAATACCCAGCTTACAAACGGCGCGTCAAAATCCCGACGGCAGCATTTGCTTCCACTCTTCCGATTATGTCCAAACCTCATTATCCGATCGGGATCTGATCGACCGCATGCATCTGCTTGAAGGCCCTCAACCCGTCAGGCTTTATCACCAAACCGGGCACCCCCGCCTGCGCTTCCGTTTTGACCATCCCAACTCCATCCCTTGGGGTGCGGTCACCACGTGGACCGAGGCAGCAAACTCCCCTTTTTTTTGCGTCGAGCCATGGATCGGTCTTCCCAATGCGATCCACCACCAGCACGGCTTGCGGCGCCTGGAGCCCGGCACCATCGAGGAAGCGATCCTCACCATCGAAACTGAACTTTGATTTCTCTTGCCCGCAACCCATCTATCGCTTCTACTTCCTCTTTAACATGTTATGAATCATCCCACCCAATTCGAAATCATGCTGTCCCAATCTGCCGGGGAAGCTCATCTGTCTACCAACGACGCGGGAGCCAATCCATTCCGCCTAACGATCGACCCGCAGATGCGGATCCGCTTAAAGCGCGCTCTTTTTGATCTCATAGACAACCACGACGACGCCCTTGAGGAATATGTGGCAGACGGCCAATTGGATCTGGCGTCTTACAAAGAATACGTCGAACTTTTCGCCCGATGTTTACGCGAGACGATGGATTCTAAAGAAGGGATCGCCTACCTGCTCAAATCCTGCGGTTTCGAGGTCAAAGAGGAAGAAATCAATCTTCATCCAGAATGGCGCTGGAAACCCTGAGGCCTGAAAACGCAGTTCGCCTCGGACAACTAGGCCGGGCGATTGCTTTGCTGGGTCTCTTGATCCTTCCGTCGGCCTGCGGAACCGGTGAGCAAGATCCCACGAGTTTCGCCCCCCTTCCCATCCGACAGCTTGTCATCGAAGAAGTCACCTTAGAGGTAGAGGTCGCTTCCGATGAACCATCCATGCAGCGCGGCTTGATGTTCCGCCGCAGTCTGCCCGAAAATGCGGGTATGCTATTTGTCTATCCCCGCCCCCAGCAGGCCTCGTTCTGGATGAAAAACACGTTTCTGCCCTTGTCCATTGCCTACATCGATAGGGAAGGTTTCATTTTAGAAATACATCCACTTGAACCTCTTGATACTCGTCCCGTAAAAAGCGCCTCCTACCGCGTGTCCTACGCTCTGGAAGTCAACCGGGGATGGTTCGAAAAGAATCACATCCGACCCGGACATCGTATCGATAATTTACCGTCTCTATGAACCTGTGGCAGCCCTCATCCCACGGGCGCGTAGTAAGTGTCTCTCTGACACGGCTCCAAACCCGCTTCTGAAATCGCACGGCGAATACGTTCCACGCTCTGCTTTACGGGAGTCTTGGCTCCCGCCATGTGGAAAATTCGCTCGTCTTCAATGGTTCCGTGCAAATCATCGACCCCATAACTCAAGGCGACCTGCGCGAGAGATAACCCGGTGCTGATCCAGTAAGCGGTGATGTGATCGAAGTTATCAAGAAAGAGCCGCGCACATGCCAAAACTCGAAGCTCTTCCAGCGCACCTACGCGCTTTATGTGAGAGAGCTGATTGTTTTCCGGTTCGAATGCGTAAGGCACAAACCCGGTGAAGCCACCCGTTTCATCTTGTAGGGTGCGCAACATTTCCATGTGCTCAAAGCGTTGCCGCACAGTTTCGACGTGACCGTAAAGCATGGTGGCCGTGCTGCGCCCACCCAGACCATGCCAAATACGGTGCACCTCCAGCCATTCCTCTGCCGATTCTTTGCCACGGCAAATCTGTTCCCGAACCACGGGATCAAAAATCTCCGCTCCACCACCGGTAAGTGCTGCCAACCCAGCTGCTTTCAACTCTGACAGGGTGGTTCCAATATCTGCCTTGTGAATGCGTTCCGCCAGATGCCGGATCTCAATGGCGGTAAATGCTTTGATTTTGATCTCGGGATCCAAGGCCGCTAACCGGCCCACCATTTCGAGGTAGAAATCAAACGGTAATGTCGGATGCAATCCCCCCACGATGTGAATCTCGGTGATTCCCGCTTCTAGGGATTGGCGCGCTTGCCCCACCATTTCCTCAATGCTGAATTGGAACGCATCAGGATCGCGCTTCTTGCGGGCAAAGGAACAGAATTGGCAGTTTAAGATACAAATATTGGAGTAGTTAAGGTAACGGTTGACGATATAGGTGGCCCTGCGTCCCACCCGGCGATCCCGTCTATCCGCCGCCCACAGGCCCAAGGTTTGTAGATCAAATTCTTGAAACAGCAATACGCCCTCGTCTACTGTCAAGCGCTGATCGGAATCGATTTTATGTACGATTTCCTCCATGACCGATCCCTGCTGCATCACATCCGTTTTCATATGTCGCTCGTTAATTCTAAAACCGTTCCGAGCAAGATCAAGACGCTTACCGCGGCATTGATATGAAAAAAAGCCCGGTTCAAAACCACGGGATCATCTTGCCGGGCCCAGCGATGCTCGACCCACAGCAGAGGCAGACAAAGCCACCAGCAGATTGCATAAGCGCCCCACGGCCCGCCCAACTCCGCTTTCCAACCAAATAAACCAAATAGGATCCAGGCCATCGCGTGAAGCCCCAGCGCCAGCCGCCGTGCCGCTTGCGGCCCCAACCGTGAGGGCACGCTGAACAGGCCCAGCTTGCGATCTGCTTCCGTATCCAATACCGCGTAAATCATATCAAAGCCACTGACCCATAACCAAACACCTGCCGCAAGCAGGTAAGGCTCAAAACTCCACAGCTCACCGGTTACTGCGGCCCAAGCTCCCATCGGCGCTGCAGCCAACGCCAGCCCTAGAAATCCATGACACCAGACGGTGAATCGTTTGGTGAGCGAGTAGCCTAAAATCATCGCCAACGCCACCGGACTCAGCCACCCGCACAACGGATTGATCCACCACGCCGTTGCCATAAAAAGTATACAGCTTATCCCACATAACCAGGATGCGGTGCTGCGATGCATCAATCGGTGACGATCCATGGTGCGGGGATTTTGTTGGTCGATATCCCAGTCTACCACACGGTTGAAAAGCATGGCCGCCGTCCGGGCGGTCAACATACAACCAACGATCAGCACCATCACCCTCAGCGACGGCCAGCCACGTGCTGCCACGGCCGCTGATGTCAGGGCAAAAGGTAGCGCGAACACCGTATGACTGATGCGGATGAATTTGCCAAACCGCACCCAGAATCCATGCATGTCCCGTAGTGCAGCCATCAATCCCGACTCTCCGCGTCTTTAGACCGCCATCGTTGAACCAGCTCATGGCTGATTTTGAGATGATCGAGAATCCTTGCCACCACCGTATCCACTACCTGATCGACCGTTTCCGGACGCCCGTAAAATGAGGGGATAGCGGGCAGCACCAGCGCCCCGGCTTCCATCACTGTAACCACATTGCGCGCCTGTATCAGATTCCAAGGCGTTTCTCTCGGCACCAGAATCAACTGACGTCGTTCTTTTAAAAACACATCGGCAGTCCGGGTGATCACACTGTCACTGTATCCATGTGCGATACGTCCCAACGTGCCCATGGAGCAAGGCACCACCACACAGGCGTCGACCTTGGACGATCCGCTAACAAAGGGAACTTGCATGCTGAGGTCATCATGACCAGAACATTTGGCAGGAAGAACATAATCGCTCCCACGTTCACAAAGCGCGACTTCCCGCGCATGACTGCTGAAGACCACATACACATGGTCGATCTCAGGAGCTTCTCCCAGACACGAAAGAAGTCTAGCGGCGTAAAGTGATCCGCTTGCTCCGGTTATGGCCACCACCAGATTCACGACTTGATGCAGGGTTAAAAAGCACCCCGCAGCGAAAAGGTCAGCGTTTGTTCGCTTGTTGCATTACCACCGCCGTTTGGATCGGTCACATGGATCTGATAGCCTCCGGCAGCCACCAGTTGTTCACTGAGTTGCACTTCCGGCATCAGGCCCAAACTGAGTCGGGATTGTTCTGAATCGCCAATGGACGATGCTTTGGACTGCTCCAATTGGTGACGGTAATCGCCGCGAAGTAAAATGTTGAACTCTTCATAAGGGCGATGGTTTACACTACTATAGAGAATGGTTTCACTGACCCGGCGATCCTGCAGGGTTTGCAAACGTTCCTGGAGTTGGTTGCCCATCTTGAGTGTCCACTGCTGATCAGGGCTCCAGGAGGCCGAAGTTTCCAATCTCCGAATGGATTGATCGATACGGTGCACCGGATCCGCTTCCTCACGGATGAAAAAAGGTTTGGCTTCCACACTAAGCCGGTTCGACATAAGTCCACGAACCACAGTAAAGCCCACTGCATTACGTCCGGTCTCCCGGCCTTCCGAGCCCAGTTGGCGCTCGTGATAAACTTCAGGTTGCAGCTTCGTGCTGGAGTCGGCCTTCCAGTTCAAACGGGTGCCCAAATGCTCCACCATACCACGGCGGCTTGTTGAGGTTGATTTCTCCTCATTAAACCAACGGGATGACCAAGTCAGATTCTTTAAAGGACGCGTTTCCAAATCCGCACCCACACGCCAAAGAGATTCGGGCTCGCTGGCATCCCCGTGGAAAAGCACCCGGTATTGCTCATGCAATTTAAGCGAAACGCTTTTCTCTTGGGTATGAAGGGAAATTTCAGCGTTCTGAACCTGTTGCCAGCGTTCCTCAACGCGGGCTGCTAATTCGGCATCAAACCCCTCACTGCGTTTGGAGAGACCCATCCCCACTGTTTGCTGAATCGTAAGGTTTTCTGACGGGGTGACGGTTTGCACCAAGGCAAGTTGTTGATTCCATGTTTCGGCCACCGGTGATGCGTTCTGAAGGTTTTCCACCCCGGTGCGGGTCGGATCAATCTTGAACTCGAGCATTACCATGTCTGCGGTTAACACGGGGTGGCGACCAAACGGCGTAGCTTCTTCTTTTTTCCTCACGCCATCGTCCGCTGCATGAACCCAAGTCACCTCAATGCATAACGCGAGGCAGGCCAAAACAGCCGCCCACCATACGGGAAAGAAGCAACGTGGTGACAAGCGGGACATGGGGGCAACGTAGCCCAAAAGCTGCCTTTCGCACAGAAAAAGTTTTTATGTTTTTTAACGTAATAACTTGGTCAACTTCTGGATCATCTGAGAATCGTGAACACAGCGCTCAGGCCAGACGCGGTGATAACCCTCGCCGGGTAATTTCCTTGTGGCATCGATGGCCATGTGTGAGCCGATATTCGGCACACTTTGGGCGTGATCCAAGCTATCGCATGGGCCACGGGTGAACAGTGTATCGCGCTGGGGATCGATGTTAGCACACACATGAAACAGAACGTCGGATGTGTTGTGAACGTCCACGTCGTGATCCACCACCACAATGATCTTGGAGAACATCATCTGTCCCATTCCCCATAGACCGTTGGCCACTTTGTAGGCTTGATAAGGGTATTGCTTACGAATACTGACCACCACCAGATTGTGGAAAACCCCTTCCGCAGGCAGCGTAAGATCTACGATTTCCGGCATGTTCATTTTCATTACCGGAAGAAAAATGCGCACGCTGGCATCACCAATGTAATAATCTTCCATCGGCGGTTTGCCTACCACGGTGGCAGGATATACTGCATCCGAACGGTGGGTGATGGCCGTGACATGGAATACGGGGTAGGGATCTATGGGGGTGTAGAATCCCGTATGGTCACCAAACGGCCCTTCATCGCGTAGCGGCTCTTGGGGATCAATAAATCCTTCTATCACAAAATCCGCATTTGCGGGAACATTCAAGGGCTGGGTTTTACAGGCCACCATCGGAACTGCTTTTTTTCTGAGAAAGCCGGAAAGCAGCACCTCGTCCAGACCATCTGGAAGAGGCGCTGTGGCTGCAAACGTGTAAACGGGATCGCCGCCTAAAACGACGGCTACCGGCATTTTTTCTCCGGTTTCGAAATAATGTTTACCGTGGCGGGCTGCTACTTTGTGCATTTGCCAATGCATACCGGTCGTCCACGCATCATAGACCTGCATTCGATACATGCCCACATTGCGGGCACCATTGACCGGATCCTCGGTAAAGACCTGTGGAAGTGTGACGAAGGGGCCACCATCTTTCGGCCAACATTTCAGAACGGGTAGGGCGTGCAAACCGGGCCCCCCATCCTTTTGAAGATGGATCACTTCATGACAGGCGGCGCGGGTGACCCGGGAAGGCCGGGCGTGGATCACGTCCACTCCTTGACGCATCAGTTCCCACGCATCATGTAGGTTCGAAGGGGGTTTGGCCTTTAATAGAAACTGTAATTGATCGGCCACCTGATCGACGTGCTCCACGTTCAGAGCCAGAGCCATGCGACGGGTGCTGCCCATGGCATTCACCAAAAGAGGAAAGGATGAAATGCTGCCGTCCATTAATATGGGACGCTCAAAAAACAAGGCACTTCCGCCACCCTCTTTTTTCATTTCCCTATCAGCCAATGCGGCGATCTCCAAATCCACCGAAACCGGGTCGCTGATAACACGGACTTCATGTTCCTTCTGGAGTCGATCCAAAAATGATTTTAAAGATTCATAGGCCATAGTTTACTCGATCTTTCGCTTGGAAGGTTTCATATTGTGACGGATGAGCCTTCACTTTATGACGGAACTGCTGGAAGGAAAGAGCTTCCTACCGCTTTCTAATCGCGCGTGTTTTGAGCTTCACGGTGCTGACCGCTTGACGTACCTCCAAGGCCAGACCACTCAAGATTTTAAATCCCTTCAAATTAATCATGCACGTCATGCGGCAGTATGTAATGCCAAAGGGAAAATGCAGGGCGATCTGATTGCATCACGGTTTGAAGATTTTCTTCGGTTGGATATGGATGTTTCATTAGCTGAATCTCTACCGGCGAGGCTTGAAAAATATATGATTGCTGAAGAGGTTAGTTTAACCCCAAGCCCATCATGCGTTTGGGGTTTTCATCGCATTGGCTCGGAGCCTCCCTCAACCAGTGACCGATGGTCATGGGGGGCATCTAACCGTTTTGGACTGCCGGGTTGGGACGGCTGGTCGGATACACCACCGCCTGAAGCTTGGAAGATCGCTTCGACGACCGAAGCGGAATGCTTTCGTATCTGCTGCGGCATTCCCAAATGGGGTTTGGAAATGAATGAAAACACATTGCCACCCGAGGTGCTCCGCGAAGGTGATTCGATCAGTTATCAAAAGGGTTGCTACATCGGACAGGAAACTATCGCCCGCATTAAAAGCATCGGTCGGGTGAATAAAAAACTCTGCCTGCTGGAATGTCTGATGGAGCCCGATCAAAGTCCAGTGGATCTCTTCTTTGAGGACAAACTCATCGGCACCCTGACCAGCATCTCAGACCTTCCTGACGAAACGGGAAAGTGGACGGCACTGGGAGTTCTCCCGGTCTCCATCCTCAACCCGGGTGTCGCGTTCGAATCGTCCACACATCGATGGACTCTAAGGAACGTTTGCGTCTAAAACCGGAA
Source organism: Methylacidiphilales bacterium (assembly GCA_050329585.1). Lineage (GTDB taxonomy): Bacteria > Verrucomicrobiota > Verrucomicrobiia > Methylacidiphilales > JBCBYL01 > DAIPIT01. The sequence goes on along the minus strand of JBHJOR010000010.1, from coordinate 9,115 downwards.
AGAGCTTAAACGGTTTGAGCCGGGCGCGGGCGGATCTTTTTACGACCGAATCGCGGCGTAAAGGGCATTTTCCTGACGGGTTGATTCACTTCGTGGTAGCGCAGAAAGGCTTGGCTGCCTACGCGACCCAAAAAGCGTTCCAGTAGGGAGTGATTGGCTCCCCGGAGATCGCTCAACATGAGCCCATCAAGGACATTGGAAAAGTCAGGATCTACATTAAAACAAAGCAGCCTCGCGTTCATTTTGAGGTATTGGCGCAATAATACCGGGACCCCCTTATTGTCCTGCTCCATGTAGGATACCAAGGTTGAAACCTCATCTACCGTCTCAAGCTGTCGGGAGATCTCTTTGAATTCGGAAAGGTTACCGGTAAGTCGGCGTGGAGGATGCGTGGCTTTGACCAATCGACCGAGACGCGAATCATAGGCGCGGCTGCGCAAAAACTGAACCATCAGGTTTTGCGAAACCGGGTGGTAGTCGGCACTGATACTGACCGGCCCGAAAAGGCGGGCGTATCGCGGATTTTTGACCACGTAAGCGCCAATTCCCTTCCAGAGAAGTGAAAGCGCGGAATACGATTTCTGGTAACGTGGGGAAACAAAGGAGCGTCCCAGTTCAAGTGCCGGACCAAATTGGTTAAAGAACGCGGCACGCAATTTGAAAAGACTGGCAGTATAAAGGCCGCTTTTACCCAACTCGGCAATGATGGTGTCTGAAGGACCGATCCGGTAGCCCCCCATAATTTCTTGATCCTCACGATTCCATAGAATGAGATGGAGATAGTGAGCATCAAAGGCATCAAGATCCCGCGCCTTCCCACTACCTTCCCCGACCATACGGAAAGACAACTCACGAAGTCTACCCACCTCATCCAAGGTTAACGGAAAATCGAGAGCCCGGCACAAGCGCACTTCCAACGCTCCCTGACTCACCAACACCTCCCCGCGTTGAGGATCATTCAATTCATGCAAGAATGCGGGGTTAACCTCCGCCACCGGCACATGCTCCGCACGTTTTGTTCCAGCCCTCCCCATACGTAGACGTTTAAATCTCCACATTAGTGCATAGGTGGCCGAGCGAAAATACTGAGTCAACTTTTCAGGTTCACTCAGGTGTTTCCAGGAAGCAGGCGGCAACATTTTTCCTACCGCCATGCGGAGAACCGTATTCTTTTTCGCCACCACCTCCCGCGCCAGCAGGATCGTTCTGAGCCGGGGATGAACCATTCCGGAGAAGTGAAAGAGCGCGCTGTTATGACCGTGGAAATAGACCGGAAGTACAGGAACTCCTGCCTTCTGCGCCAGATAGGCCACATGACTGCTCCACTTGGGATCCGAAATACTGCGTCGCTTCCACTGAAAATGAGACACTTCGCCAGCAGGGAAAACCAGCAACGCTCCTCCCCCTTTGAGCCAGCTCAGGGCTTGTTTCATACCCGAAATATTTTGCCGCGCCGCCGCTTTTCCTCCAAACGGGTTAACGGTTATAAGGACATCTTCCGTCTCCGGCATTTGCGCTAAAAGTGAATTGGCCATTACCTTAAAATCGGAGCGCACGCGCCCCAGCTGGTCTCCGAGTGCGATGGCGTCCAGTGCCCCAAAGGGATGGTTGGCCACGATTAACAATCCACCCCGGCTCGGTATGCCCGCTACATCACGTTCATTGACGTCCACCTTCAGATTCATGGAGCGCGCACAGGCCGAGAAGAACATGCGGTCTTTCGGATATTCACGTTTGACTCCGCGATAAATCTCATTGATTCCTTCGAAAGAAAGAAGCTGCTCTAAGGGACTTCCCAACGAGGTAAAAAAGGCTTTTACCATGGGGTTACTTCCCTTGGCGGCAAAGCGGCTGAGATCAATCAGTTTGTCGTCTCGAAAGCAAAGTGAGCTCGACTGGCTGTCCGCAGAAGTGACGGATGTGGTTTTCATTGTTTTTGAACAACACGTAATTTCTGTTCTTCTGTCGCCAAAAAAGCGTCATTAAGGTTACGATTTGAAGACGCCTATTTCCGACTCGTCCTCATTTATGAACGAAGTCTTTCAGCATATGACAACCAACTGTTTTTCCTGTTCTACGGGCTCGGAACCCCTCAGATTGACAGCAATGAAAAAACTTCCTGCTTACACACTGGGAATGGGCGACCGTTTTGGTGCCGAGGGAGACGCCCAACTTGAGGCCGTGCTCCAAGCCCGCAGTGAGGGCATCGACATCCATCCTGTCTGGAACAAATCCAATCGGGAACATACTCTGATAGGCACTCTTCCACAAAGTCTGCGCGACGAAGCGGATGCTGCCGTATCGCGGGCAGGCTTCAAAGAACCTTATTTTGTGGACGCCGATCACATCAACCTCAACACGGTCGACGCCTTTCTGAGCAGCTCAGACTTCTTTACGCTCGATGTGGCCGACTATGTTAATCAAAGTGCAGGGCACGATGCCGAAGCTTCCTTCATCGCAGATCACGAGCCCTATGTTGGAACGCTTCCCTTGGGATCAGACGCCCCCGCACTCACTTTGACCCGGGAAGAACTCTGCGGAGCAGCTCGCAAATTTCTTCTGGCTATTCAAAAAGCCGGTGCCATCTACCGGCATATCGAAGAAAACAAAGGATCGCAAAGCTTTGCTACTGAAGTCTCCATAGACGAAACAGACCAAGCGCAGACACCGGGTGAACTCTTTTGCATCCTGGCCATGCTGGCGCGAGAAAAAATACCCGCTCAAACCGTGGCTCCCAAGTTCACCGGACGATTCAACAAAGGCGTCGATTACGTCGGAGATCCCGCCACGTTCGCGCGCGAATTCGATGAGGACCTGTATATTATCCGCTACGGAGTCCGCACCTTTGGCCTGCCTGATAACCTCAAACTGAGTATCCATTCAGGCAGTGACAAATTTTCACTGTATCCAATGATCAACCAAATGACCAAAAAACACCTTTGTGGCCTGCATGTTAAAACCGCTGGAACGACATGGCTGGAGGAAGTCATCGGTTTGGCGGAGGCCGGCGGTCAAGGATTGGTTCTAGCCAAAGAGATTTACCGCGATTCATTGGCTCATTGGGAGGATCTGGTGGCACCCTACCGCACAGTAGTGGACATTTCGCGTGATAGACTGCCTGAAGCCGATGAAGTAGAGCGATGGGATGCAGAGCATTTCGCCTCGACCCTCCGTCATGATCCAAGCCATCCTTCCTTTAATCCGGACATCCGCCAGTTGATGCATGTCGGGTTTAAAACCGCCGCCAAAATGGGCACTCGCTTCACGGAAGCACTGCAAAGCCACCGCCCCTATATCGCCAGGAATGTTTCGAATAATCTCCTCAACCGCCATATCAGGCCGTTATTCGGATAATCACCCTCAAAAAGCACGTCATTAAGAACTATTTCTCGTTACGTCACAGAAAAGGCATGGTTTCTGCTTATTTTATAAAACTATGAGAATCGGATTAGCCATATGGCCGCTCGAAGATGCGGAGTGGCTCGAACTGGGGCTGATGTCAAAGCTTCAAGTTCAAATCGAACGTATAGGAAGCGGGATCAAGGAACCCGTGGCACCGCTCCATTTAGTCATCATCGATGGCGACAATCCAGGCCCGGATTTTCTTGGCTATTACCGGACGCTGACCTCCGGATTTGGTATGCCTCCCATTATGATTATCGGCACTCCAAGCAGCCCCGTCTTGTCCGCCATAGACTGGGATCCTTCTGAATGCGTTTTCATCGCCAAACCCTATGAGATTGAGTTCGTGATCAAACAGGTCATACGCATGTTGGATGCTTTCCAACAAAAGCGCACCAAAGTCGCCGAGAGCACACCTCCTCCGTCCGCCGACTCATCCAAAACGTTGGGCTACCTTTCCACCTTGGCACTCTCGGATCTAATCCAAATGCTCTGTATGAGCGACTGGACGGGAATGGTCTGTATCGAGCAATTGAGCGATGGCAAGACAGGCTATGTTTATATCTCTGATGGCAATCTCTATCACGCCGAGGAATCCTCATCCAGCGGGCTGCAAGCCTGCTACCTCATGTTGCAATGGGGACGCTGCAAATATTCTTTCAACGAAGAAAAAGTATTGGATCGCGTCACCATCCAAATGCCTTGGCAGGAGGTTATTTTGGAAGGTGCCAGACAAATGGATGTTTCCTCCTCACTCCGGGAAGGCGATGGCACCCTCCCCGTCCATCTTTTTCAGTGACGCTAGATCCAGCCGAAGCCAGCCGGTAGGACGCCAGGAAAGGTGCCCCACCTCATGCTTTCCATTATGCGTCAGATAGGGCAGACGGGAGCGACTTCCTGAGGTGACATTCTGTTGCACCACGGTTACCGCGCCGGGTTCCACGCGGGTTACCACGGCCACATGCCCATAGTTGCCAAGCCGCCACACCATCAGGTCATCAGGGCGTGGCGGCTCGTCCTGCCCATTGTAAAATTGCCACATATCCCGCTTGGCGTTCCAGGCTCCATGCTCGAGCTTTTCGTTAAAAAAACTCTCCGCATGCCCCATCACATCGGTCATTCGATGACCAAAGGCATCGTAATAAAAACGCTTGATGAACTCGACGCACTGCCACTGTTTGCCATAATAGTAGCCTGTGGAGGAATGATGACTTCCCACACTCCTCCAATAAGGGGCTCCATTGTGTCGCACTGAAACCCCGCGCCACGAGTCAACGATCTCCCCTACCTGGAAACGGTCAGTGTTAAAGGGTGGAGCCTGAGTTACGGCGTTAGCGGCGGGCTCCGGTCGAGCTAGTTCCCTGCAATACCAAACCAGTGCACCACACCAAGCAGCCGTCACCATGAGTAACACCCCCATGAAACACGCCCGAGAACTGCGTTTCGAAGGTTTTACCATGCATTCAGTTTATCGCCGGGCTCTCAGCAGCGCAAAAGCCAAAAGCTCCACTAGACATTCCTCTGGGGTTCTTCCCTCGGTGCGAATGGCCAGGGCAGGGTGATCGGGAGGTTCGTAGGGATCGGATACTCCAGTGAACTGGGTAATTTCTCCGGCACGCGCTTTTTTATAGAGTCCCTTGGGATCGCGGCGCTCACATTCTTCAAGCGGGGTATCTACAAACACCTCAGCAAATGCCTCCGCTCCGATGATTTGTGAGGCCATCTCACGATCTTTACGGAATGGAGAAATAAAGGCCGTGATTACGATCACTCCGGCCTGATTGAATATCCGGGCCACTTCCGCAATCCGGCGGATATTTTCCGCTCGATCCTCCATGGAAAATCCCAGATCGCGATTCAAGCCATGGCGAATCGTATCGCCATCCAGAACATAACACAGCCGTCCTTCGGTCACCATTTCCCGCTCCAAAGCTCTGGCCAAAGTGGATTTGCCGGATCCGCTCAATCCCGTCAACCAAAGCGTGAACGCGTTTTGTCCCACGACATTCAGGCGTTCCGAGTTAGAAACCAGGCTGGCTTCCTTGCTGATATGTCGGCTCACAGGCGCACCCTCGACGCTGCGCATTTTGTGAGCGGCCCGCTCGATGACCATACCGGCAGCAACGGTGGCGTGCGTTAAGCGATCGATGACCACAAAACTTCCCGTGGCCGGGTTGCGACGGTAGGCATCAAAAACTACCGGTCGGTGAAAGGTCAGATGCGCACGGCCAATCTCATTCAACCCCAGCGATTGCACTTCTGACTCCTGAGATTCTTGACGGCGCATCGAATTGACATCCACCTTGTAGCGAATCGCCGAGAGAACTGCCGGCGTGGTTTGGGTGGCCTGCTTGATTAAATAGGTTCCACCTAATCGAGCTGGCGCTTCATGCATCCAAACCACCATCGCCTCCACTTCATTTGCCACCTGAGGCACGTTGTTCGGATGCACCAACATGTCTCCCCGTGAAACATCGATTTCATCCTCCAAGGTCAGTGTCACGGAGAGCGGAGGGAAGGCCTCTTCACGTTCACCATCCTGAGTCACAATGGCTTTCACCTTGGATCGATGGCCCGAGGGAAGACAGACCACTTCGTCCCCCCTGCGCACCACGCCTGAGGCCAGAGTTCCGGCAAATCCACGGAAATTCAGATCCGGCCTGAGCACATACTGCACTGGAAATCGCAGGTCGATCAGATTTCGATCCGCCGTGATATTGACGTTTTCCAGATGGTGCAGCAAAGGTGAACCTTCGTACCATGGCATATGCGGGCTGCGATCCACCACGTTATCACCCTTTAATGCCGACATGGGGATGAAATGGGTGTCCACGAATTCCAACCTGGCAGCAAATCCGTTGAAATCCCGACGAATGTTATCGAAGACTTCCTCGGACCAGCCCATCAAATCCATTTTGTTGACCGCCACCACGATGTGTTTGATACCCAGCAGGGAAACAATAAAACTATGCCGCTTGGTCTGAGTTACGACGCCATGACGGGCATCCACCAGAATGATGGCTAAGTTACAGGTCGAAGCACCGGTAGCCATATTTCGGGTGTATTGTTCATGTCCGGGGGTGTCGGCGATAATGAATTTGCGTTTATCCGTGGAGAAATATCGGTAGGCCACATCAATCGTAATGCCCTGCTCCCGTTCGGCCTTAAGCCCATCCGTCAACAGAGCCGGATCGAAATCGGTGTTGGTGGTGCCGTGCACCTTCGAATCCTTTACCACCGCAGCGAGCTGATCTTCGTAAATCATTTTACTATCATAGAGCAGTCTTCCAATCAGCGTGGATTTTCCATCGTCTACGCTTCCGCAGGTCAGGAAGCGAAGCAGATCTTTTTCCTCGTGAAGTTTCAGATAGGCCTGGATGTCACGCGCCGCAAGGTCATTGGTTTTCATGATTAAAAAAAAATTGAGTTTATCCGCAGAGATAAATCAGAAATACCCTTCCCGCTTTTTATCTTCCATGGAGGCTCCGCCATCCTGATCAATGACTCTTCCCTGCCGCTCAGACGTGGTAGCCAGGAGCATTTCCTGCACGATGGCCTCCAAGGTATCGGCATTGGATTCCACCGCTCCGGTAAGCGGATAACAACCCAAGGTTCGGAAACGCACCTTGCGCATCTCCGGCTCTTCTCCGGAGGCCAACGGCAGACGGTCATCATCGCGCATGATCAGCGTTCCATTGCGCCGCAGCACCGGACGCTCCGCTGCAAAATAGAGGGGAACAATGGGTATGTTTTCGCGCATGATATAAAGCCAGATGTCCAATTCTGTCCAATTGGAGAGTGGAAAAACCCGGATCGATTCTCCGGCGTTTATTTTACTGTTGTAAAGATTCCATAGTTCCGGTCTTTGATTTTTGGGATCCCATTGGTGGAAGGCGTTGCGAAAACTGTAAACACGCTCCTTGGCGCGGGATTTTTCCTCATCTCGTCGTGCACCTCCAAACGCCGCATCAAATTGGTAGTGATTAAGGGCTTGTTTCAATCCCTCGGTTTTCATGATGTGGGTGTGTTTCTCGGAGCCGTGGTCAATCGGATTGATACCCATTTCCACGCCTTCGGGATTTGTCCAGACCAGCACTTCTCCCACTTCTTTGCTAACCTGATCCCGCATCGCATACATTTCGCGGAATTTCCAACGCGTATCCACATGCAAAAGCGGAAAGGGCAACTTACCCGGGAAAAAAGCTTTTTGGGCCAGACGAAGCATCACCGCAGAATCCTTGCCAATGGAATAAAGCATGACAGGATTGCGGAATTCCGCAGCCACTTCGCGCATAATGTGAATACTTTCCGCTTCCAGCTGCTTGAGGTGGGAAACCGAGTAGTTGCTTGACTGATTCATAACCATTAAGGCTGGAAAATATAATTCCTATGGGTTTTGTCAATATTTGCGTGACTTTTCGCAATTATTCTACTAAAACATATCTGTCATGAGTCCATCAGCCACCTCTGTAGCCCCAACTGATGTAACGATCCAAGGTATCGATTGGGAAAGCGAAAACGCACGCCTTGAGTCGTTAACCGCTACAGATCGTATTCGTTGGGCCGTAGATCGTTTTGGCGAAGGTCTCATTCTCACCTCCAGTTTCGGAATACAGGCGGCTGTCACCCTGCATCTAACCACCCAAATTCGTCCTGATATTCCAGTGGTTATGATCGATACTGGATACCTGTTTCCGGAAACATATCGCTTTGTAGATGAGCTTACCGAGAGGCTGAGTTTGAATCTCCACGTTTTCACTCCTGAACCAGGAGCTGCTTGGCTGCAAGCCCGCCATGGTAATTTGTGGGAGCAGGGCTTGGAGGGCCTCACACAGTACAATAAGCTTCATAAAGTGGAACCCATGCGCCGGGCTCTGGATCAATTTAAGGCTAAGGCATGGATCGCCGGCCTTCGACGCCAGCAGTCAGACTCGCGACAAAAGCTGGGGGTTCTGGCTCGTCAAAAGGATCAAGTCAAAATCCATCCTATCGTAGATTGGACCAACAAAGAAGTTCACGATTACCTCAAGTCACATGACCTACCCTACCATCCTCTTTGGGAGCAAGGTTACGTATCGGTGGGTGATGTGCACACCACGCGTAAATGGGAAGAGGGCATGAGCGAAGAAGAAACTCGTTTCTTCGGACTCAAACGGGAGTGCGGGCTCCATGAGGCAACTCCCAATTTTTCCATTTAAATCCCTTCTTCTTAAACCGCTCTAGCTAATGCTTCAAATGCATTGCGGTATGACGGCACTTGGGTTTAATACTTGATCGATGAAACCCGTTATTTTCAACAACACCGTCCTGCGTGACGGTCACCAGTCGCTAGCCGCGACGCGCATGACCACCACCCAGATGCTTCCCAGCTTGGAAGATCTGGATGAACTTGGATTCGGATCCTTGGAAACATGGGGAGGAGCTACCATCGACAGTTGTCTGCGGTATCTCCAAGAAAATCCCTTTGATCGGCTCGATGCCTTAAAGGCCCGCACACCCAAGACGCCTCACATGATGCTGTTGCGCGGACAGAATATCGTCCAATACGCTCACTTTGCTGACGATGTGGTGGAAACTTTTATCAACTGCTCAGCCAAACACGGCATGGATATTTTCCGTATCTTTGATGCGCTGAATGACACCCGCAACATGGCCACCGCAATCCGGGCTGCCAAAGCGGCGGGTAAACAGGCCCACGGCACGCTCTGTTATA
>JBHJOR010000053.1:0-16050 GCA_050329585.1 Methylacidiphilales bacterium | reverse complement strand
AGTTTCATTCCACGGAGCGCCCTCGCTTCCGGACAACAGCCCGTTCGCCTATCTGGAAGGCTGGTATGTCGAAGGATCCTTCAGGGGCAGGGGGGTGGGACGAGCGCTGATACAGCGTTCGTGTGAGTGGGCTTTCCAGGAGGGCGCAAACGAAATGCGCAGTGACTGCCTGGAAGGAAACCAAGCGGGCTACGATGCACATCTACACTGCGGGTTCCAGCCGTGCGGTATTCTGGAAGGACATGTTCACTTCAAGAAATGGCTCGGATCCCATCACTGAGCCATCCCAACAATTCACGGATGGTTTCAGTGGACTCGTCTCCCATATGTGAGATGCGGAACGTGGTGCCTTTGATTTTTCCATAGCCTCCATCAATAATGCATCCGTGCTCCTTTTGGAGCCACTTGTTCAATGCGGGAATATCGACCGCCCGTGTATTGCGGATGCAGGTGAGGGAAATCGATTCATAGCCGCTTTGTGGAAACAATTCAAAACCCTCGTCCAAGGCCCATTGGCGGGTGATGCATGCATTCTCCAAATGCCTGGCAAAGCGGGCCTCATATCCCTCTGCTGCTATATCCTCCAGTTTACTCTCCAGCGCGTAGTAGTGGGAAATGCTGGGGGTGGTGGGTGTCATGTGGGTTTCGTGATTTTTATGAAACTCATCAAAATCGAGGTAATAACCACGGTCATTCAGCTCCAAGCAGCGTCGTCTGGCCCGTTCTGAAACGGCGAAGACAGCCGCGCCGGGTGGCAGTGCCAGCGCTTTCTGAACTCCGGCCAGCATCACATCAATGCCCAAAGAATCGAATCCGATGGATTCGGTTGAAAGTGACGACACGGTATCCACAGTGAAAAAAACCTCAGGGTGACGCTTCATGACGGCGGCGATGTCTGGTAACGGATTGCGGGTGCCGGTGGAGGTTTCATTATGGATCAAGGTGAGTGTATCAAATTCACCAGTGGAAAGATGCTGATCGATCACCTCGGGCAAGATGGGCTGTCCCCATTCGACTTGATAGGCCTCCGCATGTTTTCCGCATTTATTGGCTACTGAATACCACTTGTCGGAAAAGGCCCCACTCATGCAGTTAAGAACCTTCTTTTGAGTCAGATTTCTCAACGAGGCCTCCATAACAGACCAGGCAGAACCTGTGGCCATATAAACCGGTTCAGTGGTTTGAAAAAGTGCTTGAAGACCCGGTTGAACCCGGGCGTAGAGTTCCTGAAACGACTTGCTGCGGTGGCCCATCATGGGACGGCGAAACGCCTGCCACGTTTTTTCCGAAACTTGAATGGGGCCGGGTATGAATAATTTGGGGGAGGGGGTCATAAAGCGTATCAAGGGGTTCAACAGCCGCGGCGATCAATGATTTCATTTTTTTCGTCCAGCACAATGGTCTTGGGCTGATGCTCTTTGATTTCCTCATTCGAGAGGGCCGCAAAGGTCATAATCACAATCCTGTCTCCCGGAGCTCCGCAGTGTGCGGTGGCTCCATTGAGCACAATCTTCCGGCTTCCGCGCGGTGCCGCAATGGCGTAAGTTTCAAAACGGGCACCATTGTGAATGTTTCCCACCAGGATTTTCTCGTAGGGTAACATGCCGCACGCGTCCATCAAATCCTCGTCAATCGAAAGGCTTCCTTCATAGTCCACGTGGGCATCGGTCACCACCGCACGGTGAATTTTATGGCTGAGGATGAAGCGTTGCATGGGAGGATGTAAAGGGAAGTCGTTTAACGTGATCCAATAGGGCTCACGGTGCGGCCCTCAGCCGGGCCCGTGTATTCACTTTCCGGACGGTAAAGCCGATTGTCTGCCAATTGTTCTAAGATATGGGCAGTCCAACCTGCGGTTCTGGCGATGGCGAAAAGTGGCGTGAACAAGTCGATGGGAATATTGAGGCTGTGATAAACGGTGGCTGAATAAAAATCTACGTTAGCGTGTAACCCTTTCTTTTCCAGCATGAGTTCAGCGATCCGCTCGCTCATGCGAATCCATTTGGGTTCGCCCAGTTCGCGAGTCAGCGCAACCGCCATTTTCTTCAGGTGAGGAGCCCGAGGATCCAGAACCTTGTAAATGCGGTGGCCAATGCCCATGATTTTTCGTTTCTGATCCAGCTGCTCTTGCACCCACGCGTCCACTTGGGATTCTTCCCCAATTTCCTGAAGCATGCGGATGACCCCTTCATTGGCCCCTCCGTGCAATGGTCCTTTGAGTGTGCCGATCGCACTGGTAACTGCCGAATACATATCGGTGAGCGTTGCGATCGTAACGCGAGCCGAGAATGTCGAGGCATTCATCCCGTGATCGGCGTGAAGTACGAAGGCCAAATCCAGCGTCTTTTCCATCTCGGAAGAGGGGGGATAGCCATTGAGCAGGTAAAGAAAATGAGCCGCTTCACCCAAGTCGGTGCGTATGGGCAGCAGGGGTTGCCGGGTGCGAACCCGATGAAACATCGCGGTAATCACTCCCATTTTGGCGGTGATGGAAATAGCTCGACGCAGTTGCAGGCCCGCTTTTTCCTCTTCGGCCAACATCCCGGGGTCGTGCAGTCCCAACATGCTGACCGCCGTTCGGATGACATCCATCGGAACCGCATCCCGCGGTGCGTTGGAAATAAAGTCAACCACACCTTTGGGTAACTCTCGTTCGAAGGCCAATTCGGATCTCAGGCGGTTCAATTCGTTTTGCCTGGGGAGATGCCCATGCCACAGCAGATAAGCCGCCTCCTCAAAACAGATTTTTCCGGCCAATTCATCGATGTTGTAGCCCCGGTAGACCAGAACACCTTCCGTCCCCCGGACGTCACTCAGGGACGTTTCAGCCGCGATGACTCCCTCCAAGCCTTTTGCTATGACTGCCATGGGAGTGAACGATGCGGTGTAAGGATGGAGTCGTTTCGAACCAACATCATTTCATTTGTTCAATCAGATTTCTGCCGATATCGACCAGTGTTTCAGCAACCCGCACCTTGGCGTCCCGCAGAGCTTCGATTTTCTGAGCGGCGGTGCCTTTTCCACCGGAGACGATGGCTCCGGCGTGCCCCATCCGGCGTCCGGGGGGTGCCGTGGCACCGGCGATAAAGGCCGCCACGGGCTTGCGCACGTTCTCCTTGATGTAGGCCGCCGCCTCTTCTTCTTCAGAACCGCCGATTTCACCGATCATGATGATACCTTCCGTGGCCGGATCCTCATTCAGCAACTGGACGGCGTCTTTTTGGGTCATACCGTGGATGGGATCCCCACCGATTCCAATGCAGGTGCTTTGGCCGTAGCCGAGCTGGGTGATTTGAAAAACAGCCTCATAGGTCAGGGTTCCGCTGCGCGAAACGATCCCGATGGTGCCCGGTCTGTGGATGTAGCCCGGCATGATACCGATTTTACACTGGCCCGGAGTGATAATTCCCGGGCAGTTGGGGCCGATCAACGTCACCGGCTTGTCTCGCAGGGCGATCTTGACCCGCATCATGTCCTGGACGGGAATGCCTTCGGTGATACAGACCACCAGGGGAATCCCGGCATCCACCGCTTCCTCAATCGAATCCGCCGCAAAGGCGGGTGGAACAAAGATCATGGTGGCATTGCAACCTGTTTCACGAACCGCTTCGTAAACCGTGTCGAACACCGGAACTTTTTCTTCAAACAGTTCACCGCCGCGCGCGGGTGTTACGCCGGCCACCACCTTGGTTCCATACTCCATACAGGAGCGGGCGTGAAAGCTACCGGCTTTACCGGTGATTCCTTGAACCAGCAACCGGGTGTTTTGATCTACTAGAACTGACATAGGATATTCTTTCAGGATTTAAGGGTCGCTTGGACTGCTTTTTGTGCGGCGTCTGCCAAGTCCGAAGCGGAGATAAGGTTGACGCCGGATTGTTCCAGCAGCTGCCGTCCGGCTTCGACATTGGTTCCTTCCAACCGGACTACCAAAGGAACCGTGAGACCCGAGGTTTGCACCGCCTCAATGATGCCCCGGGCAATCACATCACATTTCATGATACCGCCAAAAATATTGACCAGAATGGCTTTAACTTTGGGATCTTTCATCAGAATTTGGAACGCTTTGGTGACCTGTTCGGCGGAGGCTCCACCGCCCACATCGAGAAAGTTGGCGGGTTCACCGCCCGAATGTTGAATGATATCCATGGTGGCCATTGCCAACCCCGCCCCGTTTACAAGACAGGCGATGTTCCCATCTAACCCAATGTAATTGAGTCCGGCTTTGGCCGCTTCCACTTCACGAGGATCTTCTTCTTCCTCATCGCGCATAGACGTAATCTTCTCCTGGCGGAAAAGAGCGTTGTCATCAAAGCTGATCTTGGCGTCCAAAGCCAGCACCCTTCCTCCTTTAGTTAGAACCATGGGGTTGATTTCCAACATCGAGCAATCGCTCTTTAAAAACATCTCATAGGCGGCGTGGAAAAGGCGGCAGGATTCGCGCATCTCGGTGGAGGTAAATCCCAACTGCCGGGAAAGCTTGCGTGCGTGGTGGGGACGCAGACCGACTGCAGGATCCACAGGCATGTTGAAAATGGCTTCGGGCCGCGCTTCGGCGACGTGTTCAATGTCCACTCCGCCCTCCGGACTGGCGACAATACAGGGGCCGTTAAGCGCCCGATCCATTAAGATGGCAAAATAATACTCTTTCTCGATTTCCACGGACTCGGTAACCAAAACTTTGTTGACCCGTTTCCCCGCCGGGCCGGTTTGATGGGTCACCAGAACCTGGCCCAACATCTGTTCAGCATAGTCGCGCACCTGACCTGCGGTTTTACAAAGGTGGACTCCGCCTTTGAGACCGCTCTTGAATTCGCCTTTACCGCGTCCTCCAGCATGGATCTGGGCCTTAATGACCAGCTTGTTGCCCAGACCGCGGGCGATTTGTTCTGCTTCCGCCGGTGAGTGGGCCACCTTTCCGGGGGTGGTGGGAACATGGTGTAATTCCATTAACTCTTTAGCCTGATATTCGTGGATATTCATGAGAAATTGATAGCCATAACGTCTCAGATGAAATGAGGAGGGTCAACAGCAATGATATGAAAAGTTCTTATCTTCTCCGTGCATTCTGGAGGATGCATGATTTTTTCAGGAGACTTGCCATTCCAAGACTATTGTGCTGAAACACTTGGCATGATCAGTATTTCGGAAGTTGTGTCGTGTCTGACCGTAACCGTTGTTTGGACGGCTTTTTTTGTTGTGGGAGGTATTCCCTTTGGTTTTATCGCCGGAAAGATCAAAGGGGTGGATGTACGACAGCAGGGCAGTGGAAACATAGGTGCCACCAACGTATTTCGAACGGTGGGCAAGGGATGGGGCATCGGGGTATTTATCTTGGACTTTGCCAAAGCCTGGGTTCCGCTTGCCTTGACTTCTCGTTATTATAACTTCGAGAGCCTGCCGTTACCCGGAGATTTATTTTTACTGATCGGGGGTATTTTGGCGGTGCTGGGGCATAACTATTCGCCCTTTTTAGGTTTCAAAGGAGGGAAGGGGATGGCGACCTCAGCCGGGATGTTGGCGGGCTTGATCCCATTCTCGCTGGCAGTCTGTTTTGGGGTGTGGTTGGTCACCTTCTTGATCACACGTTATGTCTCGCTAGCATCCGTTCTGGCATCGATGGCGCTGCCAGTTGGAACCTGGATCTTTTATCCCGGTCAAGCGTGGCTGATTGGAGCTTCCTTTTTCTTGGCGGCATTGGGGGTTTGGCGGCACCGCTCCAATCTGCGCAAACTGGTGGATGGAACGGAACACCGGTTCTCCACCAAGCGATCCGACCCAACCCCAGACACCTCTCCCTCCAAGAACCAGCCCGCTGATAAAGAGGATTAATCCATGCATTTCAATATGATTGGGGGCGGCGCATGGGGAACGGCAGTGGCCACCCTGTTACAACGCAATGAGCATCAGGCCGCGTTTCTACCTAAAGGATCCTCGCAATGGGACACTTGTGGCGACGCGGTATTTCTTGCTCTGCCGTGTCAGAACATCGCCCAATGCATCGCCGCTTTACCTGCGCCTGCTTGTCCGGTTATCAGCTTGGTCAAAGGTATCGATGTGGAGCACTTTTTGCGCGTAAGTGAGTTGGTTCAACACTACTGGCCGGGAGTCGAATTCGCGGTGGTATCCGGGCCTAGTTTTGCCCACGAGGTCATGGCGGCACAACCCACAGCTGCCGTAGTAGCCTCAACGAATGAGGATTTAAGCTGCAAGGTTCAAACCTGGATGCATCAGAGATCGTTCCGACTTTACCGCAGTCGGGATGTCGTAGGAGTGGAACTTGGTGGTGCCTTAAAGAATGTTTACGCCATTGCGGGTGGCATGTGCTGCGGGTTGGGTATGGGTGAGAACGCGCGGGCCGCTTTGATGACGCGGTGTCTGGCCGAGATGACCCGCATCGCTTTGGAATTCGGAGCACGCGCTGAGACGCTTGCCGGACTGAGTGGAGCGGGCGACTTAATGCTGACAGCGTACAGCGGCCGTAGTCGTAACCATCAGGTAGGGGAGGCTCTGGGCGCGGGCAAACAACTCGAAACCATCATGCACGATCTCATTGGAACCGCCGAGGGGGTGCCTACCACTCAGGCCGTTTACAATTACAGCCTCAAGCAGGGCATCCGGGCTCCAGTCTTGATGGAAGTGCATGCCGTGTTATTCGAAGGCAAGTCTCCCCGCGAAAGCTTTCGAGATCTGATGACTTCACGTCCGGGTGAGGAGTAAGGGGCTTGGAAGGGTTATCGAGCCAAAGAACTTGATTTATATCCCTTGCACAACAAGATATCAGCATGATAACACGACTTCTCCATACCCGCTACCGGGTCAGTGACTTGGACAAAACGGTGCATTTTTATTCAAACGTTTTAGGACTTCAGGAAGTAAGACGTAATAAGTCTCCACGTGGCTCGGAGCTGGTCTTCTTCAAAGCTCCTGGAAGTGATGAAGAAATCGAAATCTGTTATTTTCCTTCATCCGGGCCAGTGAGTGTTCAGGCGGACTTGACGCATCTTGCTTTTGAGGTGGTGGACTTAGAGGGTTTTGCCCGTCATGCCGAGTCTCTGGGATATCCGCTGAGCGATGGCCCCACAGTGACCAGCTCCGGAAATGTGATCGCTTTCATCGATGCGCCCGAGGGCTACGAAATTGAGTTGATTCAGAAAAAAGACCATTGAACCCACAAGCGGATTAACGTTTTGCAACGCCCCATCATCATCGCTCCTTCCATATTGGCCGCAGATTTTTCACGTCTGGCTGAGGAGTCGCAGCGTGCGCTGCAATCCGGAGCGGACTGGCTTCATCTGGACGTTATGGATGGCCATTTTGTGCCCAATATCAGTTTCGGACCCGATGTGGTGCAAGCCATCCGGAGAAATTGCGGAGACGCCATGTTGGATGTTCACTTGATGATCGAACAGCCCGCACGTTATGCGGCTGCCTTTATGGGTGCGGGGGCCGATGTGTTGACCGTTCATTTGGAGGCTCCCCATGATGTGCGTAAAACTCTGCGCATGATTCGGGATCAAGGCTGCCGCGCCGGATTGGCCATCAACCCGCTCACCCTGATTGAGAATGCGCTGCCCTTGCTGGATGAAGCCGATCTTCTTTTATGTATGACCGTCCACCCCGGCTTTGGCGGACAAGCGTTCATTGAGGAAGTGCTGGATAAAATTAAAGTAGCCCATAACTTCATCCGCGATAACCGTCTGGATGTGGATATCGAGGTGGACGGAGGCATCAATGCGGAAACAGGAGCGCGTTGTGTTCAGGCTGGAGCCAATGTGCTGGTCGCTGGTACGTCTCTTTTCCGCGCTCCAGACATGGCGGCGGCTGTAAACGAAATGCGGGTCTGTGCAAAATCGCTATTGGCGTCCGGCTAAGGGCCGTTTATACCCTTCCGGTTCATGAGCAGCATTCTGACCCGAAATTTCTCCATCATCGCACATATCGATCACGGTAAAACCACGTTATCTGACCGGTTGCTGCAAACGACTGGAACGGTGGAAGCCCGCGTCATTCAGGAACAGCACTTGGATTCCATGGATCTCGAGCGCGAGCGGGGCATCACCATCAAGTCCCATCCGGTTACCATGCACTACAAAGCCAAAGACGGTAAGACGTATCGTTTAAATCTGATCGATACCCCCGGACACGTGGATTTTGCCTACGAGGTCTCGCGCAGTCTCTCTGCGTGTGAAGGTGCCATCCTGATGGTCGATGCCGCCCAGGGAGTTGAAGCTCAAACCGTCGCCAATGCCCATTTGGCCATCAAACAAAATCTGACCATCATTCCGGTCATCAATAAAATCGACCTCCCCAACGCCGATGTGGAATCAGCGCGCCGCCAACTTGAGGATATTCTGGCGATACCCGGTGAGGATGCCATTCCGGCCAGTGCCAAAACCGGTATCGGAATTGAGGACATTCTCGAGGCCATCATCGCCCGCGTGCCCGCTCCGGCAGAACCCACGGATGATCACCTTCGGTTACTCGTTTTCGATAGTGTTTTCGACGCCTATCGGGGGGTCATCGCTTACGTCCGCAACGTGTCCGGAACGATTAAGGCGGGCGACAGTATTCTGCTGATGCATTCCAACCGCAGATATGAGGTAAAGGAAGTGGGAACCTTTAATCCCTCCATGATCAAAGTTGGCCAGCTCAATACGGGCGATACCGGTTACGTCATTGCCAACATCAAATCCACCGCCGAACTCAAAATTGGCGAAACCATCACCTCCACGCATTCTCCGGCTAAAGAACCCTTGCCCGGCTTCAAAGAAATCCAGCCCATGGTTTTCTCAGGGCTCTATCCGCTCAACAACGCCGATTTCGAAAACCTCAAAACAGCTTTGGGTAAACTGCAACTCAACGATCCGGCTCTCGTCTATCAACAGGAAAGCTCGGTGGCCCTCGGTTTCGGCTTTCGTTGCGGGTTTCTCGGACTCCTCCACATGGAAATCATCCAGGAACGTCTGCGCCGTGAATACGACATGGATCTCATCTCCAGCTACCCCAGTGTGGTGTACCGGGTTCATAAAACTAATGGCGAGATGCTTGAAGTCGATAACCCCACCCACTTGCCTGACCCCACGCTTATCGAGCGCATCGAGGAACCCATGGTCAAAGGCTTTTTGCTCTGCCAAACCGAGGCTATAGGCGACGTGCTCCAACTGGTTCGTGAACGCCGAGGCGACTGTGTCCATACCGAGTCCCTCGACTCACACCGCGTCATGCTGACCATTGAGATTCCTCTTAACGAAATCCTGGTTGATTTTGTGGACAAACTTAAAACCATCACCCGTGGCTACGGATCCATGGACTATGAATTTGCCCCTTATCGTGAGGACAAACTGGTCAAAATGGACATTCTGGTTAATGGCGATCCCATGGACGCCTTCTCCACCATCGTTCACCGGGATAAAGCCGAGGCGAGGGGACGTCAGCTGGTGGCCAAACTCAAAGAAGTCATTCCTCCTCAACTGTTCAAAGTCGCCCTTCAAGCGGCCATCGGGGGCAAAGTCATTGCCCGTGAAGACGTTAAAACCATCGGTAAAAACGTTACCGCTAAGTGCTACGGGGGCGATATCTCCCGGAAGCGCAAATTGATCGAAAAGCAAAAGGAAGGCAAAAAACGGATGAAACAGTTTGGTAAAGTAAATATCCCTCAAGAAGCTTTTTTACAGGTTCTAAAGTCATCGTAAATCACTCCAGATGAATATATTAAGAACTTTATTACAGAGACCTCGCAAAGAGGCGGGCGACTTTTTAGATTTTTTACGTAAAAAAAGAGCCTATAACGTCGATATCTGGAATAAGGAACAAAATGAAGCCGTCTCAAGCCTGATTGCGGACGTTCAAGCACTTCTACACGACAAAACCCTTTCTAAGGCACAAGTAGCCCAAAAGCTGGAGCCGCTTCAACACAAAGCTTCCCTGTGGTTTCGTGCCGGTTCTGAAGATTCTTGGAGGGAATGGACAGAGGTTTTTTTGGTGGCGGCGGTTATTGCCATCAGCTTCAAAACGTACCTTTTCCAGCCCTTTAAAATTCCCACCCATAGCATGAAGCCCACGCTGTATGGAATCTACATTGAGAAGCAGCCTCTCGACGTATCACCTCCGGGAAGAGTGACCCAGATATTAGATTTTGCCATTCGTGGACGCTCACACCACCGCCTGGTGGCCCAAAACTCAGGAGTTATTCAGGAAATCCGTCAAGTTAGGCGCTTAGGCATCCTTCCATTTCACGATACACTCATACGAATTGGAACTAAAAGCTATCGTCTAGGTGCGGATTTTGACGCCTTTCGTCAGGGAACGCGCGGCGAATTGGAGCCGGGCCAGAGCGTTCAAGCGGGTGAAGTTTTGGCCCATTTTACCACAGAAATGGGCGATCATCTTTTCGTCAATAAATGGATCTACCACTTCCGCAAACCTACCCAAGGGGAGGTTTTTGTCTTTACGACCCATAGTATAAAGGGCATCGAGCGCCTCAATCGGGCTCAAGGAGTTTACTCCGGCCAGTTTTACATCAAACGATGTGTGGGGGTGCCAGGCGTGACCTTGGCCATCAAAGAACCGTATCTTTACTCGAATGGAACGATCTATGAGCCCTCGGACATTTTCCGTGCTATTTACGCAAAAAAAGACGGTTACCAAGGGTTTTTCCATGGATCGTCCTATCTGACCCAGGACGACCACAGCGTTATCATGAAAAAAGATCAATACTGGGCCATGGGCGATAACAGTGCCAACAGCCTAGACAGCAGATCCTGGGGGCATGTGCCGCGCCAAAACTTGGTAGGAACTGGTGCCTTTGTGTATTGGCCCATTACCAAGCGCTGGGGATTTATTCGTTAAGGCCGAAACTCAGAAGCCCATTTAACAGGATCCAATCCCTATTTATTTACTTCGCACAATATATGTTGTGTAAATAAAAAAAACAGTGGAAGCAGTTCACGACACACTTCAAGCCTCCACTCGATCTTTCAGCCATATCAACATCGCATGCATCGCCTGTCCACGGTGACTGATGGTGTGTTTCTCCTCAGGAGTCATCTCTGCCGTCGTCTTATCAAAACCATCCGGCAGGAAAAGCGGATCGTAACCGAACCCATGATCGCCTCGCGGCTCAGTAAGCATTCGCCCCCTAACGACGCCCCGCGTGGTATGCACCACATTCCCATGACGGGCCAGTGCCAGAACACACTGGAACTGCGCACCGCGATCCCGTTCTGGAATGCCCACCAGATTCTGCAGCAGTTTTTGATTGTTCGCCGCATCATCCTTCTCTTCACCGGCATAACGCGCCGAATAAATACCGGGTGCCCCCTGTAGCGCATCCACTTCCAACCCGGAATCATCGGCCAAGACCCATCCCGGAAATTTGAGACTGATTTCCCGGGCCTTTTTACGCGCATTGGCTTCAAAGGTATCGCCATCTTCCACCACATCCGGCCAATCGGGAAACATTTCCAAAAAGGCTACTCGATATCCCTTGCCCAAGAGTGCCGAAAGCTCTTTGGCCTTACCTGCATTGCGGGTGGCTAGCAACACCCGGATCTCCTCGTTAAGGTCGTTAAGGTTCGGATTCATTCCCACACGCTATCTCAGGGCGTTTGTTCCACTCAAATCTAAATTAAAACGACTTGTAGCCCACTCTTGGCAAAATGCGGGCTTGCTCTAACCTAAAACTTATGAGATTCTTCGATTTTATGCCGATGTGGCGGAATTGGCAGACGCGCCAGACTCAAAATCTGGTTCTCGTAAGAGAGTCTCGGTTCGACCCCGAGCATCGGTATTCCCACCCCTTGAATCACTCAGTTCCAGAGTGTTTCAAGTTGGTGCTTTGCAGCCTCTGTGCGATCTGTTACCTATGCGCACCTCTGGCCGCCCTGATAGCTTCAGAAAAAAATACGAAGCTGCGCGATTCAGAAGCCCACTACTTGGTAGATCTGACTCAAGATAAACCCATCGTGTTAACTGTGCTTCAAGCCACGGCAGTCTATGCCGACCGGATGCGCAATGGCCATCTCAGGAATTTTTTGGCTGGAGAGCAAGTCCAGCTCCTTGCTTATGCTTCTGAAACCTTTTTAGTCAAACGAATCAAAGACTCCAGCGAGGGATGGGTAGCCGCCTCGGATCTCACTCCCCCCGAACCTGACCAACTGGCCTCGGCACTCGCCCGACTTGAAGATGCAAGGTTAATGAAGGAGGCTGTTCGCGAAAAACGAGTGCTGGAAGGAATGACCACCGAAGAAGTCAGAAAAGTCTTAGGAAAGCCCGATGAAAGCGCTTTCCGTCGCGATGCTAATGGTCGTAGTGATCTTTGGACTTACATTGAATACAAGACGGTCTACGAAGATCATCCCTACGCCGATCCCGTAACCGGCAATATCCACGTGAATCGGTTGCGCAAAAAAGTGCCGGATCAGGAATTAAGCGTCGAGTTCACTAACGGTCGTGTTACGGCGATTGAAAAAAAACGTCTCCGTTAGTCTCACTTTAGTTTCTGAATCCCTACCCTTTGGCAGAAGGAATGGATTCCGAAAAGAAAGAGGCTTCCAAACGTGTTTCGGTGGTGATGACACCTTTATCAAGAATACCCTGCAGGTGGGTCGCATATCGGATCAGTGCCTGCTCCCAACGATCTTGAGTGATCGGAAGCAATCGTTCCCTGCCCTCTGCGTTTACAACTTTCTCAAAGATTGAACCCGGCACCTGCTTTATTTCCTCCAGCAAACCTGAAAGAAAAAAATCTTCAGGCGTGTTTTCCACAAAGTCGATCTCCCCTCCCCGGTTGACAGATATCGCCCAGTGGATCGCCGTTTGCAATTGGCCGACGTTCAAATAGAGACGGCTCGAGACTCCCATGCGCAGATAGGCCGCAATATCCCGATCCAACTGGGCTACGACTACTTCCAGTGAATCGTTTAAGACTGAAGAAGGCGCAAACTGTTTAGCTCCTTCTGAAGGCATGGTTTTTTTGATTCGGTTCATTTTTGTTTCATCCTCTCATTGTTCCGAGGTCGCAACGAGGCATAGCCATTTTCCTTTGCGCAGCCTCCTCTTTAAAAGCATAGCGTGTCCGAGCAGTAGCGCCAGAGCTTCACTCTCCTGTTCATGCAAAATACCTGATAAGATAAGGTGCCCACCCGGTTTCATTGCTTTTTTGAAGTTGCTCAGGCTGGACAGATGAACCGCGAGATAAAGATTGGCCACAATGAGGTCAAAAGTTTCGCGTTTGCCCAGTTCTTGCACGGTACCATGGCGCCAGTCCACGGCAGGCACATGCTTGTTCAAAGTCGCATTTTTCTTTGCCTCTCGAACGGCTTCGGGATCATTATCCAGAGCCACGACTCGATGTCCGGCGGCCGCTGCGGCCAGAGCGAGAAGTCCACTACCCGTTCCCACATCCAGAACGGACTTTTCAGTCCCACTCTTTTTGAGATCCCTGCCGCCCCTTCCGCAAAGAGAAAGCATCTGCCGCAGACACATGGCAGTCGTGGCGTGTTCACCGGTTCCAAATGCCATGCCTGCCGGAAGGTAAATGGGTGTCAACTTAGCCCAACGGGATGGCACAGGACTGTCCGGCTCCATGACACAACAATGCGGTGGTACACCTAGGACGAAGGTGCGTTTGGCGGTCACCCGACCTTCCGTCCTGCGCACCGTGCGGACTTCGCCTCCGTATTGCTGGGTGAGTGTTCGTGTTTCTCCAACCGTGCAATCGTAAACTTCAAGACGCGCTCTTTTTTTGCCGGGCAACTCGATGGTGACGATCCGCTCACTTCCAAGCCAAATTAAACGTTCTAACCAGGCGTCTGTTTGACGAGCAGAAACCAGTCTTCTCCAGACACGCGTGGTAGGTGGAATGGCGGACATGATTGACTGTTCTGATCCACTGGAGTTTGAACCCTTCAGGGTTTATGAAACATTCCCTTATCCAGTACGTCCTTCAGTGGTTTGAACTGGCTGGGTTCAACCACGATAATCGTGTTTTGATAAGGCAGAACCTCAAATTCTTGCACTGCCCAATACTCCTGATCTCCCCTCGCCGCTTGGACGAAGATAAGATGCACCCCTTGATTCAGCAATTCGGATTCATGGAGCTGCGGCATGATGATCACTCCCTCCGGACTAATCGGATAGGTGGCGACCCGAAACTCCTCGGGAATGCGGCGCAACTCTTCCATGAAAGGTGCATCCAACTCAGCCCGCCGGAGGCGGGTTTGTTCCAAAACCGCTTCCCTACGGGTTACTTCGTTTTTAAGTGCGTTGATATCAATTTGTATGGCTTCGACTTCTCGTTCTAAATTATCAATACGTTTGCGAGCATCGGCAATACGAGGAAGCGGATCTTGTTTGATCTCGAAGGCTCGTTTTTTAATTTCCGCCTGCTTTTGTCGCCACGTGGTTTCAAATTGGCCCCACTCTTGAAGCAAGCCTTCAGCCCACATGCGCTGTTCCGAAACATTTACCTGGCGGGCTACTCCATAAAGCGACAGCCGGAACGCATTGACGGCTACGGCAATAGCATCGATTTCCGGATTGCGCTTGTAATCCAAGCCTAGTTCCGTGGCCCGTTGCTCGATCTGTTTATGCAAGGATTCTTTGAAATCATCGTATTCCTTCGAGAGATCGGCGCTTTCTTTATCCCATAGTGTTTTGAGCGCATCCTGACTCTCGCCGAGGTATTGTGGGATTTCAGCACGGTATTGCTCCAGAGCATCTTCGAGCAATTTGCTGCGTTGTTCACGACCCGCCAAATCCCCCTTCGCCGCGGCAATATCCGCCTGGATGGTCAAAATTTCTTCCTCAATGGGGCTGCGCCTGCGTAAATAATCCTGTCGCAACATTTCTAATTTCCCCGCAAAATTTAAAACTACGAACGCGTCACCTCGTATGGCCATCTCTCCGCTTTGCACTTCGATGCGAACGGTGGTCTCACGTTGCAGCCAGTAAATGGCAAAACCAATACCGGCCAGCAGAAGCAAGAGCACGGGTATCGCCAAAACCATGCGATTGAACGGAGTGGATTCCTGTTTGATGGGCGGCAAAACGACTTTAGGGCTTCGCTTGTTTACAGTCTTGACCGGATCGGTCTTTTGTTCCGCAATGGGTGCTTTGGCGGCGCCACCTTTAGCTGCGGGTGATGGAGCCTTGATTTGAGCGGTGTCAAAGGGTGAAGCCTTCTTGGGGATCTCTTGAGGCGTTTCAAGGCGCGGCACAATAGGAAGCGGTGCGTCTTTAGTTTTTACCGGCTGGAGATCAACAGACGCTGCTTTCGCAGATGGTGGCTTAGGGGGTTGTATTGGGGTCGGGGGCAAAACGGGCAAAGGGGTGTTTGCCGGTTTGGGCAGTGTCATTGCCGCCGGTTTTTTGCTTGGCTTAGCCTCCAACGCACCTGCCGATGATTTAGACGGAAAAGCATCAGGTCTCTTCAACCGGATACTCTCTTTTTTCATCTTGGACTTATTGATGGAAAGTTTAGGTAAAGCCGTAGCTTGGGAGGGTAGCGCGGAAGGGCCCGGTTTGATCGGTTCGATAGGTTGATTTAGTGGTAACAGGGGTTGCACTGCTTTGCCTGCATTCGCACCTAGTGAAGGCAAGACTTCTGCGGGATTCTTTGCATCTTCCCCAAATGTAAAGTGGAGCGGCTGGGATGCGCCTAAAGGCATGCTGGTGCCGCGGATGGCTCCATGTTGTTGCCCCGGTAACAGCGGCTCAGGAGTGACTTGCTTAGTGGCTGGGGTGGGCGGTGGTGGAGGAGTCAGACGCATCGGTGCTGTCGGCCCGCTGTCCTTAACTTTCTTATCGACTATGGTGCCAGATGGTCGGGGCTCTACCTGCTTCGCAACCTCGCGCGTAGCGGCGGTGTAATCCGGAGCCTTAGCGGCCACTGCTGAAGCAGGGGGAGGCTTGGGAATCATCATGGGCGGTTTAGGCACTTGAGGCACTTGGATCATTTCTCCACCGCCTGTGGCAGCGGCTGCCCGCGCAACTACCGGAGGCGGAGGATCGGCGGATTCAACAGGTGCGGGAGGTGGACTTTTGGGC
>JBHJOR010000008.1:0-115223 GCA_050329585.1 Methylacidiphilales bacterium | reverse complement strand
CCGCAACATGGCCACCGCTATCCGGGCTGCCAAAGCGGCGGGTAAACAGGCCCACGGCACGCTCTGTTATACTTCCAGCCCCTTCCACACCACGCAGAACTTTGTTCAAACCGGGATTGAACTCGCAGAGATGGGCTGCGATGCCATTGTCATTAAAGACATGGCGGGACTCATCCCTCCACTGGTGGCATCGGAAATTGTCCGCGGACTGAAAGAAAATACCCGTATCCCGGTTTGGATTCACACCCACGATACGGCTGGCCTCGGCGCCCCCACCTATCTTGCCGCTATTGACGCAGGGGTCGATGCAGTGGACACCTCCATCGTTCCTTTTGCCAATGGCACCGGCCAGCCCGATACGATCCGCATGATGGCCTTACTAGCCGGCCACCCTCGCAAGCCAGATTATGACCTTCCAGAAAAACGCGAACGTCTGGCACGGCTACGAGCCCATTTCGAAAATGTTTACAGGGAATTGTCTGCCTTCACCAGTCACCAGAACGAAATCGTCGATAGTGACACTCTGGAATACCAAGTTCCAGGAGGTATGCTCAGCAACTTCCGCAACCAGTTGAAAGAACAAAAAATGGAAGACCGCTTCCACGAAGTGTTCGCCGAAATTCCAGTGGTGCGTGAAGCGCTTGGCTGGATCCCACTGGTCACACCAACGTCGCAAATTGTCGGTGTGCAAGCGATGTTAAATGTCAAATTTGGCCGGTGGAAAAATATGACCCCTCAAGCGTGCGATATCGCTCTGGGATTCTATGGTCGCACTCCTGCCTCGGTCAGTCCGGAAGTCCGTAAAATTGCGGCTCAGTCTACAGGCAAGGATCCCATCGACGTACGCCCCGCCGATCTGATTAAACCGGGAATGGAATCCTTGCGGCAAAAACTGGTTGAAAAAGGATTACCCGCAACCGATGAGATGGCCGTTCTTTACGCGATGTTTCCACAGGAAGTTGATAAACTCATGAAAGCACCCGCCTCGGCAACAGCTAAAGCTAAAGCGCCTGCGGCTCAAGAAAAACAACCCGTTGCTAACTCTACCCCCCTATCCAAGCCCTCCTCTTCGAATACTAACGCCTCTCGACTTGCACTGACCATCGAAGGACGAACCTATCAAGTCGAAGTAGAAGAAATAGCATAGATTTAGCTGCTCACTTTACTTAACCTAGATATTAATATGCCAAGTTTTGATATTGGATCCGATGTCGACATGACGGAGGTTAAAAATGCGGTGCTGATGACGCGTAAGGAATTGCAAAACCGATTCGATTTTAAAGGTGTCACGTGGGACATCGAAGAAAAAGATGACATGCTGGTGATCAGCGCAGATGATGAATATAAGCTCCAGGCGGTGGATCAAACCTTGATGGGGAAAATCTCCAAACGAAACATCTCCCTCAAGAACTTCGAGCATCAAAAGACGGGCGTCAGCAATATGGGACGAGGACGCCAAGAAATAAAAATCAAGCAGGGTCTGGAATCAGACGTGGCTAAACAAATCATCAAGCTAATCAAAGACTGCGGCGTGAAAGTCCAAACCCAGCATCAGGACCGTAAAGTGCGGGTAACCGGAAAATCCAGGGACGATCTACAAAAAGTAATTCAATTCGTCAAGGAGTCCGAACTCCCTGTCGGAGTAAACTTCGACAACTTCAGGAGCTGAAGCTATGTTCAGCGCCCAGGCAATAAGCGAGGAATAATTTTAAGTCCTTCGCTAAATGCCACCGCTCGCCTTCCCCAATCCAAAACAGAACCCAAACCTTTTTTGAACCCTGGCGATGCGGGAAGCCAGGCAACCAGTCGGGGAGCTACAAACGCCAAGACCGGCACCAGCATTTTCCAGCGGGGAGCTACCACGCCCATCCCCAGAATGGCCAGCCGGCTCCAACTGGTTTGTTGTTCGATTTTCAACAGGCAATCATCAAATTCAATACGATCTCGATCACATTGCGCGATCAAGCGTGCCTTTTCTTTCGCCAGAGCTGAATGAAGGGGCAAGTTACTCACGACTTAGGAGAAATAATCTCCCGATCCTTTTTTAACTGACTCATGGTTTCCGCGAACGGCACTTCACCAGTATAAAGTATTTTTCGAAGTTTAAAGACGCTGAACACCGCAGCAGCCAGATAAAGTATACAAAACAGGATCAAAGCTTCTTCACGATATTCCGGACGTAGCAAAATGACAACCGTGAGCGTTACCATGATGAGTGATAAGGCCGATAAGAATACAGCAGAACACGTCCACAAAACGATATGGATTAGCCGTATTTTTTCCTCCTGCAACTCGACCGCAAACAAATCCATGCGGGTTTCAACCGCACGGAGGAACGCGTCCAAAAGGCGACGGAGTGAATCCATCAAATTCATGGCTAGCCAGAGAACAGTTATTTACGGTTCAACAAAACACCCACCAAGATACCGACTCCGAAAGCGATACCGAGGGATTCATAAGGGTGCTCACGAATAACGCGATCTGTTTCACGTGCTCCCTGAAGGGCTTTATCCTTAACCACCACATCCAGATCAGCCAGTTGTTCCTTGGCTTGGGAAACGCGCACGGCTAATTTGTCGCGAAGCTCTTTGGCTTTGCCGGTCAAGTCGTTGGCCGTCTCCTTAGTCAGCAACTCGGCGTCATGCAGTACAAGTCTTAAATCTTCTACCAACTTGTCTCGTGTTTCAATGCTCATGAATGTGTTTCTATCAGAACTTTATCTTCTGACAAGGTAAAGCATTGCTCCGCATTCAGATTGTCACCAAACTCCAAAAATTGTGATTGAACCCAATAGCCAATCCGCAATCATAACTTCATGAGCCAAACTTGTTTCCACGCCAGTATTGAAGGAGCCCAACACGGAGGAAAATCCCTTACCGAATTCCTGGATTTTGCCAAAACATCTGGAGCATCCGGTGTACAACCCTCCAATTTTCTTCTGGAAAACGGCTCAGTTTTTCACTCCGCAGCCACGATCCGCTCCCTGCTCGCTGAGCGAAATCTGCGTCTAGACGGCATCTCAGCCCATTGTCCGTTCTGGGTTCATACCACGGCTTGGACCAGCAGTCCCACCATCCGGCCTTTCCTTCCTGAATCGCTCCACCACGCCGCTCCCCAAGAAATTGAATCTTGGTCCGAAGATTACTTAATCCGGCTGATGCATCTAGCTTCGGAACTCGACATTCGTATTATACCCATGTTCTGGGGAACCGTTTATGGTTGGGAAGTCGCAGGAGGATATCCTTGGGGATTTTGGTCTGGATCGAACTATGATTTGATCAAGGAGGGAGATGAACGCTTTGTTTCCCGCACCGCGCGTCTGCGTGAAACTGCTAATCAACTTGGTATTCGAATCGCCCACGAAATCCATCCCGGCACCGCTGCAATGACAGCTCAGGATTTTCTTCATTTGGTGGAAATCTGTGACGGCGACCCATGCCTGACGGTCAATGCCGATCCCTCACACTGCTGGGAGGGAGAAAGCTGGGAACAGCGCTTCCTGGCGGTAGGTAAACGGGTGGTGGCCGCACATGTTAAAAACTTTACTGTCCGTTCCGGATTTCCACTACGCTGCATGACGGGCGATTGGACCGGTCGAGCTATGCAGTTCACCGATCTTTCCAGTGGGGATCTCAATCTCAGACGTTATGTTGAGCTTCTGATCCATATCGGTTATCCACAGCGCTACCGGGACATTATGAAAACTCCCACCGCACCACTGGTCGTTGAAGCTGAAAGTGCCTACCGGGATCTGAATGCTTGCAGTGCCGACGGTATCGCCTTTACCCGTGATCAACTTTGTTTCCCCGTTGCCACCGGTTCATTTGAAGACGGTATGGGAGCCTGACATGCAGCATAACACTGATTTCACACCATTGAAATAAATGTAGGCTTTTCAATTCGATGTAAAACTTCATAAGAGTGGTAAGGTTCTCATCATGACATTCATCTTTGGTATTCTACTCCTTTTGGCTGGCTGCTTTGTTATTTTCATCGTTGGCGGCAAACCGCGTGTGCCGGGCTTTCTCATGGTCGCCGTTGGATTACTCGCGGTGATGTTTTCCATGATTCGCATCGTACCTACCGGCCATGTCGGGGTCGTGGCACTCTTCGGAAAGGTCGATCTCAAAAAAAGCTATGGAGAGGGAATGCACCTCATCAATCCGTTGCTGTCCATTAACAACATGTCCGTCCGCATGGAGAGCATGACCATGCGCAGTGAAAACGCCATTCAAGCCCTCTCCTCCGACGGCTTGTCGCTGCCTATGGATATCACCGTCAATTACCGGCTTGACCCCGACCTAGCTGCTTGGGTCTATCAGAATCTGGGCGATTCCCAACGATACCGGGATAACGTCATCATCCCCGCCGTCAGGGAGGGCGTGCGTGAAGCCGCCGCTAACTTTACCGCCCAAGAAGCTTACAGTTCCCGTCGTGAGGAACTCTCCACCCGTATGGCTGAAAAAATCCGCAGCGGCATCACCGATCTGCTGGTCGCTTACCATTTGGAGAAATCGCCTTTTTTCACCGAACTCAAACTCCGCGACGTGGGACTGCCTCCGAATGTCCGGGCTGCCATAGAGCGCAAGCTCCAGGAGGAGCAAGAGGCCTCGCGTATGGACTTCGTTCTGGAAAAAGAGCAGAAGGAGGCCGAACGCAAACGCATTGAAGCCGAGGGTATTCAGAAATTTCAGGAAATCGTATCTAAGGGCATAGACGAAAAACTACTGCGCTGGAGAGGCATCGAAGCGACCAAACAACTGGCTGAATCACAGAATGCTAAGATTGTGGTGATAGGCGCCGGAGCCGACGGACTGCCTCTCATCCTTGGAAAATAGTCCCGCGCTAAGCAGGCAGCAGATCATTCACTCCTGTGTGGCACGCTGCCCACAAAGCACCCAGCCGGGCCGTCCAAAGCACCGTGCGCAGCCAATTGGTGCCCACTAACCACTGGATAGTCCGCCGATCATATCCGTCTTCGAGCTTTCGGTGAAAAGGGACTTGAACCGCAAACGTTGAAACCCAAAGCGCGGCCAGCATTCCCAACGATGCGACAAACCAATCAGGCCGCGTGAAAAGCGACTGGTGGAAAATCAGCATAAGAGCGGTACTGACTTCCAACACCATCAGAGGAGCCACCACCCATGCGGTGCGCTTCATATGAGCCCGGTGATGCGACTCATGAGATGATTCTCCCACCAGTAAAAAAAGCGGATAATGCACTACTTGCACAAACCAACCCACCCCCACCATGGTCGCCGTTGCGGCGACGTGCAGCCAAAGTACATGATCCCCGTTCATACCTTAATTAATCCAGAATCAGGCGGGAAGAATCCCTCGGGCAGATTCTGGTGCCGAGCTTATTTTATTCATGATTTGAAATCGCGGATTTGGAACAGTGCCGCGCCGACCAGAAAAAAAGTGGCATTAAAGCCCAACAAATAGAAAAGGGATTCCGCCAGTTTCCACCATGGAATGGGATCTTGGAAAAGGTGCACCCACACCGACATATGGTGGGTCAAAAGCCAAGGATGGATCGATTTGAAATACGGCATCAACTGCAAAACCATATCGAGAAAGAAAATCGATAAGGCCAGAATGGAGGCAGCAGCCGGTTTGATTTTCAAACATGAAAAAAGAAATGCCAGCGATGAGATGGTCATGGTGACACATGCCAACAGTGGAATATTGAGAACAAATCGCCAGGCTGCCTGTTCGGGTTCCAGAAGTGAGAAGATCCCTTGCAAAGGAGCATAAATAAACAATGGCCCCCACCCTTGATACGCAATCCCGATCAGCAAGGAAGTCAGAGTGACAAACGTCATCAGAGATAACGTATAAACCACCAGGGATGCGTATTTGAGCACCATGATTCTCCAGCGTGAAACCGGACGTGAGAGCGTCATGCGGAGCGTTCCGTCCTCGACTT
The DNA here is from genome assembly GCA_050329585.1 of Methylacidiphilales bacterium. Taxonomy (GTDB): domain Bacteria; phylum Verrucomicrobiota; class Verrucomicrobiia; order Methylacidiphilales; family JBCBYL01; genus DAIPIT01. The sequence continues at coordinate 109,294 of JBHJOR010000008.1, read as the reverse complement.
CTTTGGCCACCACATCCCCTCCTACCAACGCCAGATACAATGAACCCAGAAAGAATAAGGTATTGGTCATCATTAAAAAGGCCAAGGTGAGGCCGGAGTAATAATCTTCAAAAACAAACCCGCCGTTCTCCAGCACTCGGGCGAGGGAACGCTGTGCGCTCGGAAGTTGCAGTAATCCCAAAATCGCTGTCTCAACAATCAAAAAAGCCCCAAACCCGATATAGGTTCGTTTCCGCGAAAACATTTTTTTAAGTTCTCCCTTCCACTGAATCCAAAAGATCATGCAACCCTTTTCAGTTTTCATAACTCGACCTTGGTAAGTCTATCACGGTTGGCTTGAACGCTCCATTGTGCGTAGAGTTCTTCGAGGGTGCGATGCCTCATTTCGACGCGTCGCACGGGTTCGGGAAAGCGGGCTATTTCCGCCAGAATCTGTTTGAATTCCACTCCTTCGGATAGTTGTGGAAATGCTTCGGAACCATGAACGAAACCCATTGCGAGAAGACGGGACAACAATTCATGTCGCGCCGGTGAATCCAGATCGAGCACATTCTCCCCTTCTGCCTGCAATCTCCAATCACCTTCAAAAACTAATCTGCCCTCCTTTAAAACGGCTACGCGGTGGCATAACTGTTCAACCTCGTGAAGTTGGTGTGAGCACAGAATGATGGTCATGCCCATTTCGCGGTTAAGACGGGAAATGTGTTCGCGGTTTTCGAGAATGCCCTCCGGGTCTAACCCATCAGCCGGTTCATCTAGAATCATCAGTCGAGGTCTCGGGAGAAGAGCTTGAGCCAGAGCCAGCCTCTGGCGCATTCCGTGCGAATACGTTCCCACACGATCATGAACTCGCTCATTGAGCCTGACCTGATCCAGCACCTCCAACACCTCTTTTTTTTCTACCCGCCCGCTAAGGGAGACAAACAACATCAAGTTGTCCCAGCCACTCAGGTAGTCATAAAAGCAGGGGGTTTCAAAGATGGCACCCACTTGGCCCAATGCCCTGTTTCGCTCACTTTGTATATCACTCCCGAAAATTCGGACGGTTCCTTTATCCGGGTAAATCTGACCTAGCAGAGAACCAATGATGGTGCTTTTTCCCGCCCCATTATGACCCAGCAAACCATAAATTTCTCCCTCGTGGACTTGCAGGCTGACGTCGTCAACGGCTTGGCGGCGACCGAATTTTTTACTCAGTCCCTCCACATTCACAGCGTGAGTCACCCTTGTATCACTCACGGCGGGCACTTCCATCCGCATACAAAATACTGGCGTGCGTTTTGGCACGGTGAAAAGCTTCTTTGTCCACTACGAGAGGAATTTTAGAGGGTTCACTCACTTGCAGTAAACTAAACTCCAAAGAGGGAATCTTAAGATTGACACTTCCATCTTCTTGAAGGGTCGGGAAATAGTTCCAAAAATAACTGGATCCGCTGATTTCAAAAAGATCACGCGTATCAGCCGGACAGCGGAAAATCCTGGAATCATTTACGTAGGGAAGGAGAACGGTGTCCATCACAGGAATATCTTCAGAGCGAGAACTGCGACCTGCGGCCAACTGCGGAAGATTATTGTCATGCTCGGCGGCATAGGATTGAACTGCCAGTCCGATCTGGCGCAAATTGGATAGGCAGGCCGCCTCTTTGGAGCGATCTATCACCATCTGCACTACCGGGATGGATAACGAAACCAATAAACCCACAATCAAAACCACCACCGCGGTCTCCACAAGGGTGAAAGCGCTTGAAGTGCGGGATCTAAGTGGGACAACGCACACAAGAAGATTTGCGGAGGGCGGGATGTTCGGATCTAAACATTTTATAAGTTGCATAAAGGTGACGGTGTTCTGTGAAATTAGCGGTATCCCAATCCCTGCATGTTGCGCTGAATTTGTTCGATAAGTGGCGCTAAATCCAGCTTGGTTTCAGCCGACGCATTTTGCAAGTATGACGAAAAACCCTCACGGATAACACGTTGGGCGGTACCATCTTCATAGCGATCCAGCACCCGTTGACGCTCCTCTTGACTGGCATTGATTTCAATATCGCGAAGATCGGCCATGGCGCGTTCTACGGCGGCTTTTCTGGCTTCCGTGTCCATACGATTAAAGCGTTCAATAATTTGTTCAAATCCCTTGGGCAAGGTCTTATCTAGAAATTGCTGACGTTCCTCGGTCGAGAGTGAAGAAAAAAGTCCGTCCAAACCTCTTCTGAGGCCCAGTTCCCGACGCTGTTCAAAATCTAAGCGATTCACCTCATCAGCTATTTCTTCCAGTGCTCGTTGACGATTCGCACCTGTGGTTTCATCCCAATTCTGAGCAGTCACCATGGCTAGTACGCGATCCGCGCTGGCTACCCGGTCTCGTGCTGCCTTCATACCAGCAGCAGAAATCAACCATATGACCAGAAGTGCCGCTGCCAGTCCCCAGATAAATGAAATTTTCACGACTCTTTTATACACGCTTTTTGAGAGTAAGCAAAAAAGTAGGAGTCCTTAGCGTCTCAAGCTTGGCTCACGCCTCCTTGAAACGTTCCAGCGCCCTTAAAGTTAGACCAAGCCAAAAATCCCATCAAGACCGCCATAAAATAGAATCCCGAGATCAGAGCCAAAAGAACCATCATCACTGCCAGTATTCCACCGATGCCGCAACACAACCTCTCATGCTTTTCGCCCAAAATATCTCTCAAAAGTTGCCCTCCATCCATGGGTAAAATGGGTAGACAGTTGATCATCGTCCAAACTACATTCACCCACAATCCGATGCTTACCACCTGATCCACCCAAGGACTCACATCCCTCCAAGGTAACCACAATGCAAAAAGCACCGCTAAACTCAAACTGGCAGCCGGGCCTGCAGCCACCACCATAGCATGACGCCACCTTCCCAGAGTGCCCCCTTGAAAGTGCGTCAGACCTCCCAATCCATGGAAATAAATCGCGGCTTGCTGACCGAAATACCGTGCAGCCAGAGCATGTCCTAATTCGTGTACTAGTATTGAGACAAAAATCACCCCCACCGCTAGGGCTACCTCTGGCCATTCGGATGCGGAGCGCATTCTTAATCCTCCACCCAATAAGAATGCAGTGAGCCAGAACCATCCCTGAACCCCGACTTGAAACCCAAATAAGTTGAACCTAATCATGAAGTCACTGTGATCACCCACGATCCGCTTGTCACCATAAAGTGACATGAAAGGCGCACATTACGGTTACAATCACTTGAACTTTGATATAATCCATTACCATGTCACAGGAAATCAATCTCAAGAATCCCACCCTCTTCATGAACCGGGAATTAAGCTGGCTGGAATTCAATCAACGGGTGCTCGAAGAGGCACTCGACCCCTCCACCCCCCTGCTCGAAAGGGTTAAGTTCCTCTGCATAGTCAGTTCTAATCTGGACGAGTTTTTTGAAATCCGTGTCTCTGGCATACGCCAATTAATCGATAGTCACCGTAATGACCCCGGCCCCGATGGCCTATCCTCACAGGAAACGTTTGATCGCATCCACGAGCGGGTGACCACGATGATGCAGGAACAATACCGTCTATGGAGCGAAGAACTATTGCCCGCATTGGAAGAAAACCACATTCGCTTTCTGGCCATGAATGAGCTTTCCGAAGACGACCGCCAGTGGGCAGAACGTTTCTTTCATGATGAGGTGTTTCCTGTGCTCACACCCCTGGCCATCGACCCCAGCCACCCCTTCCCTCACATCCTCAACAAGTCTTTAAATATCATCGTGGTCATTGAAGGCCTTGAGGGTGCCGACGATCGTTATGCCATTGTTCAAGTTCCCCGAGTTCTTAACCGGCTGATTACACTCCCCCATCGACCGGCACAGCATCATGATTTCCTCTTCCTGAGCCGCTTGATTATGGAACATGTGCAAACTCTTTTCCCCGGCGTGAAAGTCAAAGGGGCACACCCCTTCCGAGTCACCCGGAATAGCGATCTCTATATTGATGAAGAAGAAGCACTCAACCTTCTGCGCTCCATCGAAGAGGAATTGCGCAATCGGAATAAAGGCAATGCAGTCCGACTGGAAGTCGAACAGGGCTGCCCTGCGGAAGTGCGATTCTACCTTCAGCAAAAGTTCAGATTGAACCGAAAGGATATGTATGTTTCGGAAGGGCCGATGAATTTGGTCCGGCTCATGCCTCTGACCGATTTAGACACCCATCCCTCTCTGAAGGCTCCGGCTTGGAGTCCGGTCACGGCTCAAGCCCTGCGGGATGAGCCGGACTTTTTTGAGGTCATTCGCCAACAGGACATCCTTCTCCACCATCCCTACGAGAGCTTCGGCTCAGTGGTTGATTTTGTAGAGTATGCAGCCACGGATCCGAAGGTCTTGGCCATTAAAATGACCCTCTACCGCACCAGTGGCGACTCTCCTATTGTCAAAGCCCTCATCGACGCTTCCAATCGGGGCAAACAAATTACGGTACTGGTGGAACTTAAAGCCCGCTTTGATGAGGCCAATAATATCTCTTGGGCCCGCCGCCTTGAGGATGCTGGGGTGCACGTAGTCTACGGTTTGGTTGGTCTTAAGACCCACTGTAAAACCCTTCTGGTAGTACGACGTGACGACGACCGCATCCGTCATTATTGCCACCTAGGCACAGGAAACTACCATCCCAAAACCGCCCGCTTGTATACCGATCTTGGGCTTCTTACCACGCGCCCTGAACTCACCTCCGAAGTGGCTGCTTTATTTAACGCTATGACTGGAATGTCCTATCAGCCGCAGTTCTCCAAACTGTTGGTGGCCCCGTTCCAAATGAGAGACCGGTTCGTGGAAATGATTCGCCGTGAAGCCGAACATGCCCGTCACGGACGCCCTGGGCGCATCTTCGCCAAAATGAATTCACTGGTGGATCTCTCTATCATTCTCGAACTCTACCAAGCATCCCAAGCCGGCGTGAAAATTGACTTAATGATCCGTGGCATTTGCTGCTTGCGACCGGGGTTAGAAGGAGTCAGTGAAAACATCACTGTCAAAAGCATCGTCGATCAATTCCTCGAACACAGCCGTATTTTTTATTTCCACAACCATGGTCAGGACGAGGTCTATTTGGGGAGTGCGGACTGGATGACACGCAACCTAAGCCGAAGGGTAGAAGTGATCTTCCCGGTCGAGGATCCTCGACTCAAGGATCGAATGATTCATGGAGTAATTGCCCTCTTTCAACAAGACAACGTCAAGGCGCGTTATATTTTACCCAACGGGATGCACGTCCTTCCTGTGAGGGAGGAAAACGAACCCGCTATCCGAGCACAAGAGGTGTTTATGAAACGGGCATTGGAAACTCATCAAGCTGAAAACATTATTGCTACCAGTCCGTCCATCCGGCTGGTGCCAGCCGAAAGCCCTCAAATATAACAAGATCAATCGCCAACAGCGGAGGTCGGGCGGATTTCTGCTCATGCTCAAAAGTTTTCTTGAACCGTTGGCTCGACATCGGTCGGGGGTATTTCATTTCCGAACTCATCAAGTAGCACCGCACGCATTACGCGTTCCACAGTGAATTCCCGCTCGACACGGTTGAAAGGACCGATGACTGGTTGATTGCTTGATCGGAGAAGCTCGACCTGTAGGGCATGTTTTCCCACGGCGAGATTAGCCCAATGAACCGGTCCTGGTTGATTGATGAAGCCTTCATACGAGCCCAATTTATACTTCACTTGATGGCCATCACCCTCGGTAGCATGATGGATCATATAATCAAAAATGACTCGTCCTTCTTCATCGGTGGCTATTTGATTCCCGGTAGGGAGATTGACTGTCAAAAAAGGTCGATCCGGGTCGGTATAGTTTTGAAAATCTTTTCTACCTAAATAAAAATGAACCATAGCAAAAGCCTCGGGATTCCGGAACATGGTTCCGTCAGGCCTCACCGCAAAGAGTCGCAGGCTGTGGCCCCCTTGGCTCAGTCCCTTAAAGGTAATCGGTTTCACCGCGTCATAGACAGGTTCAGGATCACGGTTATCCAGGATATAATGCACACGATTTCCACCCGAACCCTTCTCCCCTAAAATATAGTTTTCAAGGGAGAAAAAAATATCAACCGTTTCCGTGTTCAGCACCTGCCTGTCGGACGGAGAGATGATAGACAAGCGGATCGGCAAATCAGCATCAACAGGCAGTCCATCCAGACCGTTATGACCTGGGGCTGTTTCGGTTGAGCTTTGTACGGTTGAAGCAGCGCCTTCGACCGATGGTTCAGGAGCTTCTTCCGCAACTGTGCGTAAACCTCTATTTCCATCTTGATATTGTATGTCATCTACGACGGGTGCGCTTTGCATGCGCGATGCCTGTTGATCAGGAAAAACCGGCATCACTTGATAATTTCCTTCTGGAGCTACCTGCTGCTGGGACTGAACCACTTCTAGGATCCCCAACGAGGGAACCATGGATATGATCCAAAACAGGATGATGGTTTTTTTTCTCCCTAAATCCATTTGATGACCTTCACTAGGCATATTCTGAACTACCTTTAGCAATACCACGTAGCTCTGCAATATGCGAATCCACACGCCCCAGTTTGATTTATCTCTGACACTGCAAGCAGGACAAACCTTCGGCTGGTGCTCAAAAGAAGATCGGAGCTGGGCGGGTTGGATCGAATCCCATCCCGTCATCTTAAAACAGGAAGGAGATACGATCTTTGTGTCATCCGAAGGCTGCACCTCAGCTGGCGTTCGCAAGTATCTGGGTGTAGACGATGACCCCTATCAACTTCTTAAAGCGTATTTAGATGATCCCTATTTACTACGCGCTCTTAATTCCAGCTCTACCCTTCGCTGTATCCAAGATGATTTTTGGGAATGCACGGTCAATTTCATCTGCTCATCACAGAAACAAATCCCGCAGATACGGTCGATCAATGCCTTGTTGCGGGAACGTTATGGGGAAATTATACAGTCTGGACATCCAGCCCGATTCCCGCCGTTCAGTGTCATTGCACGACTTGAAGAATCATCCCTCAGGGAATGTCGGCTTGGTTATCGAGCCAAATACCTTTTAAAAGCCGCTCGCATGCTAGATGACGGCTCTCTAAGTCAAGAGAGGCTTCAAACACTTTCAACTGATGAAGCTACCAAGCTTCTGCAAACACTGCCAGGGGTCGGTTGTAAAGTGGCACAATGCATTCTACTCTACGCACTGCGCAGATGGGATGCTTTTCCTATTGATGTGTGGGTATTTAGAATGATGAAAGAATTCTATTTTCCACGCCGCAGACAGCCTCTTAGCCATCAACTTTTAGATCGGTACAGCCGAAGGGCTTTTGGTGAGATGAGGGGCCTAGCACAGCTCCATTTGTTTCACTATGCCAGACACCACACAGCAAAATGATGCAGATGTTAATCTGATCAATTCTAGCTTATGGTGTTTGGGCCGTAATCGGAGCCGAATCAACGACTTGGTTATAAGGCTCTCCATCAGGTCGAAGTATGCGCACTGTAACAAAGATCAGTAGGTTCTTCTTAATCGCCTGCTCAGCCTTGCTGCGGAAGGCACGACCAACGAAGGGCAAATCGCCGAGTAAGGGTATTCTTTCTTCAACTGTGCTGATGTCTTCACGAATCAATCCACCCAGAATCATGGTGTAGCCATCCTGAATCTCAACTTTGGCTTCTTCCACGGTGCGGGTTGAGAAAACCGGTTGGTTAATGAGGTTAGCAGAAATCAACTGCCCTGTAAGAACACTATTAACAGGGTTTCCATAGTTGATAAATCCATCAAATTCGACGAGCTCTGGCCTCAGAGTCACCACGACACGCTGACGATCCACAGTGATTTGTGGTTTAACCGTCATGGTGACACCTATGTTCTTTTCTTCAAAATCAGTTGGAAATGAAGGAGCTACCGCAGTAATGCCGCTAGCTGTAGCGGTCTGGGCCGCTTCATACTCGGTGGGGAAACTGAACTCCCTTGCCGCACTCATGGTAGCTTGGGCACCATCAATGACCACGATAGAGGGAGCGGTCATCACATCCGTGCTGCTTTTTTGGTTAAGGGCGTTAATCAGTGCCGCAAAACGGTTCCCGTCGATCGCTGTCGTCAATCCAATCTGATTTTGCTGGGCAACAACATTTTGTGGAGCGGTTGGATTTTGACCTGTATTAAGAATCCGATTGATCCCATCAGAGGATCTAAGATTTCGAGCACCTTGCAATCCGTTGGTGACACTGATCTGGGCGGTGCTCAAGTCAAAATTGGCAGGGCTCGGAGTCACCACATTGTAGGAACCTTGTAGATTGAATTGTGGCGTAAGTTCTTCCAAGTCTGTTTGATTAATCTCCACAAATTTGGTTTCAACCCTCACCATCAATGTTTCTCCCTGGTCACCCGTAATGAGTTCTTCAATCAAATCAATTTGATCTTGGGAATTTTTTACCGTTAATATTCCGGTTGCTTTACTGTAGATAGCCGTAGTGTTGGCTCCAAAGGTTACACCCATTGCCTCTAAGGCCTCTTTAGCCCTTATCCCATCACTAGAAGCAGTCGGTCCTGCAACGGTAGTAGGACGTCTTCTGTCCCGTGTATCGGTTGGCGTTGTGGTTGGCGTTTCAACATCAAAAAAAGTGGCCCGGACCGGGAAGTCTCTGGTCAAAATAACCGCGTCACTAAAGGCTAAAGGCACGATGAACACCGCAAATTCTTCTACTTTGGATTTCACTCCTGCCAGATTAGTTACATATCGCAAGACTTCGGCTGCAGGAACATTGTTTAAGTTGAGACTGAAGTTTTTACTTTGAGGAATTACCTCATCATTCTGAATTAAAAAACTCACTCCAACTCCGTCTTGATCCAGCTCCCTGGTTTTTGCAGTAAGGAATCGAACTGCGTCATTGATACTGGCATTGTTAAATTCCACTTTGGGGATAATGATTTTTTTAAGCTTTTCTTGAATGGCGAATTCATTGCGGGCTGCAATAGGTACTACCCTCGTCACCGTATCTTTCTCTTTAAGATCTGTAGTGAGCTGCTCTGTCCAGTTTTCACGATTTTCCGTGATGAGCTGCTCACGAGTAAGAAGGCGCTCAGCATCAGCGGCAACGAATTTTCGTGTCTGAACTTTTTTTAGTAACTTTGCTGCAGTCGTATTATAGGGGTCGATTTTAATCAACTTCTGCAGCTCTTTGGTAGCCTCGTCATATTGTCCTGTAGCGAAGAAATCCTCGGCACGTTTGTAAAGTCTCTTAGTATCATGATAATCGGAAACAAATTTACGATCCACCGCAGGATTGATTTCTCCACTCGGGCCCACTCCAAGCTGACGGCGTGCTTCGCGGATCAGCATCTCAGCTCTTTTATTTTCAGGAGCTATTTCCAATGCTTTCTGCGCTCTTTCCATAGCGGTGAACCAATCATTACCTTTCGCGGCTGATTCCGCAGATTGGAGTTCTAGCTCCGAAAGCAATTGGCGCGCTTTGACATGAATCGGCTCACCTTTGCCGCTTTCTGGAACACGGGCCAAGATGTCACGAATAATGATTTTGGCTTCCTCCGCTTTGCCTTTTTGGATTAGCTTCTGAGCGCGGTTTAATTCCATTGTCGAGGAAAGCAGAATTTCCTGACGGCGAATTTCTTCTTTCTGAATGATCGCTTCAGGCTGCTGCGCTACAGCATAGAGCCCAGTCATAAAAAAAGATGATAGTAACAAGGTGCGTATTAGTTTTTGCATAAATTTCTTCTCCATTATTGAGAAGCTACACCGAAGGATTCAGCTTCGTCTTCAGTTAAGAACTTAGGAGTTCCGTCCGGATTAACCATACGGGCAGTGATAAAGACAGCGAGGTTGCGCTTTACAGATTGGGTGGATTTGCTTCGGAAGGCGCGCCCCACCCAAGGCAGGTCTCCCAGCAGGGGAACTTTGTCGTTAACCTCCTGTTCATCGTCTCGGATGAACCCCGCCATCACCACGGTTTGACCATCAATAACCTGAAGTTTTGTTTCAATATTGCGGACAGAAAAGACGTGTCGGAGGTTATTGGCTGTAGCTACTTGAAACGTAGGACTACCGAATATATTCAATTGTGCATTGATAGGCCCTCCATAATCGATGAAACCTTCAAATTCTATGACTTCCGGCTTCAATTCAAGATCGATCCGGCGATCCGGCGTAGCATTAGCTCTTACTTCCAAGGTTACCCCGATGTCCTTGCTTATAAAGTCCGTAGGCGTTGAGGGAGTTACACTAATGATCGCAAAAGCTGCGGCACCCGTGCCTATGGTAATGGTTTCGACCTCAGGAGCTTCATATTCTTCTGGATAGCGGAATTCCCTAACAATTCTAATTTTAGATTTGGAACCGTTGACTAAAGTCAGTTTGGGTGAAGACATTAAATCTTTACCGAAAGTAGATTCTAGTGCCGTCAGCAGATAGCGGAATCCTGAACTGCCCATGATCCCAGAAAAACCAATTTGGGCCGGGTTGCGGTTCAAGCCCAACTGCAGTAAGGCATCCAGCTGGTTTGGGGGTAAACTTCCTGCATTGCGCAGTGCGGTTCCTCCCCCAGCCTGAACTTTCCCCCAATCCGAAATGTCGTTGACATTAAAGGCTGGGAAGCCACCGGCACCCGCTCCGACTGGCGGAATAAAGGCGCCCCCCCCCGCTTGAAGCGGTGTTCCATTTGGTTGAATAGGCACATTGAAAGGAGTAGGAATATTCTGGTCAGCGCTCATCCGGAAATTCGCGCTGAAGTCTTTCATTTTGTCCTCGGTGAACTCGATATATTTGGCCTCGATGGCGATCTGGGTGGTTTCGCCGGATTCTTTTGAAACCAACTGCTCAATGAGGTTTAATTCCTGAAGGGTGTTTTTGACCACCAGCTTGGCTGTTTTGGGGAGGTATGAGGCGCTGGTGTCATTCGAAAACGTAACGCCTTTGGATTCAAGTTCTTTTTTTACATCTGCACCCGCTATTTTGACGCCATCGGGCCCAGTGGGATTTTGTTGTGTCGTGATGTTTGTTCCGAAAAAAGTAGGCGGAACGGAGAACGTCCGGATCAGTTTGACATCGCTGGTTTCATTTGAAGGGAAAAGAAAAACTGCATATTCCTCAACCTTGTAATTCAGGTTGGTCAGTGTGCTGATAAACTCAAGGACTTTGATCAACGGCATGTCCTTTAAATCCAGCGTAAGGGTGTTGAGAGTGTTACTGGCTGGCGGATCAGCGCCCTCTTGAGCTGTCGTTTGTGTTGACTCCGTTTTCAGTACAAAGTTGACCCCTACTCCGTCAGGATCTAAGGCCTTACTTTGTTTTTGCAAATAGTCGATAGCATCAGAAACATCCACTTCAGTAAAGTTCAGTTCGGGAATTCGAATGCTTTCCAGCTTGTCATACATTTCATTAACCCGAGTTTCCTCAACGACTTCAGTTCCTGACGCGCCCTCAGTCGATACCCGATATTTTGGTCTTACGTCCCACGATTCTGCGACATCTGCCATCGCTTTAACTTTGAAGGCATCTTTTCGGGCAGTAGCGGCCTCTCTCTTTTTAAATGTCACCTCACGAAGCTTTTTCATAGCTACCTGGTTGTAAGGATCTAATCTCAATATTTCATTGTACTTAAATTCGGCTCTGGAAAATTGGCCGGTATTGTAAAAACTGTCGCCTTCATAAATGAGGACTTTAATTCGATCTACTTTTTCTTTCAGCGCGTCATCGACTACAGAATTCTTGGGATAGAGTTCACTTACTGAACGGGTTTTAGTCTTAGCTTGGGCAAGAAACGCTTGATAGTTTTTATCATCCGGGCGAAGGGAGACAGCTTCTTCGGCAAATTTACGAGCTAAGGGCCAATCGCCAGTATTAGCGGCTTGTTGAGCTTGTCTGATAGACAAATTCGCTAACCCATTTTTCGCTGATCCATGTATATCAGCCATCGGCCCAGTCGGAGTCGTTTTGGCAATCACTTCTTCAAAGCGCGCCCTCGCTTTGACCCATTCCGAAGCAGCTGTTAGCTTATTTGCTTCTTCGAGCGTGCGGGTGAGCAGTAAACCCGATTCCATTCGGCGAATTTGCTCCATGTCCGCGCTGGCCTCGGGTGCCACTTGAGCTTGGGTAGAACCTATGATCATCCCAGTGATCATGAGCACCGCAGAAAGACTATTTCTCAATATCGTGGATGGGAACATGTGATTTCGATCATTGGATTTCATGAATTAATTGGAGTATGCACTCATTTTTTATGGGATTTCAAGTAAAATTGATCTTCGCTTCATTTAATTGCAATTGGGAATCTGGATAACTTGATCGTTAGCCATATCTTTAACTTGTGCTCCATCTTTCGAAACGCTGAGGAGACGATACTCTTTGTTTCGAATTTTAAATGTTTCGCCCCTTTTTAATTTGGCTGGAGCAGGGCTTTCGTTGGGGACATTCAATTGAAGGACTACCCTGCTTTCGTCTGATTCAGTTTCTTTATTGAAAACCAAGACCACGGGTTCTTCTAGTGCAGGGTTGATGATTCTCAACTCGGATTTATCGCGATCCACCTCAATGCCGATGACTTCATCGAATTCCTTGACAATCTTTTTTTCAAAGGAGCCGACTTTGTACCCCTCCAAATCCTGACCTTCCTCGACAAGCCGGGTATTGCGCTGCTTGACATCCAGAAGGTTGATTTGATAGACGAGTCCTGTTCCCGAAATATTGGGGCTGTATCCTCTGAAGATAAGCCGGAACGGGACATATTCATAGCTCTTTACACATAACTTCAAGATTAGATCCGGATGATCAGCTTTATCTACGGGACTGGTTCCCGCCTTAAACTCCTCAAAATTGCTAAAGCCATCTCCATCGGTATCAGCTGAAGCTATAGTAGGATCGTCGAGCGGAAATCCATATTTGATTTTCCAGTCGATTCTAATTTTATCAGGTCCTGTATCCTCGGGTGCCAAATAGCCGATAACTCCGGTTTGAGGTTGATAGACGATGAGTCGAGAGACAAAAATCTGGTGATCACTAATTGAAAGACTTGGGCTCTTATTCCATTGCTCCACCAGCGAATGTACTTTCACGAGATCGAACTGGGGAGGCTCTCCTTGTTTGCCCCCAGCAACATTCGAACTAACATCCTCAAGAAATAGTGCCTTCACCAAGCTGACTAACCCTAAAAAGAGAAAGACCCCGAAGAGTAACCACTGTTCCGGACGGAGTTGGAAAAGTGGTTTCATGGAGTCTCCTTTTTATCGGCCGCCGTTTTGTCGGCATTCCAGTAGAGCAGATCCACTCGCAGGGTGGCCTTGACTAATTCCTGCCCTACTATTGGAACAATAAGCTTTTCTGGCGCACCCGTTGTCTGTTGGGAAGTGACTTCCGTCCTCCGAGGGACGGATGTCTTTTCATTTTCCACATCGACAAACCGAATTACCATAAAAAGTGGTGATTCTGTGATTTCATTAATCAGACGTGCCATTCCGGATGGAGAGGTGCGCAGAGTCACTTCGAACGGATAAATAGTATATAAATTTTCCGGCCCTTTAGCGGTTTGAGCGGCTAATGCTTCTCCGTCTCCATCGGTTCTGCCGTCTTCCACCATTACCCGTTTGATCTCCTCGATTGAAGCCACCTTAGCCTTGATAGCTGCCATAGAGATCATATAGAGAGCCTGCAATTGGACACCCAACTCCAAGGTTTTGTCCTCAGAAGGATTTAGTGTGCGGTAACGCTTGAATCCCAAGTAGAACCCCTCGGGCAATTTGACATTGTTTTCCTCAGCCCTAGAGATGACTTCATCACGTTTTGATCCCAGCTGACGTTTCCACTCGTTGGCCGCAAGACCACGCCCCCCCTCACCAGTCACTTCCTGAAAGACAGACAGGCCATCTCTGAGTTTATTTTCAAGCGGATCCAATAGATCGCGCAAATCCTCATTCTGCTTTTTCATCATCTCAAGATTTTTTCTGCTTGGAAAGATGCCACGACTGGAAATTCCGGTCAGTTGAGTCTCCATCTGCTTTTTCTCATTCACAGCTGCTAACAGTGTGTTGCTTGACCAGATCCATGCGCCAATTCCTAGCACCGCGATAAGCATCAACAGGACTCCTACTACAATAAGATGCTGAGGAACTGCTTTCATGGCAATAGCACCGGTCTGGTTTCCTCTTTGAATTTAGCTTGGATGTAAAATTTGAGAGCCACTTGATCCTCGAGGTTATCACGTTCCAGAATTTTCACCTCTTCAAACATTCCGGTTGCTGAAAGCTTTTGTACAAATGCGTTAATAAAATCATAACCTAGATCTGATTCGAAAAAACCTCGCAAATTAAGTTCGGTTCCGTAAGGGGCCAAATTGACAGGTTTAGCGGCGGTTTCAACGGGTGCAACTGCAGCAGCTCCTGGCCGTGGCCGAGGAGGACGTGCTGCGGCACCAGCAGTAGGCGCGCTTTGAGGAACCATGGTTAGCGGTGCTCCATTCGCAGTAATTTTCATCTCAGTAACCCATAACCCCACTGAACCCTGGACGCTCTGAATGAACACGTTCAGGAAGTGAGGCCAGAAATCCTCCTGCTGGCGCAGTCTTAGTAGCGTATCAGCTTTCAGAGCCAGATCGTTGAATTCTTTGCGATTTTTCTCAATCTGTACCGCCAGGCTGTTTTTCTCATTGAGATCTGCTTGAAGAGTTTCTATCTGAGAACGCACCTGTGAGAGTTGGAGCAAATTGACCCCCACCGAAACCAAAAATGCCAGACAAAATACCAGCAGCGTGGCGGCTAGAGTTGGCATTTGTGCACTTTTTTGTTTTTGTTTGGTGATAGACTGCGGGGTCAGGTTTATTTCTACTGGAGTGTCCCCCGCAAAACGCAGTCCTGCCCCTACCAGTTCTCCCATCAAAGGTGCCTCGAGAGAAAGACGGTTGCGATCCACTCCCGCGCCTATGGCCACATTTCTCAGAGGGTTAAAATGCTCGACCGGAAGGTTTAACTTTTCTTTGAAAAAGAGATCCGCATAAGCCATGCGGGCTCCGCCTCCTGCCAGTAAAATACGTTCAGGCGGTTTGCCTCCCTGTTGATTTCGGTAGAAGCTGATGGATCGACTCACTTCCGCGTGAAGTCGACTGAATACGCTGCGAGAAATTTTAGATATCCGAGCCGCTGCCTGATCCTCGGGATCAGCGTACGCACCACCCAATCCTACAAAGCCTTTACCCATTTTGAGCAGCTCAGCTGACTTATACGGCTCTTGGAATTCATTGGCTATGTTCTGGGTAATCATGTGCCCGCCGATCGGTATGACACGGGCGAAAATTTTGGTTCCGTCTACAAAAATTAAATTTGTGCACTTGGAACCAATATCGACCAACAGGGTACAAGAGGTGCCGCTCGGAACATTATAAAAATAAGAGTTGATGAGAGCCAGCGGAGACACATCCATTTTAAAAAACTTCAACTTGGAAGCATTTAGCGCAGCAGCTGCCTGTTCGATCAAATCATCCTTTACGGCTACAATAACCGCCTCGAAGTCTGTTCCGGTGCGGCCACCCAAAAGCTGATAGTCCCAAATTACTTCCTGAATGGGAAACGGGACATTCTGTTGAGCTTCAAACCCGATCATCTGCTCAACTTGATCTGCCGTAACGGGCGGTAATTTTACAAACCGAGTAAATGCAAATTGACCCGATAAACTGCAAATAGCGGGCAATCCCTCGAGCTTTTTCTGTTGTACTACCGATTGCAGACCGTTAAGCATCTCACCCAAACGATGCTCATCCTTGCCCGGCTCGATTTTTAGATCAAGCAGTTCATAGTCTAACAGTGAGAGACCATTGACGGGATCTGATTGAAAAATCCCTACTTTCAGTGTGCTCGAACCGAAATCAACTGAAACTACTTTTTTTGCCGCTGCCACAGTGACTTCCGTTTGTTAATCCCAGCTCAGCGGCCGGACTTGATCTGAATTTGATTGTATTGCCGCACCTCGAACGGCCACCACGGTGAGTTCTCCACACTAATCAGGACATCTGGAACCGACGCGGCCTCGCGAAACCAGTTTGGATTGCTGTCTTGCTCCATATCAAGTTCCACCGCAAGACGCCCATCTTCGTAAACTTCCACCCTTACGTTGTGCTCACCAGAGCGGGCAAAATCAGCGGATCCCTTGGTTCCACCGTAACGCTGTGCGCTCCCAGGATGTAAGTAGAAGGTAGCTTTGTGTTCGCTACCCTTCGGAACGTTAATAAAAACCACGTCTCCGGTTAAAACTACAAAACCATTCTGCTTGTCCACTTCCTTGAAATAGTCATACGCTTCCAAATACACTTTGATCCGAATTTCTCCCGTCATTTCCTCATTCGTGCTAAAGGTAACATCCACCGACCACCATTTGTCATCATACGTTTTCACGGACGCCTTGCCCTCGCGTGTGTATTCGTTCGGCAAAGCTTTCTCCACCAACAGTATTTTTTTGGCGTCCAGATTGATGTTTTCGTTATCTCGTTGCGCACTAGCTCCTGGAACAACACACCCAATTACAGCCACAATACATATTAGAATGAGTGGATTTTTCATATTTAGAGCCTATCTGCCGTCAATCATTGAGGTCAATCTTTTTACTTGGTTTTGTGTGTAAAATAATGCGTAAGAAAAAATGATCGTAAACTAAATTTTAGCTCTGCAAAAGCGATTTTTCGATGGAACCATTTTCTTTTTGGCTCTGGAATATAACTTCAGCAGCCCGGATGGCCTTCGAGCAGGTGTGAGAAATAACTAGCTGGGTGAAGTTTTTATCTCCGCCCCGTTATGGCCTCAACCTAAGAGCTATCCATTATCCACGCCCCATCTTTACATAAGGAGCTCGCAAAACAGTGTTATTTTTGAATTCTCCATTGCATCACGGAAGATTATGTGATTACTTATTTGGCTTCACTGACACCCTATCGTCCAGTGGCCTAGGACACCGCCCTTTCACGGCGGTAACACGGGTTCGAATCCCGTTAGGGTGACCCTACGTAAAGCTGTAAAAACCAAGCCGGGATCAAACCCCGACAGCAGTCAAGACCAACTCGGGTTTGCGCTGCTTAGTCCCAACTTCGTCAGGACGATGCAGGGTAATATTAAGATCGGTCAGCAGTTTTAAGCTGCCATCTAATTCCTCCACAATCGCAGTGCAACTCTCAACCCAGTCTCCTGTGTTATAATAGTTGATTCCATCGATACGGTGCATGGAAGCATGATGAATGTGACCACACAATACCGAGTCAACCTGGTGCTCGCGCGCATAACGCACGATACCCTCTTCGAATTTCCCAATGAAACTGACCACATTCTTGACTTCATTTTTGACATACGCGCTTAGTGACCAAGGCTTAAGCTTTAAGAAATTACGCATGAAGTTATTCAGACGATTTAATTCAATCAGCATCTTGTATCCCATATCTCCCACATGCGCCAGCCAACCCATATTTTGCACCACCGTATCGAGTTCATGACCGTGAATGACCAGAATTTTCTCGCCTTTGGCCGTTACATGAATGGCTTGTTGCTGGATAGATACGTTTCCAAACTGGCCATCAAATCCCACCACAAATTCATCGTGGTTACCCGGAATATAAAACAAGCGCGTGCCTTTACGTGCCTCACGAAGCAGCTTTTGGATCACATCATTATGCTCTTGTGGCCAGTAAATCCCACGCTTCAGTGCCCACACATCCACAATGTCACCCACCAAATAAAGGGTTTCAAACTCGTTCTGTTTGATAAACTCCAAGAGAGATAACGCCTGCGCACCCTTCGTTCCCAAGTGAACATCTGAAATCCATGCGGTTCGATAGTGCGCCATAATCGTATCCTGTTTTTAAAGTTATTCACAATCTATTCACAAATAGCGTCATTATGATGAATAAAATGTTACAATAAGATGTCGGGTTTGTTTATGTGAACGCTATTCACTTTCCCTTAAGCCTAAGTTTCGTTAAACATTTCCATGCCGCAAATGGAAGATCTGGAAGCCAAACTGCAGTGCCGCTTTCAAAACGAGACTTTGCTGATTCAAGCACTTACCCATCCATCCTGTGCCTACGGCGATTCAACACCACTTCATGACAACCAGCGACTCGAATTTCTGGGTGACGCGATTCTGCAAGCCACTTTAACCCACTACCTCTATCAACGTTATCCTAATGAAACCGAAGGTTTTCTGACCAAGTTACGAGCCGCTGCGGTCAACCGTAGTGCTCTCGAGAAAATCGCACGCCAGTTTGATTTGGGTCAATACCTCACACTAGGGCACGGCGAGGAAAAAAACCATGGTCGGGAGAAAGCTTCGAATTTAGCCGATGCCATGGAGGCCGTTATTGGTGCCTTATATCTTGATTCGGGCTACGAAGCCACTCAAGCATGGATCCATCGCGTCTTCACTGCGGTCATCGACGACCTGACTACCTCAGCTTCTGTTTTTAACCCCAAAGGAGCCTTACAGGAATGGTTACAAGCAAAAGGACTCCCTACTCCAAACTATGAACTTGTATCCGAATCCGGGCCGGACCATAAGAAAACGTTCACCGTGAAAGCCGTGTCAGAGGGCGAATGTATTGGGCTCGGATCAGGAAGTAGCAAAAAGTGGGCGGAAATCGCTGCCGCTCAAGATGCCTTGGATCGATCCATCAAAGCTGGCGCTTGACGCCAATACCCACCGCCACATTCGACATATCACCCTCGGTGATATACTTGGTGTTCTGAATGGTGAAGTATTTAGCTTCGGTAAAAATCGACCAGTCGCTATTCATATGGTATTCATAACCCAATATGAATTGGTAAGCCAGATCGGCCAGTGATTCATCCTCACGGAAACCTTTATGCCCTACCCAAAAGGTGTTAGCCAATCCTATACCAGGGCCTAAATAAATTTCTGAACGTCCAAAATACCCTTTTAAAAGGAAGTTGATCATAGGAGCAATGGTGATTTGTTGTACTTCACCGCGGGCTTGGTTCCCTGGAGGATTGATCTCATGAAAACCGTGTAGATAGACCAGCTCTCCCTCTAATGCGCCGGCTAAGCGGATTCCGCCCGTTTCCGATTCAAATTGATCAATGCGCTCGCCAAAAGGCCATACATATCCAAATTTGAGGGCCACCATAGGTCCCAACGTCATATTGTGGTCGCCTGCTCCAAAAATCGTTGGCTGGTTTTGAAACAAATCTCCTGCACCGAACCAGTTCTGAATATCGTTACCTCGGAAAGCATCCACATTCGCTCCAAGCATGGCCGCTGCATAGTAGCCCGTCTTGGTTTCACGGGGCGCACTGTTGGTCAGAAAACTTGGCTTGGGCTCAGGCGCTTGAGTGGTGGGCACATCATTTTTTTCCACCATGAGCTGAGTTTCCCCACGATCGGGAACCACTGTGGATACGGTACCATCGGTATTGGTCACTTTAAATGGACGAGGCGGCGGTGGTGCCGTGGCTTCCTGAGTATGACTCTTATCAGCCAGGATCAGAACCCATCCCACAACCATAATACATACCCATGTGCTCTGCTTCATAACGAACTTCTATGTAAGATAGCGTAAAAAGTCAAAGTATTTTATACTTAAAAAGACTTAAAAACCGCTTCCCGTATCATATTCTCCTTCGCATTATTCTCCTCATCGCCCACCAACCAAAAAAAAGACCTCCTAGATGCGCTGAATGGGCAACCGAAAATAACCACCCCCATGACGGATGCTCCCTCATTTCAGGCCACCAGCCTATCACCATCAGTCCGAGACTAATCCAAACAAATCCGCGCATGGCATTGACGGCGCGGATCGGGTACGGAATCAACATCAGATACAACCGCGCTTCAGGTGCTAGAAGCGCAAATACTCCAAACACCGCACACACCGCTCCACTGGCTCCGACCAAGGGTTGCTCAACATCAACTGGGCTGCCAAGTAATAATGCAGCCAGTGAAACATCGATCAAATAAGCAACCACCGCACACAAACCACCACCAAAATATATCCAGAGAAAACGACGACCTCCCAAAACCGGCTCAACCACCCGGCCCAGAAAATAAAGCGTCATCATGTTGAACAGCAAATGAAACAACAACAGCCCATACAAACCGGCATGCATCCACATATACGTGAATAGGCGCCACACCTCGCCACGCCATAAACCTTCTATGGTAAACGGCCAGGTCTGGCGCAACCCTTCACCCCAACCCCAAGCAGGCATCCAATCCGCCAAGATCGCCACCAGCACATTCAGAACGATTATGCGTCGCGTCCACGGCGCGATATGACCTAAGTTTCCGCTCATGGAGAGTTCTCCGAGACCTTCCGCAGTGCATCGATTCCCCCGGGTCTTAACATATTGAACCAGCTCTTCCGCACATAATCTATAGGGCGCAAAAGACATTCCTTGCGCTCGAACGAGCCTGACATCAATGCCTCCAGAAAACCCGCCACTGAAAAGTCCACCATATTCAGCTCAAGATAGGACCGACCGATAGCCGCAGGATGATGGGCATCACTTCCTGCCGTCAATATCCACGGATGCGTGCGACTCAACGCATACCGTAATGCCATACGATTTAATCCCGGAAACCAACTAGCCGAATTGAAGACTTCCATCCCGTCGAAAGCTTCCCGTTCTAGGACGGCTCTGCCTACTCCACGACGCGCTGGATCAAAAGGATGAGCGGCAATGGTCAACCCGCCCCCTGCCTTGACCATTGGAATAAGCTCCGAACAGGTAACCCCCGGCATCGGCTGCAGTTTCAGTCCCAAGACCAAGACGTGCCCTTCACGGGTCGACACTTCCTGACCTGGTATAACCAGAAAATCATCAACCGGAAGGCCATCTTCACGCATCAATCCTTGCCTCAATAAATAATCCACACCCGCGCAGGTATCGTGATCTGTCAGCACTAAACCATCCAATCCCGCCGCACGGGCCGAGCTTACCATCGAACGAGGACGCGAAACCCCATCCACCGAAAAACAAGAATGGGTATGGGTGTCAAAACAACGGATGCCCGCAGGGCGAGGTTGCCTGAGGGATGTCATAATTAATCGATCAACTGAAGCCCCGATCCCGGCTCCGCTTTCTGAATCGTAATAAAACTGCGACTACGCGACAGCTCACGCCCCGGAATGAGTGATGCGATCATCATTTCCTTGATCACATACACATCACCCACCTGCATCACACCGTTGACTTCCACCCGCTTGATCACCTGATTCTGGTCATTGTAGGCATCCACCCTCAATACCGAGAGAAAATCCGAACTGATCCAAAAGCGTGCCTTGGTGTAATTGCTCAAGCTGGGCGGTTGAGCTTCATACGCCCAAGCCTCCAGTGTTTTAATGCTGTCACCCCCCAGTGGAGTCACTCTGCTCCAGCGTAGGAAATCGACCCCCAAATCTTCATACGCTATATCCGAATCCAGGATCGTTTCTAACCGTCCTTTCCCACTGACCATCGTCCACTTGTCGTTGTCCCCTGCACGGCGATCGACAATGCTGCCGGATGGAGTTAACTGCACCCGAATCTGTAAGGGCTGTTTTTGAAATTCATAAACCATTTTGCGACCCAGGGTGCGCAGGGTGATCGGATGAATAGATTTCTCGGTGCGCAAAACCCCTCGCAAGGTAAAATCCTGCAACCGCATGTTGTCCCATACTGCGAGCTGAACCACCTCCGGTTCGGGAATCTTTTTCTTTGGATCTGGAGCAGCACTTAGTGAAGCCACCCCAAAAAACAGCCCACACACCAGCAGCAAAAAGCGTTTCATGTCCTCATCAAGCTAAGCGCAAAACCCGCTTTGAAAAGCCATCAAATAACCGTCACTCGTTCTCAGAGCGGCTTCTATCCCTACCCATGAACAAAGGCCAAAACAATACCAGCGTTCCCAGCCATCCGGGCCAGTTACCTATTTGCTCATACAATGTAGGAGACAGTTCGGGAATTTTCACCTGTAAGGACAATGTACCCATTGCATGGCGCGACTCCTTTTTCCAATCACCCAATAAGTCTCCTTCCCGTATCACCCCTTTGTGATCAATTAATGCCGTTATTCCGTTGTTCGAAACCCGCAATAACGGGGCGCGCGTTTCCACCGCCCTAAATACCGCGTGAGCTAAATGCTGACGTGACTGGGAAGATCGTCCGAACCATCCGTCATTGGTGATGTTCACCAAAAGTAAATCATCCTGCGTTCGATAACTTCTGGAAAGATGAGAAAAAATATCCTCAAAACATATCAGTACTCCCATTGAGAGCACACTACCGTCTTCACGAAACAAGCGCAGTAAGGGAGCCGAGGTTCCGCGAGAAAAATTCTGACCCAGTGGAACTAAACGATCCAAATAAGGCAGCCAGTCAGGAAGCGGAACCACTTCTCCCATCATCACCAAGTGACGTTTATAATAAACCTGTGGAGATCCTCCACCGGCAGGATAAAGAAGCCCGGCATTATAAACATCTTTTCCGCTATGGACGATGCTCCCGACCATCAAAGCTGATCCACGCTCGCGGGTTATCCATGCTGCCGCCGTGATGAATTCTGGACTGTTGTAAAGTTCTTGGCCTACGGGAGTCTCAGGCCACACCACTAGATCCACCTGCCCTGATGCCGCCAGTGCTGATCTCGTTAAGACTTCCATCTTGGCCACCGCCTCATCCAAAGCCATACCAGGCCCCCATGGATCCTGAGGAATATCCGGTTGTACGGCCACTACCGTTATTTCACGAACAGGCTCGTCACGCCGAAAAAGCACGTGAATTCCGTGCAGCAGGCAGAGACCTAGCAATAACATACCCAGAGTGAACTCAAAATGAGGACGTATCGGCTGGGAACGCTTCAGTTCCAACATCAGGCGCATGCCGGTCAGCGCCAATACCACCGATATAAATGCGACCAAAAAGGAAACTAAACCCACCCCTCCCCATTCCGCCACTTGGATCAGCCCCGCCATCTTCCATTGACTGGCACCTAGCAACAACCACGGAAAGCCTGTCAGCATCCACCCCCTAAGCCATTCCAAGCCCACCCAACCGAAAGCCAGTACCAACGCTCGGCCTAGGTTGCGCGCTGAATGCAGCGACTCTCCACTGCCCTTTAAACACCGCGCCGACCAAACGTACCACACAGCGGGATAACAACTCATCAACAAAGAAAGTGCCACCCAACCCGCCACGCTCACCTCGGTAACCCAAAAAAGTCCCGGAAAAAAAAGACATGCCCCGAACCACAATCCCTCAATCCACAGCCTTAACGTTCTAGGCGTCGTGCCTAACACATGAAGGCATACCACCGGTATCAGTGACAGCCAAGCTAGGGCATTCCATTCCACAGGCGGGAAGGAAAGGGCTATCATCAAGCCAGCAGATCCCGCCGCCGTGATACGGAGGCTATTCCTTCCGCTCATTATTAACTTCATGTCCGGCTCTGTGCGACCGGAATTTCCAACTCCTTGAGACGGATGGTTTCCATCTGGTTCTTCACCTCATTAAGGAAGGCAGCAGCTCCGGCACCGTTGACAACACGATGGTCGATGGTCATCGAAATATTCAGCATGGTGCGTGACTTAACCTGCCCGTGATCCAAATAAAGTTCATCGTAGGGCGAACTCAGTGCTAGGGTAGCCATGGCGGGCGGTACAATCACCGGAATAGCATCACGAATATTCATCGTGGTCAAGCTGGTCAGGATCACAGAAGTCTGTAAGCCAGCTTGATCCTGCCCCTTGCGCGCCCGTTCTACCTGAAGTTTCATTCTGCGGGCAAAACGACCGTAGCCAAGCGTATCGGCATTCTCCACCACCGCCGTGGTCAAATCTTCACCTAAAGATACCGCTACACCCAAATGCACGTTTTTATAGACACGGAGAACGGAGCTTTTCGGTAGGCAACTGCGGAAAGTGGGGTGCTTTTTCAGAGCACGCACCACACACCACGCCGCCAGTGAGAAGGAAGTGAATGTTTTGGCATCCTCATGCGATTTCAACCCTTCGCGAACCTGCAAAAGATTTTCCCATGAAATAGCATGAAAAAGAGTCGCGGGAACGGCCACTTGGGCCGCACGAGCCAGACGACCCGCCAGGATTTGCTGACTAGGGGAGAGAGCACGCTCCTCGTATACCAGCGCAGGTTCTTTTTCCACCGGAGAGGCTTCTACCCTCGGGGTCTCCGTCCGCACCAGAGGAACCGAAGCTCCGTGGGTGCTGAGTATACCTATCCGGGCACCGACTTCGATGATGCTATCCTCAGCGGCCAGCCATTGAAGCACCACACCATCTGAAGGACTTTCCACATCCACCACCGCTTTATCCGTTTCTAATTGATAAAGCGGCTCATCCTTTTTAACAGCTTCACCCACTTTCTTAAATAATTTGAGGATACGAGCCTCTTCCAGACCTTCGCCAACAGAAGGAACTGAGAGAGGCACCTGGCTGTCACTTGGATTTTTATTTTCAGCGTCAACAGACTGGGTTGCGGTCATAAGGTCAGTATCCTTCTCGAGAGAATCCGAAGCAGAAGGCTCCGTATTTGAATCCAAGGTGATGGTCTCCTGAAGAACGGTCATCAGCACCGTGCGAATTTGTTCAGCCAACGGCAATACTCCCCACTCGTAATTCGGATGGAACCCGACGTGGACATCCGCGCGCGAAAGGAGTCGGGGAGGCTGTTTCAGCGACTCAAAGACCTCCTTGTCTTCAAGGAGTTCTTGGATGATCATCTGGCCAACACTCGATGAACGGTTGTCCTCCTGCACCACCATTAATCGACCAGTGCGCAGAACCGAAGCTTTCACCAAATCCCTGTCCCACGGCATGATGGAGCGCAGATCGATCACATCCGCAGAAAGGCGCTCTTCCTGACCTTCCAGTGCCAGCATAACTTGCTCCACGGTGTTTCCCCATGCCACCACAGTGATATCCCATCCCTCTCTCACCTGACGACCACTGCCAAAAGCAATCGGGCGAATCTTCTCCGGTGCCCCGAGGCGTGCGCGCAAAAGATGTTTGGGTATCAGGAAAATCGTCGGATCCTCAGACTTCATGGCGGTCATCATCAAGCCTGCCGCGTCCTCTGGGGTCGATGGCACCACCGTGCGGATGCCGGGCAGATGCGCAAAGCTGGATTCATTGGACTGGCTGTGCCAAGGCCCTCCTCCTGGAAGATAGGCCCCATAAGGCGCATAAAGCACCACCGGACAGCTCCACTCTCCGTTGGTGCGCCAGCGCAACGTGGAAAGATTAGTCACGATCTGGTTCCAAGCCGGACCCACAAAATCAATAAACTGTAACTCAAAAACCGGACGCATTCCATACGACGCCAGTCCACAGGCAATTCCTACAATGGTCGCCTCCGCCAAGGGCGAATTAAAGACTCGATCGGGGTAATCAGGCGATAGTCCCTTGGTCAATTTGAACACCCCGCCCATCGGATCGGCCACATCTTCTCCAAAAAATATCACCCGCCGATCATGCTCCAAAGCCCTTCGAAACGTGCTGTTTAGGGCGTCTACGATACGAAACTCTTTGCCCCCATCTAGAACTGGCTCTTTGACGTCTTCAACGAAAGCTTTGATATGGCTGAAAATATCGTTTTTATTCGGATCATCCTCTTGGGCCACTTCTTCATAGACGCTGTTAATTTCTCGTACAATAGCCTGCTTGCGTTCTTCCCACTCAGCGGCTTTCAATACGTTGGAAGTCAGCAGTTGCGTTTCCAGCCGACGAATCGGATCACGTTCCTCCATCAGGCCCAAATCTTCCTCAGACACATATTGCCTTTGGTCATCACTAGATGAGTGGCTGCACAAACGGTCGAGCTCACACCATAAAATCGCAGGCCCCTTACCAGCCCGTGCTCTAGCTACGGCTTCACTCCCCGCGCTGAAAAGAGCATCTACATCTCGACCATCGACTTTAACGATGCGCCGGGAATCCAGAATATCCAGCCTCATAGGATTCATGTTCAGAGTCGAAGTGCTGATGCCATAATGGTTATCCTCCACCACAAAAATAACCGGCAGGTTCAACTGCACTGCAAAACAATAAGCCTCGTAGAATTCTCCCTGCCTCATTCCGGCATCACCCACCGAACCCATCACTAAAGTATCTGCACCATCAAGCTGCATACCCCAAGCCACTCCACAGGCCGGCAGTAGATTGCTTCCGGTTGGCGATGGCATACTCCAGATTCGATGCTCCTTACTGCTAAAGTGACCGGGTAATTGACGTCCTCCACTCGATGAAGTGACCTTGCCCATGAAGCCACGCGCACAATCTCGGCTGGTCATCCCTTTGGTCATCACTAAGGCCCGATCCCTATAATGAGGAAAAAGGTAGTCATCAGCACGCAGCAGCATTCCTAATGCCCCCAAAGCTTCATGACCTACGCTAGCTATCTGGAACCAACCCTTCCCTTGCCTGTATAAAATACCCTCACGCCGGTCACCTTCCCGACTGGCTACCATCGTCTCTAAGAGATGGATTTTTTGATCCGCATTAAGCGATAACATCCGATGAACATAGAGACCAACAAGCCCCCAAGCCAAGCAAATCCTCTTAGTATAAGTTTCTCTAAATCCCTACCTGAATCAGCTAAATATTCTTCTAACTGGGAATAGCAACCGGGTAATAGGGCAGTCTTTAGCTTTTTTTCCTCGGGCCGGTGAATACTGGCGTCCATAATAAATAATCTGCAAATGAACACGATTCCATGACTCACGGGGGAATAGCTTTTTCAAATCTTTTTCTGTTTGAACCACATTTTTTCCAGAGGTCAGTTTCCACTTCTGAGCCAAGCGGTGGATATGTGTATCCACCGGGAACGCAGGCACCCCGAAAGCTTGGGCCATTACCACTGAAGCGGTTTTATGCCCCACGCCAGGCAAGGCCTCTAACTCTTCAAATGTGCGGGGAACCTGTCCGTGATGTGTTTCGATTAAAATTTGAGAGAGACTGTGAATAGCCTTCGCCTTCTGCGGTGACAATCCACAGGGTCGTATCACTTTACGGATCGTTTCGACCTCAAGCCGGGCCATCTTAAAGGGATCATCCGCCAACAAAAAAAGGGACGGAGTGACTTGATTGACCCGCACATCCGTGCACTGGGCGGATAACAGAACCGCAATCAGTAGGGTAAAGGGATCTTGGTGATCCAAAGGAACAGGAGTTTCCGGAAATAATCTATCCAATTCCATTTGGATGATTCGGGCCCTCTCGGCTCGAGTCATACTTAATTTTCCACACGCGGGTGGATGCAAACCTGGATCAGGAAGTAAGTCCGAGTTTTTCTACCAGATTCGACTTGGAAGTC
This sequence comes from Methylacidiphilales bacterium, assembly GCA_050329585.1. GTDB lineage: Bacteria > Verrucomicrobiota > Verrucomicrobiia > Methylacidiphilales > JBCBYL01 > DAIPIT01. The sequence goes on along the minus strand of JBHJOR010000008.1, from coordinate 82,026 downwards.
ATCCCTACAATCTCTTCTTTTTTCTCACCGTTCTTGAATACGATCATGGTAGGAATGGCACGGATATTATACCGCCCTGCCAATTCTCCCTGAGCGTCTACGTCCACTTTTCCGATGATCACCTTGCCCGCATGTTCTTCAGCGATTTGCTCCAAAAGCGGGGCAATCATTTTGCAAGGACCACACCATTCAGCCCAGAAATCCACCAAGACAGTTCCCGATGCTTTTAATACCTTATCTTCAAAGTTAGCTCCCGTAAGGGTCAATACATGTTCGCTCGACATGAACCAATTCTTAGGGCCGGTTCTGCAAATTGCAACCCGCTATTTACAACCCTACCTCAAGACTTGCTTTGTCACCCTTCCTGTCTAAAACAATAGCGCATGAAATCAATTCTTGTCACCGGAGGAGCCGGGTTCATCGGCTCCAACCTGACCATGGAACTACAACATCGTCATCCTGATGCATGGATTACGGTTTTAGATGATTTCCGCTCAGGCGATTTCAAAAATTTAAAAGGGTTCCGGGGCGACGTTGTCGCCGTAGATTTAGCGCAAATCGACTTAGAAGCGCAGTTTGGAGAGCCGGAATTCGATGCTGTTTTTCACATGGCCTCTATCACCGACACCCGGGAACTCGACCAACAACTCCAGATCCATGATAACGTAGAAGGATTCCGCAACCTGCTTGAATATCTTTCCCCTGTTCAGTGCCCGCTTGTTTACGCCTCGTCCGCCGCCACCTATGGCATTTCCAGCGGCATCAACCGTATCACCGACACCCCCGCCCCCGCCAACCCCTATGCCTTTTCCAAAGCCATCCTTGACAACCTCGCCGCCCGTTTCAAATCTCTCTATCCCTTCTGGAAAATAACCGGCCTTAAATTTTTCAACGTTTACGGACCGCATGAAGCCCATAAAGGCGTTCCTGCCAGCATGATCTACCATCTGGCCCAACAAATGCGCAAAGGCCAACCACCACGTATTTTTAAGATGGGCGAGCAGATGCGCGATTTCGTTTATGTCAAAGACATCGTGACGTATACCTTACGTGCCATGGAAGTACCCCAGTCCGCCCTGCTTAACGCCGGCAGCGGACAGCCACGCTCTTTCAACGATCTGGTCTCCATCCTTAACACCGTTCTCAATACCCAACTGGAACCCGAATACATTGAAAACCCCTTCGCGTTTTATCAGCCCCACACCGAAGCCGACATCAGTCTGACCCGTGAAGTCTTGGGCATCGGCCCCGCCTTTACCCTCGAGACCGGTATCCAAGATTACTTCGAAAGCGGGCACCTTCTCCCGTAAACCAAGCCGAATCCAACCTGCACCCCCGCTTTATTCCATGATCAAATGGTTCAAAATCCGCATGCTGGCTCAAAAAGGCCTGTCTTGCGGTAAAACCCGCCGCCAGAGCGGAGACGAAACGTGGCGTGACACCCTCGACTTCAGCCCCATCCTGCGTTTCTTGCTCATCACCACTGCGGTGATTATGATTTTTCGCATAGGATCTTGGGGCAACGCTGCACCATGGTATGAGGTATTTATCCTGTCACTCATGGTGGCGGCAAACATCCTCATTATTCTGCCACTCACCATTCGTGAAGTCTGGCACAGCAATCAAATCCTCCTCCTTTTCCTGGGCTGCCTCACCACCAACTTCCTGCTTAACCAAAGTTTGCAGATCTACGGCCGACAGATCACCTTTTGGGAAATATCCATACCTGCCCTGCTGGTGCCTTGCGCATTAGCCCCCATGCTGACCAGCATACTGATTTCTCCCTATTCCGGTTTCGTCTGCGCCTTTCTGCTCTCCCTTCTGGGCACCCTCTTTGTTCAACCCAGTCCAGGACTGTTCCTCAGCAGCCTGTTAACCGGATTCGGTGCCGCCTTCGTTTGTCAGCATATCAGACGACGTGCAGACCTCCTCATGGCCGGAGTCAAAATCGGTGGCATTGGTTTAGCCTGTGCACTGCTGCTCGGCGGACTGGAAAGCACCTCCCCGCGATTCCTTATGTTCCAAGCCGTCTGGGCCATCTCGTTAGGAGTCTTCACTTCTTTTGTCGTTGGCGCTGTCTTACCCATCTTCGAATGGCTTTTTGACCGCATAACCGATATTTCCTGGTTGGAGTTATCCGACCTCAACCACCCCTTGCTCAAGCGTTTAGCTGCCGAAGCTCCGGGAACCTACCATCATAGCCTCAATGTCGCCCACCTCTCGGAAGCCGCCGCCGAATCCATTGGTGCTAATGGAACCCTGTGCCGCACCTGTTGTTACTTCCATGACATTGGAAAACTGGTCAAACCTCAATATTTCATCGAAAACCTTGGCCCCGACTACAACCCACACGACAACCTTACCCCCACCATGAGCGCCCTCATCATCATTTCCCATGTCAAAGAGGGCATCAACTTAGCCATCAAACACGGCCTGCGTCAGCCCATCATTGATGTCATCCGGGAACATCATGGCACTTCCTCCGTATATTTCTTTTACAAACGCGCTCAAAAACAAAAAGAGGACGCTTTAGAAGGTGGCAAAATCATGGGGATCCGAAGCGATGATATCCCCGACGTGCGCGAGGAGTCCTTCCGTTACCCCGGCCCCATCCCCCAATCCCGTGAGTCCGCTATCATCTCTCTCGCCGATGCGGTCGAAAGCAGCTCCCGAACCTTGAAAAATCCCACCGCTCAACGTATTGACGACCACATCCAAGCGATCATCGACAGCCGTATCCGGGATGGTCAGCTTGAAGAATCCCACCTCACCTTCAACGACATCAGCCTCATCCGCTCCAGTTTCTCCAAATCCCTGAGAAACATGCTCCACGCCCGCATCGAATACCCGAAAGATAAAAAAGATGCCAAGGAAACCACCGAAAAAAACACCCCTCGTCCTGCTGAACCGGCAAAAAAAATGGAAGTGCCACCCGAGTCGGCTTCTGAAGCAAATTGAAGCCGCCTGCAGTTTTCTGCCCCTTCCATTGCCCGCCGACATACAATCCATCGAGTGCGTGTTGGTGACCCCTAGCGAAAGCAGCCGCATTCATCAGCAGCACTTTTCAGATCCCACTGCCACCGATGTCATGACCTTCTCCATGCCTCCGGTGGCCAGCCTGATCGTGTGTCCCAATATCGCAAACCAGCAACGGCATCTGGAATCCCTCAGCATGGAAGAGGAGGTTCTCACCTACTTCATCCACGGATTGCTCCACCTCATCGGCCTTGATGACCGCACCGAAAAACAATTTCAGAAGATGTGCCAACTCCAGGCAAAAATCCGAACTCAAGTGGCTACTCAAGCCTAGCTATAGTCGATTGAAGAATGGGGCTAGCTGAACTATCATTTAGAAACGCATCCGGCCTGGGCAGCTAAGGCACTCAATAAGGATAGTCCGGATTTTTGACTTTTCTCAGGGTGAAACTGAAAGGCCGCCACCCGGCCACGGCCCAACCCGCTGCAAAAGCGCCGACCGTACTCGGTTTCCACCTTCCAATCCGCATCCGCTTCCACTTCGGGATAATAACTGTGCACATGATAAAAATAAGGGGCATCCGCTAACACTTGCTGGACGTCACCCAGACAGCCCTCACCATACACCCGGTTCCAACCCATGTGCGGCACATCGCCCACCTCCGACAAAAACCGCACCACGCGGCCCCTGAAAAACCCGAAACCTTCGACTCCCGGCGACTCCTCGCTCGATTCGAACAGTAGCTGGAAACCGAGACAAATTCCTAAAAACGGACGATTATCCGCCAGCCACCTTCGGATTGGTTCAATCAGCCCGCGCTCCTTTAAGTTGATCATAGCATCCCCGTAGGCCCCCACGCCGGGCAACACCACCCAATCGGGCTCTACACGTTCCCATTTCTCAGCATCCTCAACGCGTTCCACCTGTACGGCCGCATCACCCACCCGCTCCAGCGCTTTTTCCACGCTGCGGAGGTTGCCCCGGCCATAGTCTATCAATGCCACCTTCATCTTTCACAGCATTCCACTCCCACGCCCCGGGGTCAAACAGGGAATGGAGCATCCTTGACGTCACCTCATCCTCGCCGTTAATTTGAAAGCTGATGACCCAAGACGATTCATTCATCCAAGTGGCGCGTGAAGGCACTACCGGATTCATCCGCATCACAGGAAAAGGCTCTTTTAAAAATGCGAAACTTCTCAAGTCCTTTGCGGACACCACTCGACAAGAAGGCGTTACTCGTTTCCTAATCGACCTGCAAGACTGCAAACATATGGACAGCACCTTCATGGGCGTTCTGGCCGGCCTGGCCTCCGACCAAAAAAAAGCCGGACTGGAAATGCCACAGTGCTTCAACCTCTCTGTCCGAAATCGCGAGCTGCTCGAAACACTCGGCCTTGACCGTGTCCTTAACCTGGCTCAAGCGGCGGATCAATCCACCTTTAAGGATTATATCGCCCTGAACGAACAAGGGGAACCTGACAAACGCGAAACGGCTCTCACCATGCTGGAAGCTCATCAGCAACTGATCGAAGCCGATTCACGTAATGCTTCCAAGTTTCAGGATGTAGTTAAATTTCTGCGCCACAGGGTAGATTCCTAATTCCATAATCCACATCCTCATTCCTGATCGCGTCCATGACGCGTGCACTGCAACGACTCAGCCGCGCTGACTTTTCCACTGTGCGATTTCTCGCGCATAGCCTTCCCGAAAACTTGGATATCTGGGTGACCACCCCGCTGAGCGAACTTTCCGATTGGAAATGCGGCGGTTATTGATTCCTCGCCTACCCAGATAATCCGGCTGACCAACCATCGGCATCATCAGCCCGCTTTCTCCACAGAGCCACTGGTAAATTTGCCTATACGATGCGGGCTCATTGTCCACCGTGTTATACACTCCGGTTGGTTTATTCTGGAGAGCCCACTCAATGGCGGAAACCGCATCATCGCGATGAATAAGATTCAACCATTTTGGATCGACCTCCGGAATCACTGCGGTTCCATCCAGCAGCCGCTTCCATAAGACTCCGCGCTCCGGACCATAAAGACCACCCAACCTCAACACCACTCCCCCCCGCTTACAGACGATCTCTTCAGCACTACGCAAACATTGTGCCGTCTCTGCTTCAGGCTCTGCGGGCGAATCTTCATCCACCCAACTTCCATCGTTCTGAGAATAAACCGAAGTGGAGGAGGTATAAATCAATCTTCGCCCTTTCCAATAGTTCAGAGCATGTCCGAGACCTGTTTCATGCAAAGCACGGTAGGCCTCCACCCCTCCCCCACCTGTAGAAGGGCAATAAATCAAATCCTCAAAACCTAGAGGGATGTGGTTCCAAAAATCGGTTTCCGCAACATCACCATGGAACACCTCCAACTCGGGCAAGCTCACTTTGATGCGATGTGCGGAACGTTCACTGCGCACTACCGCACCCACCCGCCATCCCCCTTCATGAAGCACCCGTGCAAGCGCACATCCCACATAACCGCACCCGACGATTAAGGCGCTGCTCATATTAGCCTGTTACTATCTTGTTCCGATCGGCCATCTCCTGGGCTTTCATTGACAGCTCTGCTGCTAAGAAAGCATGTTCCTGAGTCATGGCATCTTCAGTCCGGTTCAAACAATCCAGAATTAACTTACCAAAGAAGGGAAATCCCACCTTGCCTTCACACGGAATTTCCACTTCGCGCTCCCCATCAGCCAAAAGGATCAAGTTACTGCGCCCGGTGCGGCCGAAATCCATGTATTTTCTGATTTCAATTACACCTGCAGTGCCAACAAAGAAGGATCGTCCATCGCCCCAAGACTGAAGCCCCTTGGGAGTGAACCAATCCACCCGGCTGATACAGGATGCCCCGTTGTCCAAGCGCATGACCGCCTCACCGAAATCCTCTAATTCAGGCACATCAGGATGAGCGAAATTTTCAACCCTGGCGTGCAATACTTCCCCGCTACGTGCCCGACCGTAGTGTAGAAATTGATCGAATTGATGGGAGCAAATATCGGTCAAAATCCCGCCATAGCGCTTTTTTTGAAAAAACCACTCGGGTCGTGATGCCTGGCTCAAGCGATGGGGACCGGTAATAGCCATATGCACCACTCGACCAATCGCTCCAGCTTGGATCAATTCATCGACATACCACGCCGCTTCCACATGCACCCGTTCACTGTAATAGACCATGTATTTGCGTTTGGTTCGAGCACTGACTTCCCTTGCTTGCTGTAACTGGCCCAGCGTGGTGAAAGGACACTTGTCAGTAAAATAGTCTTTACCCGCTTCCATGACGCGGCAGCCGAGTGGCCCACGCAGATCGGGAATGGCGGCGGAGGTCACCATCTGAACGGAAGGATCATCAAGAATTTCATCCAGCGAGGAGGCCGCCTTCACCCCATGGCTTGCATAACGTTCCACGAACGCTTTCAAACGTTCGGGATGCTCATCAAAAACCCATTTTAGTGTCCCCCCTGCTTCGATCAATCCATTGCACTGGCCGTAAATGTGACCGTGATCCAGATGGGTGGCGGCAAAAACGAATTCTCCCTTTTCCACGACCGGTTTAGTGGTTCCGCTGGTGGGGGCATAGCTGTGACCTTCTTTTGATGACATAGATGATGCTTAGGTTCTCAATCTAAAATGTAAAAGCAGAATCTCAATCCATCGCAGCCACCCTTTGCTTGGCGTTGCTTTCATGCGGATCTATCGTTTAATGTAGATTATGTCACTGCATTTGACCCGGGCCAAAAAAGTTCTGGATATTGAAATTTCCGCCCTGAAAGAAGTGCGAGGCCGTCTGGATGGTTCACTGGACGAGGCAGTGGAACTGCTGGTGGCCTGCACCGCGAAACGGCGCAAGCTCATCCTCACCGGCGTGGGCAAGTCCGGCCATGTAGCGGAAAAAATCGCCGCCACGTTTACCAGCACTGGAGCCCCCGCCGTTTTTCTCAATCCTCTCAACGCCACCCACGGTGATTTAGGCCTGGTAGATCGCGGCGATGTCGTGGTGGCCCTAAGTTACAGCGGAGAAACCGAAGAACTCTGCCGTATCCTATCCCCTCTCAAATCAAGCTCTAAGGCCATGATCGCGTTGACCGCAAAACCCCGCTCCACCTTGGGACATGCGGCGGATGTGGTGCTTAATATAGCCGTAGGCAGGGAGGCATGTCCGCATAATCTAGCACCGACCAGTAGCACCACGGTGATGATGGCAGTCGGTGACGCTCTTGCCATGGTTCTCCTGGAAGCACGCGGATTTACCGGTAATGATTTTGCCCGCTTTCATCCCGGCGGTTCACTCGGCAGGCATCTGCTGATGCGCTCCGCTGAAGTCATGCGTCCTCTGCCACGCATGGCAGTCATGAAAAAAACCGACACGGTTCAACAAGCGCTACGAGCCATGTCCAAGGCACGATGTGGTGCCGCAGTGGTGGTTCAACCTACCGGCACGCTGGCCGGTATTTTCACTCACGGAGATTTCAGTCGAGGTTATCTCGAAGATTTAAGTATCGGCAAGCGGTTGCTTGGTGAGGTGATGACCACCCGACCAGTGACCGTTCGGGAAACACTTTTAGCGGCGGAAGTGGTCCGACTTTTAGAAACTCATCAAATCGATGACGTGGTGGTGGTGGACTCACACCGACGACCTATCGGATTGATCGATGTGCAGGATCTGGCCCGGCTCAAACTGCTGTAGGAGTCATTTCAGGCGGCGAAACTTTGGGCGGAGCGGGCTCGACCCATTTGCCGTGCTCACGAATCAACTCTTTGAGCTGTTCCACCGCTTCATCTTCAGGTATGTTGAATTTGACAGGCTTTTTCCCCACGTAGAGATTGATTTTTCCGGGCGCACCACCTACGTATCCAAAATCAGCATCGGCCATTTCTCCCGGGCCGTTGACAATGCAACCCATCACCGCAATTTTGACCCCTTTAAGGTGTTCGGTGGAAGCTTTGATTCGGGCGGTAGTGGTCTGCAAATTAAACAGAGTGCGGCCACATGATGGACAAGCCACATAATCGGTCTTGAAAATGCGGTTGCCCGCAGCCTGCAGGATGTTAAAGCCCAAACGGATGCTGGCTCCGGGAGCTTTCTCCCTGCGGATCAAGATCGCATCCCCTATCCCATCACATAACAATGCCCCGATATGAATTGACGCTCCCAGTAAGCTTTGGAGGGGTTCTTCGTTTTGTTCTGGATGAAAGGTGTCCTTTAAGAGAATGGGATGGCGGGGATGGACTTTCGCCGATAACACACGGTATGCAATGATGGGATTCAACTCGCACCCGTCGCGAAGTGTCACCACTTTGAGGTCATCACTCTGGTTGATTTCTTGAATGTGCCGGTCGTCATTCAAATCGACTTCGACCACCTGTGACTCCTCGTAAACGATCTCGGGCGCGGTATCATCCATTTCGGCCAGGCGTGGGCGCAAGAACTCGAAATTCTCACGCGTGGTGAAGACTCGGGTGGTCTGATCTTCACCTAACGGAATGCCTGAAACAGTGGTGCGGAAACTGTTACGGCGGGCGTAGACAAACGGATCAAAACTCAGTGCCATTTCGGATGGCCACCCAGGAAGCTTACCCGCTTGCTCAATGTATTCGACTAGAGCACGGGCCACTGGAATTTCATAAACCGCGTCTTCAGTGAGTGAAACCCGGATGGTGTCGCCCAGTCCATCTGAAAGTAGAGAACCGATACCGATCGCGCTTTTAATGCGTCCATCCTCACCGTCACCTGCCTCGGTCACGCCGAGGTGAATCGGATAATTCCAGTCCGGCCCGGCCTCTATCAAGCGGGCCACCAGTAATCGGTAGGCATTGATCATCACCTTAGGGTTGGAGGCTTTCATGGAGAAAATGAAATTATGGTAGTCGTTTTTTCGGGCTATACGCGCGAACTCGAGGGCACTTTCGACCATGCCCAACGGAGTGTCGCCATAGTAGTTCATGATTCGATCCGAGAGGGATCCGTGGTTGGTGCCAATACGAAGGGCCACATTTCGCTCCTTCAGAATCTGAACGAGTGGAACAAAACATTCTTCAATGCGCCCCAGTTCCTCCTGGTATTGATCATCGCTATATTCCCTGATTTGGAATTTCTTTTTATCGGCAAAGTTTCCCGGATTGATACGAACTTTTTCCACCCATTGAGCCGCCTCCATCGCCGCATCGGGCTTGAAGTGAATATCCGCTACCAAGGGCACATCACAACCGGCTGAGAGAAGCTCTGCTTTGATGTTTTTCAAATTGGCCGCATCTTTGACAGTGGGTGCCGTAATGCGCACGATTTCACATCCGGCGGCTACCAGTTCAAGCGATTGTTTAACGCACTCCGCTGTATCCATGGTGTCACAAGTGAGCATGGACTGCACTCGAATAGGATTGCCCCCACCAATACCGATTCCGCCCACTTGGCATACCCGGGTTTGACGGCGTTGATATTGGAAAGGATTGGGGCAGTATGGATTCATCTTGGGAAGGTTATCTTGAGGTTTCCGGCTCGAATCTCGGTTCTCCACGTTGTTTCACTTCGTTTTCGATTTGGCGGCTTTCTTTATGATTATTACGAATCCTTACCACATCATGGAAGCTAACGAACAGCATAAACGCCACCAAGAGAAGAAAAAACGAGGTTTGTAGTGCGCTCAAAACTCTCACATGAACCGGCTTACGAGTCAGCCACTCCACCACCGCAAAGGTAATATGTCCGCCATCCAAAATCGGAATAGGAAGAAGGTTGAGTATGGCCAGATTGACATTAAAAAAAACACAGAACGTCACCAGATCCCGAAAGTCATGAACGATCAGCCGCCTGAGCAGATCCAAAATGCCTACCGGCCCGCTCATGTGTTTTAGCTTCACCCCCGCCTTAGGATGAATCAACGCATAGAGGGTGCGCCCCATGGTCACCACGCTGTCACTCACTTGAACGAACGGATTGATATAAGCCAGCTCTTGAAACTTCGACTTCCAGACTACTCCAATCATCCGTTTGCCGGTGCTCAATTCCTGTCGAGGCTCAATAACTTTGGTCAAGGTTTCGTCCCCGCGCTGCAGCAAAACTTCAACCGGCCCTGCGGAGTTACTGATCACTTGGGAAATTTGCGCCATCGAAAACATCGGCTCCCCGTTGACGGCAAGAACACGATCGCCTCGAAGAACCCCCGCTTTGGCTGCCGGGGAATCCTCAAGTAATAATTTTTCAACAATCAAAGGCATCAAGCGGTTATCCGGATTTTCGATTCCAATGCCCCGCAACCCTTCCAATTCCGGATTGGGAACCGGAACCAGGCGGAAGTTCAGCGTTTGGCCATTTCTTTCGATTTCCACGTCCACCGTATCACGCGATCCCAGAACCACAGCCTGCATGATTCCTCCTGCACCATTTTTGCTCCAGTGGGTCATTTTCTCACCATTGATCGTCAGAATCACGTCTCCTGGACGGATTCCGGACTGATCCGCAGGGCTTCCGGAATCGACGTAACCCACCGTGGTGGTCTTCATGGTCACATTCTGATTTTTTCCAATAACCCAAAGCAGGCAGGCGCATGCCAGTGCCAGTAGTAAACTGAAGGCGGGCCCCCAGAAAGCCGTTACGATTTTGGCCCATGGAGAAATGGGTGGCAGATCTTTCAGATGGGGTTCCACTTTACCCTCAACCATTTCCATGGGTGCCATCTGAGGCAGCGATACATAGCCCCCAAAGGGTATCCAGCAAACTGCATATTCCACATCGCCCCGCTTAAAGCTGAATATCTTCGGACCAAAGCCAATGGCAAAACGATCTACAAACAATCCCTGCCTCTTGGCGGCCAGAAAATGCCCCAGCTCATGCACAAAGACCGTCAGTCCAAACACCAAGCACACGCCCAAAAGCGATGCAATAAAAGTCAAAATATCTAATATCATGTGTGAATCACCTTTTTAGCCTCACGGCGCGCCCAATCATCCGCAGCTAAAATAACACCCAAATCAGGCGAGGCAATGGATTGATGCGCCGCCATCACTTTTTCCACCGTGCCCCAAATCTGGTCAAAACGGATGGCTCCGGCCATAAAAGCATCCACCGCCAGCTCGTTGGCAGCATTAAACACAGCCGGTAACGTGCCCTCCACGGTTCCAGCCTGACGAGCAAGTCTCAGTGCGGGGAATTTAAGCTCATCCGGTGCTTCAAACCGCAGTTGTCCCAGCGCCGCCAAATCAAGCGGCTTAAGGTGATTACTCAACCTTTTCGGGTAAGTCACCGCATATTGTATAGGAAAACACATGTCCGAATGGCTCATCTGCGCCAGAATCGAATGATCCACAAACTCCACTAGCGAATGGACGATGCTCTGAGGATGCACCACCACATCCACCCGATCCATCCCCACATCAAACAACCAACGCGCCTCGATCATTTCCAAACCCTTGTTGAACAACGTTGCAGAATCAATGGTAATTTTGCGCCCCATGTCCCAAGTAGGATGTTTCAGAGCCTGCGCCAGAGTCACCATCGGAAGCTGATCGGCCGGAGTCTCACGGAAGGGTCCGCCCGATGCGGTTAGGATTAGACGGCGGATTTCCGTATTGGGCACATCATGCAAGCACTGAAAAATCGCGTTATGCTCACTATCCACGGGCAACACCGCGCGGTTCAAACGACGAGCCGTTCCCATCACCGATTCACCGGCCATGACCAGAATTTCCTTACTCGCCACTGCCAAATCTTTTCCTGACTCCAAGGCGACCAATGCCGGAGCGAGGCCCGAGGTGCCCACGATAGCTACCAAAACCATGTCTGCCCGGGTTTCACGCACCAGATCAACTAGCCCCTCTGCTCCACGGTAGAGCCTGCATCCCACTGGAACCGAGAGGCGGTCGGCGGCTTCAGTGTCGGTCACCGCTACGGCTTCTGGCGCGAACTCAGCCATTTGATCCGCCAAGGTCTCCACGCTGCGGTTCACCGCCAGACCGACCAACTTCATTTCGTCCGGCAAAGCGCGAGCCACTTTGCAAGTGCTGAGGCCGATGGAACCACTGGATCCTAATAAAATTACCCGTTTCATATGCTTGAAAGTTAACGCTCTAATCTCACAAACCCACCGCAAAAACCAAATAAAAATAAAACAGTGGTGCGGTGTAAAGCAGACTGTCGATCAAATCCAGAGAGCCTCCAATGCCCGGTATAAATCCACCTGAATCCTTGATATTGGCATCCCGCTTGACGACGGATTCTGCCAGATCACCCAGTACACTGACCAACGGAATCATCAATCCCAGCACCAACGCATGAATCCAGCTCAACACACCCAGACTTCCCGGCAACAGCCACACCATTAAAAAAGAGCACATCAACCCGCTTAACATGCCTGCCGCAAATCCTTCCCATGTTTTTTTCGGGCTGATGTCCGGACTCATTTGATGCCTACCCACCCGCACCCCCACCAGATAGGCACCAATGTCGGTACACTTCGTAACCGCGATCAGGTAGGCCGCCAGAATAACACCGGACATAGTTCCATCCATGCTGATAAAAATAATTTTCGAAACGTAACTGAAAAGATAAGGAATATAGAAAAAACCAAAGACAGTAAGCGCTATGGTAGCCACCGGGGTTTCCCGTTCACGTTCAAACACCATCCTCCCCATCACCCCCAAAATAATCAGCAGGAAGGTGAAGGCTTCCACGTTCTCAAGCGTGCCAAAAACCCCGGGCTTGACCCACTTAAAGTAATCCGAAAGCAGGTAGAGCAGAGCACCGAACGCTCCCGCTTTTTTAAATACTCGAAGGCCTTTGCTTTCCTGCAAACGGTAAAATTCCCAAAGCGCAAAGAGTGAAATGATCGATATTAAAGCAAAGGTGGGAGTGGACCAACGGAAGGTCACCAGCACGGTGATTAGCGTGACAAACAATACCGTGGAAATCAGACGTGGAAGAAACATAAGCGAAGGGTTTAGCTGATGCGGCCGAAACGACGTTGCCGTGAATTGAAATCATGTACGGCTTCAAAGAAATCTTCTTCCGTGAAATCCGGCCAGAGTTTGGAGGTTATATGTATTTCCGTGTACGAAAGCTGCCAGAGGAGAAAATTACTAATTCGCATTTCACCACTGGTTCGGATTAACAAATCCGGATCCGGGTAATAGCGGGTGTATAAATGGTGCTGGACAATGGTCTCATCCAACTGGGCAATATCCAGATGACCTAAATGAATCTCACGGTAGATGGACTTCATGGCCTCCACCAATTCGACCCGTCCGCTGTAACTTAATGCCAAGATCAGAGTCATGCCTGTACAGCCTGAGGTGGCGGCAATGGAACGGCTCAACTGCTCCTGAACCGCTTCAGGGAGATCATTCAGCCGGCCTATGGCCTGAATCTTGATGTTTTCTTCAACCAGTTTTTTTTGATATTTTTTCAGTGTTTGGGCCAGAAGACGCATCAACGCCCGCACCTCAGTTTTAGGCCTTCTCCAGTTCTCCACCGAAAACGCGTAGAGGGTAAGAAATTCGACGCCGATGCGTCGCGCCGCTTCGATAGCGTTCTCCACGGATTCACCGCCTTTTTTATGACCTTCAACCCGGGGCAATCCCTGCTGCTGGGCCCAGCGTCCGTTACCATCCATAATGATGGCCACATGACGGGGGATGCGCTTGAACTCGGGAACCGGAGGTTGCTTCTTGTTCACCGTTTCCTTGTGAAAGTCTGATCACGGCTCGGCCCTACCGACAGGATACCCAGAGGGGTTCCACAGAGCCTTTCCAGTTCTTCCAAGTAACGCCGCGCAGCCAATGGAAGATCCGCATAACGGCGACATCCAGAGGTGTCCTGCTTCCAGCCCGGCATGGTCACATACATCGGCTCAACCCGTGCGAAATCCTCCAACCGGGAAGGCGGTGTCAAAATCTTTTTACCCTTGAGGCGATAGGCGATGCAGACGGGAATTTCATCGAGCGTGTCCAATCCATCTAAATTAGTCAGCGCCATTTCTGTGGCCCCGTTAAGACGACACGCATAGGAGGTCATGACCGCGTCAAACCAGCCGCAACGCCGCGCCCGTCCAGTCGTAGCTCCAAACTCCCTCCCCATACCGTGGAGAAGATCGCTCATTGCCTGTGATTCGGTGGGGAAAGGGCCCCCGCCCACCCGGGTGGTGTAGGCTTTCATGGTGCCGACTACGCGCTGGACGTGATTGGGGGGCAGTCCGCTTCCGGTGCAAGCACCCCCCGCCGTCGTGTTGCTGGAAGTCACAAACGGGTAGGTCCCAAAATCCACATCCAAATAGGTACCTTGAGCACCTTCAAACAGCAGCGGCTTGCCCTCTGCATCCCAACGATGAATCCACTCCACCGTATCACAAATAAATGGACGCAGTATTTTTGCCGCTTTCATGATCGAGGGAAGCAGTCCTCTGGATGAAAGCGTCTTCCAGCCCATGGCTCGGCAATACGAGTTGGTCTCCTTGATACGATGGCGCACCGCTTTTTCCAGTGATGCCGAGTCGAGCAGATCTCCCAGCCGCAATCCGGTGCGGGTGATTTTATCCTGGTAGGTGGGACCGATGCCTTTTCCAGTGGTGCCGATTTTTTTTCCGCGTGACGCAGCAGCCTCGCGAGCTTGATCGATGTGGCGATGAGTCGGCAAGACCACATGGGCGCGGTCACTTAAATACAGCCTGCCTTGGACGCTGATTTTTTGAGCCTTAAGGCGCGCGATCTCATCGACTAGACCCATTGGATCGACCACACAACCGTTACCAATCACCGCCTGTTTTCCCTGGCGCAGAAGGCCGCTGGGCAGGAGGTGGAGAACGTATTTGGTGCCATCGATGATGATGGTATGCCCGGCATTGCTGCCGCCCTGCGATCGAATCACTACATCATGGGTCTCGGTCAGAATATCAACGATTTTGCCTTTGCCTTCATCCCCCCATTGCAACCCAACCAAAACGGTGTTCATGAACGGGAAACGGCTTTACGTCCGATGCTGTGGTATTCGAATCCAAGTGCCCCCATTTCATCGGGGTTGAGCAGGTTTCGACCGTCGAAAATCAACGGTGTCCTCATGCGCTCACGGATCTTTACCCAATCTAAAACTTTGAAATCCTGCCATTCGGTGGCAATGACCAGAGCTTCGGCATCATCAGCCACTTCGTAGGGGTCGCTAACCAGAGTCAAGGTAGGATATTCTTTGGCGCATTTCTCCATGGCTTTGGGATCGTAGGCTTTCACCTTGGCTCCATCTGCGATCATACGCTGCGCCAGTTGGATGGCTACGCTAGAGCGGATGTCATCGGTGTTTCCTTTGAAGGCCAGACCCAGTTGCCCGATCTTTTTGTCTTTGAACATCCAGAGGACTTCCCTCATTTTTTTCAGGAAGCGTTCCAATTGATCGGCATTGATGGCTTCCACCTGTTTAAGCAGCTCAAAATCATATCCGAGTTCTTCAGAAATTTTGATAAAGGCGGAAAGATCCTTTGGAAAACAAGAGCCCCCGTATCCCAGCCCGGCGTTGAGAAAGGCTCGGCCAATACGATGGTCGGCACCCATGCCCTCCGCCACTAATTCCACATCTGCCCCGGAAGCCTCGCAGACGGCGGCTACCGCGTTGATGTAACTGATTTTCAGAGCCAGAAAACTGTTGGAGGCGTGTTTGATCAATTCCGCGCTGTTCAAGTCGGTGATCATGATGGGCGCATTGAACGGAGCATAAATTTCTTTCATGATCCCGGTGGCCCGTTTGGAATTGGTGCCGATGACGATGCGATCCGGATTCATCAAATCCGCCACCGCGCTGCCTTCGCGAAGGAATTCCGGATTACTGACTACATCGAATTCCAAACCGGCCCGACCGTAGCGACGAATGGTTTCCGCTACACGCTCACCGGTACGAACGGGCACCGTGCTTTTGTCCACGATGACGCGATACTCTTTGAGCACATCAGCAATAGAACGGGCCACCGTTTCAATGTAGCTCAAATCGACACTCCCGTCCGCTTGCGGCGGGGTGGGCACTGCGATGAATACCACTTCCGAGTTGTCCACCCCGTCCTGGATGGAGTCGGTAAAGCGCAGGCGCTTGAGTTGGACATTTTTTCGCACCAAGTCGTCCAGACCCGGCTCGTAGATAGGGATTTGGCCGTTTTGCAGTTGTTTGACCTTGTCCTTATTGTTGTCAATGCAGACCACTTGATGACCGACTTCTGCAAAGCAGGTGCCGGTCACCAGTCCGACGTATCCGGAACCGATGATGGATAGTTTCATGTTAATTTTCGAAAGAGAGGGCTGTATTGGGGAAAGCCTTGAGTGTCAAGGCCATATAGAGGATGAAATCATCTTCTTGTCCGCGGTTGTCGCGATAGGCTGTTGTGATGGATGCTTTCCAAGCGCGGAAATCACGATAGAGGGTAATACCTGCTTCCTCCACTACGGAGTCATCACCCTCGAAGTCTATGTAAGGGCGGATCTGCCAGTTTTCGTTAAGACGCCAGAAGCTGGAAAGGCTCAAGAGACTGCTCTCATTAAAGGAAAGTCCGGGAACAGTATTGAGGTTGTTGAGGTAGCGGAAACTCGCCGTGAAATCCACGGCGGGAGCTACCTGCCAAGTCAGACTGATTCCGTATTCATCAAATGTTTCATCGACAAGGGACTGCGCTACGTAAAGGTCAAAGTCCAGCCATGGCAGTGGATTGATAGACATTTCGCTGAAAAGATGAGAATACACATCATCCGTCAGAAGACCCGTGTCACTGAAGCTTTGTTGGCCAGTCACGGTGCGACCGTCAGGCCTGATGGCATTGGCTTGAGCGTAAACCACCCAGTCAATCAAATCCACGGTGCGTCCATCGCGTTTGGTCTGAATCTTATTGCGGATGCCGTGGCGCACCGCCCCTAACTCATGAATGGAATCGACCGAATTGTATCCGGTCCACGTGATGGGTTGGAGTCGGGTGCTGGGAAGGCGGTTGTCAAATCCGCGGAAGTCCTCGGCGGTTTTATTAGGTTCGGGCGTATACGATCCGGTTACAAAGGGTTCCATGACATGGCGCAGCCCATCAATGCCCAAATTGGGATTGGTAAAGTCCGTCCACGTTTTGCTGACTTTGAAGGAAACTTCCATCCCGGCATTGACCGCATATCGATAGACATCGTCGTTGGGACTGGTTCCTGCATTATCCTTGGTATAGATATTGCCTTTCACTCCTACGAATGGGTTGACGTTAAGCCACTGCATGTATTGGCGCGGATACATGAGCACATGGGTCATGTCATAACGAATCGAATCGTAGGCATTATTGCCGGGATTGAGCTTGCGAAATTCTTTGTCAAAAGTCTGGTTAAAGTTAACGAAGCCAAACGATCCTTCATACGTCAGAGGGCTTTTAAAAAAGTCCTGCCTTTTAAATTGAACGGCAAATTCAGGCTCACGCTCGCTAACATTAAACATGTGATTGATCTGTAGATCAGCCGTTAAGCTAACCGTGAAATTTTCATCATAATACAGACCTTCAACGACGTTGGCGGCTTCGCGCTCTTGCCTAAATTCAGCTGGGAAGAAATCCTCCGTGATGTATTTATCACTCCATACATTGATATCGGCAATGGTGTAGAGGTCATCTGCTAGCTTGTAATGGTGACTGTATTCAATCCGATAACGGGGATTATCCGGCTCGAAGGGGCGCTCTACACTTCCCAGCAAATTTTCCGTATCAAAGTCATGCGTCACAAAGGATTTGAACTCACCCACATCCCCGGGACGTGGATTAAAGTCCACATCAAGACCTCCGCCGCCTCCCCGCTTGCTGCGGTAACCGGCGTGTGCGGTGACAGTAAAGCGATCATCCAAGGCCGTAGTGTATGATCCTAACAAGAAGTATCCCCAGCGATTATATGAGCCCGCCGTGAAATCAAATGCGTCTGTGTCCCCGTTTAAGGGAACGGAAACAAACGGTAACCAGAATACGGGGATGTTGCCAATGTAGATAGAAACGTTCCGTAGGATGGCCCGGTCGTCAGCGAAGATTTCAAGAGTCTTGGCCCTCATGGTGTACGACGGATCATCTCTATTTTCAGTGGTGAGTCCCGCATTATGAAAAACGTAATGTCCTTCATCCGGTGATTCTACTTTTTCGGCGTAGGCGTAGACTCGCTCCATGGCTGAGCGGAAATCCTCTGATTTAACCTGCTGCGTGTTTAAGGAGTAGGTTAAAAAATCGCCTCGATAGGTAATTCCCTCGGCGTAAATACGGACATTTCCCCGTGCCGAAACCTCTTTTTTCTCTTGGTCAAAGGTGACTTGGTCGGCGTAAATCACATCCGCTCCATAACGAACCACTACGTTTCCTTCCGCGTAGGCGATTCCTTCAGCATATCGATTGGAGCCATCCGCAGTGATTTCTACAGGAATGTTAGCCGTACGAACGGGCGTCTGCGCCATGGCAGTGGAACAGGCGCAAAAGGCCAAGACGATCAATATGGTGCGCGGTGTTGCCATGTTTTGTGTGCCATTGGGTCTAGCATCAGTAAATACCTTCTGCCAACCCTTTTGCGGTCTCACATTAGAACCGATTATCTACGTTTAGAGAAGTAAAAAGTGAGATTCAGGTTTTAGATAGCTAAAACCATGATCAGAAAGGCTGTCAGCAGAACGTTAGCCAGTGCCAAAGGAAGAAATACTTTCCAACCCAATCCCATTAATTGGTCGTAACGGAAACGCGGCAGCGTCCAGCGCACCCAAATGAACAGAAACATAAAAAACGCCATCTTCAAGATGAAGACCCCGGCATGAGCAAAGCCCATAAACCATGGCATTTCCAACCCGTTAGGTGCTACGCCGTTTAAATATGGAATAAACGCCAAACTCCACCCCCCCAGGAAAAGGGTCACAATAAAGCAGGAGGCCACCAGCATAGCGGCATATTCACCTAGGAAGAATAGAGCGAATTTCATGGCTCCGTATTCGGTGTGATATCCGCCCACCAATTCATTTTCCGCTTCAGGCATGTCAAAAGGAAGCCGATTGGTTTCTGCAAACGCAGAAATCAGGAAAAGAAAAAATGAACAAGCCAGTGGTAAGGCCAAGAGCCAATGCTCCCAACTCATATTCAATGAAAGCGGAAAAGCCAGTGCTCCATGAACCGCCTGATAACGGACGATCTCACCCAGATTTAAATTGCCGATTAATAAAAACACTGGAACCACTGCCAAACCCATAGTCAACTCATAGGATATCATTTGAGCCGATGAGCGAATCCCGCCTAAAAACGGAAATTTGGAATTGGAGGCCCAACCCGCCAACACAATTCCGTAAACACTGATCGAAATGATGGCAAAGGCAAACAGGATGCCTACATCCAGATCAGCGATCGCTCCGTTAAGTTGAAATTTTTCCACCATCTCAGCTCCCCACCCAAACCAACCCGCCAACAGTTCACCCAAAGGGCGCAAATCGAATCCACTGCTGACGGGCACCACGGTAATGGTCAACAGTGCCGGCACCATGGCCAAAGCGGGTGCCAGATAATAATAGGGCTTGTTGACGTGTCCGGGCGTGATTTCCTCCTTCAGTAAAAATTTAATACCGTCCACCATAGGCTGCCCTAAACCCAACAATCTCCAGTTCGGTATGGTGAAGGCCCCTATCTTAAGACCTCCCAAAGGCAATCCCACACGGTTGGGTCCGATACGATCTTGGAACCACGCGCTGAAGCGGCGTTCCGCGACCACGCTGTAGGCAACAAAAAAAAGGAGCATTCCCACCACCACGCCACAGTGGACGGCAATCAAGCTGGTTTGCACCGCCATTCCTAAAAGATCCGAAAACATCATCATAACTGCCTGTTCCTTCCTTAAATGGATGCGGCTTGGGGGATCTGTGCCGTTTGCAATTCCAAGGCCAAACCCTGATCGCCAATCTTTCCAAGCGTAAGCCCCGAGAGCACCGGAACCTTTTCCGTCATCTGCCTGAAGACATCCTCGATCAAATGAAGACTGTTTCCCCCACCGCACGCATGGCGGATGGCTTGTATGACTTCCCAGTCGTCACGGGCCTGTCCGGGTGCCGACACCGCACGATTAAGGCGCTGCAATCTCCCGTCCACATTGATCAAGCTGCCGCGCTTTTCCGCGAAACCCGAAACAGGGAGAACAAAATGGGCGTGGTTCGTTGTGACGTTAGGCAAAACCGACGCGGACACCAATAGCTTGAGCTTTTTCAAATCGTCCTCGTTTAACCCGGCAGCGATGGCGTCTTCTTGCCAGCAAACTAAAGCCTCGATCTTTCCGCTGCGCACCGCCGCAACCAGATCGGGCAACCCTGCTCCATCCCTGCCCACACCGATCAACCGCGCACCATTCGTGTTGGAGTGAACATCCGCCACCCGCAAAAATCCATCCGCCTCACCTTGACGTGGAACAACTTCCAGGTGTGCTACTCCCAGCTCTTCCGCCCAACTTTTGATCAAGTAAAGTTCTTCGTTCGTGCACGATGCTGAAATCAGGAATGCGGTGCGGCTTCCACCCTTTTCTGACAGCTGGCGGCTGATTTGCCCTTGAATAGCGCTCCAGTCCGAAGGGAAAAGATTCGATCCGACTCGCGCCTCAGGTTGAAGCAAGCGCTCGGGCGATTGAAGGGCGTGAAAATTCAGACGCCCATAGTCACACATCCAGTGGGAATTGACTTCCTCATTGGTTCGGGGAGTCAGCCGGTAGATTTGATCCTGACGGGATCCGATTTCGATATTACATCCCCGTCCGCAGCTGGTGCAGACACTCGGAGTTTCCTTTAAAAACCAAACGCGCATCTTGAAACGAAAATCCTTGCTGGTCAGCGCGCCTACCGGACAGATATCCACCGTGTTGAGTGAGTAAGGATTGTCAAAGCGCTTACCCGGATGCGCGGTCAGAGAGTTGTGACTGCCTCGGTTGACAAAGCCCAGCACATCATCGTTCATCACTTCTTTAGCAAAGCGCACACAGCGGGAGCACAAAATGCACCGCTCGTCATCCAGAACAATCCTCTCTCCGAGATCCACATTCTTCGGTTTTTTAACTTTCTGTTCCACGAAGCGGCTTTCACCTGTCCCATAATCACTGGAAAATTCTTGAAGCTTACACTCTCCCGCTTGATCACAAATGGGACAATCTAGAGGATGGTTGATGAGAAGGAACTCCATCACTCCTTTGCGGCACTCTTGCGCCATGGGCGAGTCGGTGCGGATTCCCATGCCCTCAGTGACTTGAGTAGCGCAGCCGATCACGGGTCTTGGCATCCACATGATTTCGGCAGGAAGCCCGTCTTCTCCTAAAATGGGCTGGCGATCCGGACCTGCCTTGGGCATACCCATTTCAAAAAGACACATGCGGCAGTTTCCCGATACCGAGAGCTTGGGATGATAACAATAGTGAGGCAAAAAGTCGCCCGCCGTGCGTGTAACTTCCACCACGTTGGTACCCTTCGGCACTTTGATCCAGCGACCGTTGAAGTGCACATTGACCAAAGGTGTGTCCGCTGCAGGCAGGTCGTGATTAAAGGGGTTGATCTGTGTTGCTTTCATGGCCTGGTGTCTTCTAGGTGGCTGATGCTCAAGCGGCTTTGACGGTTTCCACCGATGTGGCATCGTGGGTATGCTTCTTGCCCTGTGCCGCCTTGGCATCAAACTCGTCGCGGAATTTGGCCAGAAAACTCTGCACCGGCCAAGAACAGGCCTCACCAAAAGCACAGATCGTTTTACCAGCAATGTTGTCGGCTACGTTTTTTAATAATCCCGGATCTTCGGGAAGTGCATCGCCATGAGCCATGCGATGAAGGATTTTTTTCATCCAGAGCGATCCTTCACGGCACGGGGTGCATTGTCCGCAGGATTCATGGGCATAAAATTCAGAAATGTTGGCCAGACATGAAACCACATCGCGGGTGTCGTCCATGACGATAACACCACCCGATCCAGCCATGGAACCCACCGCCGCCAAGGTATCAAAGTCCATCGGTACATCTTCCAAGCCGATCTCTTTGTCAACCATGGAACCATCCGCCTGCTTCTGCTTGATTTTGAAGGTTTCGCCAGCCCGTAACACCTTGGCGGAGGAACCACCTGGAATAACCGCTTTGAGACGATTTCCATTACGGACACCTCCACACACTTCGTGGATCAACTGACCCATGGTGAGCGCGCCGCACTCAAATTCATAATAGCCCGGACGAACCACATCACCGCTGACGCAAAGCACCCGGGTTCCGGTGTTGTTAGGGGTTCCTATTTTTGCAAAGGTTTCAGCGCCCATCTCCATCACGTGCCGAACATTGCAAAGGGTCTCCACGTTGTTGACGATCGTCGGACACATATAGAGTCCCAACACTGCCGGAAAATACGGCGGCTTAATCCGGGGATAAGGTCTTTTGCCTTCAAGGGATTCGATCAATCCGGTTTCTTCTCCACAAATGTAAGCTCCGGCACCCCGGTGCACATAGATTTCCAGATCGTAACCGGTGGACTGAATATTACGTCCTAAGAAGTTCTGCTGCCGTGCCTCGTTCAGCGCCTGCTCAAGGATGCGGGCACCCTCAGGAAACTCTCCACGGATGTAAATATAGGCGAGTTTAACTTGGTTGGCGAAACAGGAAATAATCATTCCCTCAATGAGCTGGTGCGGATCTTTGTGGATGATTTGTCGATCTTTGAATGTGCCGGGTTCGGACTCATCGGCATTACAAATAAGGTAAACCGGTTTCTGCACTTTTTTGAGGTCGATGAATGACCATTTCAATCCGCAAGAAAATCCCGCTCCTCCTCTGCCCCGCAACTGAGAGGCTTTGACATCATCTTTGATTTGTTGCGGCTCTAACTGGAGACACTTTTTGAGTGTCTGATAGCCGCCATGTTTCAGGTAACAATCAATGTCCCGGGTGTATCCGGGTTGATCGATGTGCTTGAAAATGATGCGTCGTTCTTGAACTGGCATATTAATTGTATTTCTTGAGAAGCTCCTTGGCGCGGGCTTCATCCACGTTTTCGTAAAAATCCTCGTTAATCATCACCACCGGAGCGGTGCCGCAGGATGCGATGCATTCTACATACTCAATCGTGTATTTTCCATCCGGACTGGTGATCGGGCCATGATCATCGCCCTCAGCTCCGGTGTGTTCCTTGAAACAACGGTGAGTCGCTTCCGATCCCCCCAGCATACAGGAGAGCGTTCGGCACACTTTAACATGATGCGTGCCAATAGGCTCACGGCGGAACATGGGGTAGAAGGTAACCAATTCCAAAACGTGAATCGGCTGAATCTCCAGCTTGGAGGCTATCCACTCCATGGCCCCATCCGATATATAGCCAAAATGTTCCTGCCAAACATGAAGCAGAGGCAGCACCGCACTCCGCTTAGATACCGGATAGTGGGTGATGATTTCGTCTGCTTGGGCGTTAAATTCCGGTGTCACACCGTGGCTCATTTTGAGAAAGCTCCATTTTTATGGGTAACCTTGCCGTTGATGAATCCAACCACGGCCTGTGTCTCCCCATCTTCGTAAGTGAACGTAGTGCTGGAAAGGCCCAACATTTCACCGGTTTTAACTTCCTTGGGCTTACCGAGCAGCGAGCGCACTTCTTCTTCAGTCATACCGTTTTTGACTTTGGTGAAGTTTTCAGAAGTGAGTTTGTTGCCGCAGGCAATAAAGGCGGTCATCAGCACGATTCCTAACAGGAGATTCAAAGTAGTTTTCATAGTATTATTCTTTTTTCAACGATCACATTCACCCATAACAAAATCCAGACTTCCCAAGATGGCCACCACATCACTGACCGTGTGACCGGGAAGTATTTTGGGCAAGATGCCCAGATTCACAAAGGATGGAGCCCTAATTTTCAGCCGGTGAGGTGCCCCTCCGCCTTTGCTGTTGATATAAAACCCAAGTTCTCCTTTTGGATTTTCCGCTGCGAAATAGATCTCCCCTTCCGGCACCCTCGGCCCCTGCGTTGCCACCATGAAGTGCTGGATAAGCTCTTCCATTTTGGTCAATACTTCATCCTTGCGAGGTAGAACATTTTTGGGATCATCCACCATCACCGGGCCAGGAGTGATGCGGGCTAGGGCTTGTTCAATAATGCGCACACTTTGGCGCATTTCTTCCTTTCTCACCAGATACCGGTCATAACAGTCCCCCACCGAGCCCAAAGGAACTTCAAATTCATACTGCTCATAGCCAAGATAGGGCTTTTTCTTGCGTAAATCGAAGTCCACTCCGGAGCCCCGGAGGTTGGGTCCGGTCAGCCCGAAATCCACCGCATCGGCCTTCGTAATAATCCCTACATCACGAGTTCGATCCAAGAAGATCGGATTGCGTGTTAGCAGTTTATCCACTTCATCCAGTCGGGCTGGAAATTGGTCGCAGAATGCCTTTAATCCAGCTTCAAAACCTTCAGGTAAATCCCGCGCCAATCCGCCAATGCGCGTGTAACTGGTGGTAAAACGGGCTCCTGTTAACAGTTCGATCAGATTATAAAGTTTTTCCCGCTCCTCAAACGTGTACAAAAAGACGGTCATGGCACCGCAATCCATAGTGTAGGCTCCCAAACCCAAAAGATGTGCCGAAATGCGCGCCAGTTCACAACAGAGCACCCGAATGGTTTGCGCCCTCTGCGGCACTTCCATATCCATTAATTTTTCGACCGCGCACGTATACGCTACGTTGTTAGCCAACGGAGCCAGATAATCTAAACGATCCGTGTAAGGAATGAACTGCGTCCAGTTCATGTTCTCCGCTATTTTTTCGTCTCCGCGGTGAAGATAGCCAATATCCGGATCTGCACGGGTGATGACTTCACCATCCAGCTCCAGCACCACTCGCAACACACCATGAGTGCTCGGATGGGAAGGTCCCATACTGAGAGTCAGGGTTTCAGGAACCATGTCCTCCTGCCACTCTCCTGCCTCATGGCGCGAGCCCGCATCGTGATATTCAAATTCTTTCAGTTTGGCGGCGGTGGTCATGATTTAATTCCTTTGCGCAAAATCTTTGGCTCTGGGTTCCCGGTCATAGGCCTTGGTGGCACTGGGTGAGGTAACAAAAGGCCCACCTTCCAACGGCGCCGGACGTGTGAAGGCGATGTCCGGCATCTGGGTTTCTTTGCCTTCCAAAGGGAAATCCTTGCGCAACGGAAAATAGGGATAGCCATCCCACATCAAAATGCGCCGCAAATCCGGGTGGCCGTCAAAACGGATTCCCATCATGTCATAAACCTCTCGCTCATGCCAATTCGCGGTTGCCCACAGATCCGAAACTGTAGCGATGTGCGGGTCATCTTCAGAGATACGACACTTGATTCGCAGATGCTGTTCATGACCGTAACCGAACAGCTCATACACCATTTCAAATCGAGGATGCTCCCCAAAATGATCCACGCTCGATACATCCACTAAATAATCAAAGCCCGCCTTCTTAAGTTCTAACATCAGCCCATGGAGTTGGTCTGCTTCAACGACCCAGGTCGTCTCACCGCGGAAGAGCGGTTGTATTTTCACCCCAGACATAATGTCTGCGGGAATCTGCTGACTTAATGATTCAAAAAAAGACATCGGGATACCCTTCTCAAATTGCCAGCGGCTCTTCCGCCTGCTTCAGCGTGCGAAGAGAGGTTTCCCCGCCAATTTTGTTTTGTAGCTGCATTAACGCCTCCAGCAAGGCCTCCGGACGTGGTGGGCAGCCTGAAACATAGACGTCCACCGGAACAATATGATCCACGCCCTGAAGCACGGCGTAACTGCGATACATCCCGCCTGTGCTCGCACAAGCACCCATGGCGATTACCCACTTAGGATCCGGCATCTGATCGTAAATCCGCCTTAAAGCCAACGCCATTTTGTAGGTCACGGTTCCCGCTACAACCATCAGATCGGCCTGCCGCGGAGAAAACCGCATCACTTCAGCTCCAAACCGCGCGATGTCATAACGCGATGAGGCCGATGCCATCAATTCAATCGCACAACAGGCTAAGCCCATAGGCATGGGCCATAATGAGTTTTTACGCATCCAGTTGATCGAAGATTCCACGGTGGTTAAAACCACATTTCCTTCGACTTTAGAGTTGTAGGAGAGTTCTCCCGATCCAGACATATCGATACTGTACTAACGAAGGTTCGGACTGCAAGCCAATCCTCGAAATTAAGTAGAATTAATGTTAGTTTGCGATTGAGTCGCATCTAAGACTCGACTGCTGTTGATTTGATAATGTAGCCGGTGAGTTAACTTGCCCTCACTCTGCCATAAAAGCTGAAATTCACTGGGAGCATCCTCCTCAAAATCCCACATCGGCAATTCCTTCCAGTCCGCACTTCCCTGCCAAACCGCACGTGCCCATTCGCTGTATTCTTCATGATCCGTGCTGAAACGCACCGTCCCTCTTGAAGACAAGGCGATACCCAGGGCGGAAAGCAGATGCGGTTGGATCAACCTTCTCTTATGATGCCTTTTTTTCGGCCAGGGATCGGGAAACATGATGTGCACTACATCCAAAGAATCCGGCGGACAAAGCCACTTCACCACATAAAATGACTCCAGCCGCAAAACCTTCAGGTTTCTCAGATCATCTCTAACAATCCGTTTAGTGATTTTGCGCGCCCTTCCGAGCAGACGCTCCACCGCTAGGAAATTACGCTGTGGATGACGCCTCGCCCGGTCTAGAATAAATCCACCGTCACCGCTTCCCAAATCGATTTCCACGGGATGACCGTTACCGAAAACGTCCTGCCAATCGTAGGGCTCCATCACTCTCGAAGTGGGCAGCCAGGGACTCGCCAATAACGAGTCCGCCTCCAACACCATCATATCCGGGCCTTTGACTTTGGGCATCTTTCCGATCTCCCCTCAACTCGGAAACAACTCGGCCAATACTTCGCGAATACGCTGAAGACGGTACGGTTTGGCCATAGCAGCATGGAATCCATAGTTATTAGGATCCAATAAAACATGGTGATCTGTTTGGCCGCTTACCGCCAGTAATTTGGTAAATGGCGATATCGAACGCACCCGCACCGCTATCTTTTCCCCACCTTCTCCATCCGGAGAAATCATGTCGGCAATCACCAGTTGGTAAGCCTCCCTTCGACGTTGGGCATCTTTAAATTCAGTCATTAGTTCTTCTTCACTCTCGACCGCCGTTACTTGAAAACCAAGTTGCTGGAACATGGCCACGCTAAATTCCCGCACAAACGCCTCATCATCTAAAATCAACACCCTGCGTGCGGCCATCTTAGGTTCCCCTGTCAAAACGGGTTTTTCCTTCAACACAGCGGGCTCAGTTCCCATGACCGGTAAGTAGATGGTTACCTCGGTTCCTACCCTCGGCTTGGATTCCACCTCAATACGTCCGCCATGTTCGCTCACTGCCGCTAACGCCGAGGACAACCCCAAACCCTGATGCCCTTCTTTAGTGCTGTAATACGGTTCAAAGATACGCTTCTTAATATGTGTAGGAATGCCGATCCCTTGATCTCTTATCCGGATACATGCATAGGTTCCTGCCTGCAAATTGGCCGAGTCGCGGTTCCGTTTATCGACCACCAGAGAGATTTGCAACACCCCACCTTTAGGCATTGATTCCACCGCATTCTTTATAAGTTGAGCCAGTGCCTCCCCCAAAGTAGAAGCCGAGGCCGAAATCCATACTTCATGGGGAGAAAGCTGTTGCTGCAGCTTAATGCCCAAACCCATAGGCACCGAATTGCCCACACACGATGCCAGTAACTCCCGCAAATCTACTTTGTCATGCGACGTCTCCGAGCCCTTGGATATCGACAGCATTTCCCGCACTAAACGTTGCGCCTGATCGGCTACCTTCATCACTTCCACGAGATGCATCGTTGACACCGAATCGATCGGTAACCCCTTACGCACCAGGCTAACTTTGGCTACGATCACTGAAATATACTGATTGAATTGCTCCGCCACCTTTTGGGAAAACGCCGCCAAGGAATCCATTTTCTGCAATTTAACCTGCTCATCTTCACTCCGGATGCGATCTGCGATGTCGCGTGCTACAATGACCACCGCACGTGCCGAGCCATCTTCGTTACGCACCACTTGCGCCTTGGATTCTAAAGGCACCCAGTGACCCGCCTTGTGTTTCATCCGATAACGCATCTCACCACCTGCACCACTACGCAGGCTCTCCTCAAAGACATGCTTCACTTTAGCGCGATCCTCCGGATGAATTTCTACAAACGAATCGGTGCGGGCCAACTCTTCCGGGCTGTATCCTAACGTCTCACGATACGCCCTGTTATTCCAGATGCGGCGTCCTTCCGGATCCACGATCGCCAGTAAATCCCCTACGTGGCGGGTGATCAATTGATAAATGTCTACCGTTTGCTCATGCTCCGCCACCTTGTCCATGAGATGATCCACCTGAAGCTGAAGCCGCATTACTTCGGCTTGCAGATGTGTCACGTCATCAAAACCCTTGCCTTTCATAATCAAATAGAATAACCCAACTGCCCTCTTTCTGACCAGCCCTAACCATTAAGCCCCTCGCCAGCCCCTCCACCTCCCCCCTCGGTTTATTTCCTGCTTCCGCTTTCACCCCCGTCACCTATACGTTTTCCCTTTGTGAACTATTCGGTCATCATTCCATTCTACAACGAAGAAGAAAACGCACATGCGGTTTTGATAGAAATCCTCTCTGTCTTGCCAGATGCCGAAATCATCGCCGTCGACGACGGTAGCACCGATGGCACGGCAGCAGCCATCACCTCTGTGCCATCCGTCCGCCTCATCTCCCACCCCCACAATCTCGGCCAGAGCGCCGCACTCTATCACGGTCTCACTGCCGCCACCGGCGATATCTGTATTATGCTCGATGGCGATGGCCAGAATGACCCCCATGACATTCCCCACCTGCTGAAGAGCCTCGACCACGCCGATCTTGTTTGCGGATACCGTCTCCAGCGCCGTGACACACTCTCCCGCCGCCTCGCCTCCCGCACCGCCAACCACATCCGCCGCCTCGTACTTCAAGACGGCGTGCGCGACACTGGATGCAGCTTAAAAATCATGCGTCGTGAACACGTCCGCTACCTCATTCCCTTCAACGGTCTGCACCGCTTCCTCCCCGCCTTCTTAAAAAATGCCGGCCTCCGCATTGCCGAAGAACCCGTTAACCACCGTCCACGGATGGCGGGCCAATCCAAATACACCATCACCGGTCGTGCCCTCCGCGGAGTGCGCGACCTCTTTGGCGTGGCCTGGCTGCTGCGCCGTCAGATCTTCTGGCCTTCTGATTCTTCCCATCCCACACCCCTTACTAAACCATGAACTTTTACCAACACCTCACCGCCTGGTATAACATCCACCTCACCACGCTCGACTTCGGGCTTTTCACCGTGCAGGTGGATTCAGGTAAAATCATTGGACTCTTCGGGATGCTCCTCTTCACTGGCCGCTGGGTCGTTCAAGTCATCGCTTCCCGACGTCATCGCCGCCCCGTGGTTCCTCGCCTCTTCTGGTATATGAGCCTCAGTGGCAGCGTGCTGCTACTCAGCTATTTCGTTTTCGGAAAAAACGACTCCATCGGAATCCTCTCCAACCTCTTTCCCATGGTCATCGCCCTCTATAATCTCTACCTTGATATCACCCACCACCGCACACTTCTGCCTTCTACAACAGAAAAATGAGCCGGTTAAACAAACCAGTTTTCTAGTCGAAGACTGGTAACTCGTTGGAAGTGCTTCGTGTTTCGTGTGATCAGGGTCAGATTGTGTTCCATGGCTGTGGCCGCGATGAGCAAATCATGGGTGTCCAGATGTTGTCCTTTACGCTCCAGTTCCGCCGCTAGTGAGGCCGCACAATCAGCCACCGGCACCGATACGGGGAGCCACGTAGGCAAACTCAAAATTTCAGATTGAAGTTTTTTCCAGAACAAAGGCCCATCCTCACGAAGAAGAGCCCCATAACGTAACTCGTAGCGGCTGATAACACTAGAATAACAGTCTTCGACGGAAGTATGGATCAACTGGTTTCTCACCTTAGCATTGGGTTTCTTTCGAACCATTTCGCTAAGGATGTTGGTGTCGAGGAGGAACATCCGCAGATTAAATGGTGTAGAACTAGGACTGAAAGGGATTCCGTGCAGAGAACGTTCGTAGCCTGCGCGTACTTTTTTCCAATTCGTCGACTTCATTATTGTCCAGCCAGCCTTTGACTTCCGACCAACTCTGTGGCGTAGATGTTTTGCTGATCGCGCGCAGCAAAGCAATGGGATGTTGGCGGCGATAGATGGTAATCTCTTCGCCGGATTCAACCCGTGACAAAGCCTCGGAAAGCTTGTCTTTGAATTCAGCTACGGTCATAGAGGACATGCTTACAACATGGCCAACTTAGTTGGCCATGTCAAGATTCAACCTGATCGGTATTAACTTCCGCCTAAACGTCGAATGCGCTCTTTCAAGGGCGGATGCGTAGAGAAGGCTCCCCGTTCACCCAGGCCCATCGCCTCTAGTTTTTGCAGAAACTTCAGGAGTCCATCACGGTCATAACCGGTGTTGGCAGCTAATTCCCGCCCCATGCGGTCGGCATCATACTCGGTACCGGAATCGTAACCGGTTTTAAGCAAAGTATTGGAAACTTTGTCCACGCCGAAGTCATACTGGGCATAGTCCCCGCTTGTTCCCGCCGCCACATCGGCCAAGCCAGAAATCATCTCACTGCGGGATATGATTCTCAAGGCATGACGCCGGGTGACGTGAGCGATCTCATGGGCCAGAATGCCCGCCAGTTGATCATCGCTCTCCGCCGCTTGGTAAGCACCCTTGGTGATGAAAACATATCCCCCGGGAGCTGAAAAACCATTAACAGTTTCACTCTCGAGAATAGCAAAACGGAAAGGCAATGTCGGCCGGTCTGAATAACGAGCCAGTGACTTTCCGATCAGGTTGAGGCGGCGTGTGGCTTCTTCATTTTTCCAAATTCCGCCATGCATTGCCGCGATCTCCACCGCAACGGAGCCCCCGATGCTCATTTCCTCCTGGATCCCGACACCACCGGCACCCTTGGTTACTTTGACTGCACCTTCCGCCATCTTGTAGGGATCCAGCCTATCCAGACCGAACTGAGCATGGACACTTCCGGCCATCCAAATTCCGAACGCTAACCAGATAATGTTTTTCATTTTCCGTATTCTCCTAGAGCTTTGCCCCGCATATAGGCATCGACCTGAGCCTTAATCACCGCATCCGCTTGACGCTCGGCCCATTCAATATCTGCTGCGGCCTCACCCATGCTTTTTCGATTCGCATAGTCCTTGGAAGATTCACTGAGTGGTCGCGCCGCCACCGCCGCCGATGTATCGGCCGCCGTGGTGGGCAGAAAATCGTTTTTATTTTCTGCCGGAGGCTTTTCACTGGTCACATTCCCGGAATAAACCCAACCCTTAAGATTACCGGAGGCAACCTGAAGCCAGCGACCGTCCACCGCAATCACTTTCAGCGGCTTACCCCACTCCACACTTCCTACCGGGGCAGCACTGCGGTTGGACGCAGAAAGCAGCGGCGTCGAAGCTTGTTTGGAAAAGTAGGTCTTTCCCACTTCCATAGCAGCCAGCACCCCCGCTCCACAAAACAATAAGGTTAAAAGCAATGATTTGGTTTTCATTTTGTTTTTTCTTACTTCCTCTTCATGACCAACACGCCATCCCAGTCGTCCGCTGGCGGACTTTGGATCAACTCGCGGCATCGTTCCACGTAAAGCTTTGACAGGAAATCGTCAGCCCTGATTGAAGCAGCTTTCTCAAAATCAAGCAAGGCCTGGTCGAAGCGGCGTTGTTGATAGCTCTGATAGCCACGCACAAAACATTCAGAAAGCTCCAGATCCTGCTCACGCGCTGTCGATTTCAGGGCCAAAAGCTCATAGGTCTGAACCGGTTGCTGTTTGCCTTTAACCCGCAGCAGCTCGACCGGGCGCGTCACAATCCAATCCCGCGCCAACTCCTCCGTCCGCATCCCCAAAAGGATCGTGGTGCCGAACTCTTTGTTAGCCGCCTCCAGACGGGAAGCCAGGTTTACGGCATCTCCGACCACGGTATAATTCCGCTTACGAACCGAGCCGAGATTTCCGACAATCATCTCACCGGTATTAATCCCGATGCGCGCGTAAAGCTCTTTTCCGTGCTGCACGCCCATACGTTGATTCAGCAATTTCAAGTGATCGCGACTTTTCAACGCCGCCCGGCAGGCGGAAAGCGCGTGGTTCTCCAACGCCTCCGGAGCACCGAACACACCCATGATGGCATCGCCAATGTACTTATCCAGATAGCCCTGTTCTTCCAATATGAACTCAGACATTTCGGTCAAATACAAATTAACCAGATCTACCAATTCTTCCGGCGGCATGGTTTCGCTCATGTCCGTGAATCCGGCTAAATCAGAAAAATAAACCGAGAGTTCTTTTTTTTCGCCCCCCATTTTGAGTGAGTCGGGATGTTCGACCAACCGTTGCACCACCGCCGGGGAAACATAGGAACCGAACAGATCCTGCACTTCTTTTTTGCGACGGGATTCTTCAAGCCAGTGACGGGTGGTCAGCAGACCGAAAACCATCAGGACGGAGGCGACCGGCGTCGAGGGCGGGAAAGAGAAAAAAGGCAAAAGGAAGTACGAAATACTCAATAGTCCCGTTACCCCGAGCAAGGTCAGCCACGAGAGGAGGCGCACATCGGCGCGGCTCCAGCCCCAAGCCGTCAGTGACATTGCTAGAACAAAAGCCGCCAACACACTGAAAGAAAATTGGCCTGCATTTCTTTGGCCAAAAAGGCCAAATTCTTGAATGAATACCTTCTGTTGGGCGTTGCACCAGGCCGTGAAATGAGCCAACACTCCCGGCTCCAGATCACTCACCGGAACCGCTTTGACATCAAAGGTTCCGGCGGCGTTGGTGCCCACAAACACAGTCTTACCTTTTAACACCCCATCCAGATTGGGAAGTGGCTGTTCTCCCAGAGCCTTCCTTAAACGTTCAGGATCGTATTCATCCACTCCACTTTTTGAAACCCTGGCGAGCCAGCCTTCCGGGCCATACCCTCTTTCCATAAACGCGCGTGCCGATAAAACCTGAGCCGGCGGAAGCTCCCTCAATCCCCCATACCATCGCAACAAAACGGAATCTTTACCGGGATCTACCGAAGAGGCTTTCTGTGCCAAGGATCCTTTCCACTTATAGCTCCTGATGACTCCATCCGCATCGGGTTGATAGTCCACGTGACCGATTCTTTCTTCGATCTTGAGGGAAGGATGCTGTTGCGAAAAGGCAGTCGTCCAGAACACCGGTCGTTTACCCTGCGGAGCCGCTAGAATTAACCCATCCATCGCAGCCGCATAAGAACCCAACAAATCATCCAACTCCACGCTGCTGGAATTCTCCAGAAACATGAGATCCACCACGATCCGCTCAGCTCCCGCCTGATGAAGCGCAAGAAAAAGAGCGGCAAAGGCGTCCCGCGACCAAGGCCAGCGCTGATTATAGTTTTGCGACATATAATCCATGGCCTGTTCATCGATCAGTACCAGCACCGCCTCCTCTGGAACGTGGAATTGGTCCGCTTGCTGGCGCTGGGCGAAATCGAAAAAACTGCGGTTTAATCCATCAAAGGCACCCGCGAGCGATACGATCAGCACCGCGCATGCCACAGAAAAAGCCGGTATCGTTCCCCCGCGCACAATGGACTGATTCATCCCAGCAGTCTCGGACGGTCAATACATCCCCGTCAATTCGGATGTTCGTCGCGGAGGTTAATGATTAGCACAAAAATGGTTTTCAACTCAATCGCACAATGGATTGATCCATTTTAATCCCGGGAAACGGGCAAAGTCGGCATCGGTGCTACACAGGATGTATCCACGTTCTATGGCCAGCGTAGCCAGATGGGCGTCCGTAGTAAGATTCCCAGCCGTTCCGAGATGTTCTAAATGCGAGCGCAGTCGGCCAAAATGTTCTGTGGATGCATGCGGAATATGAAAATGAGGAAGGGTGAGCCATTCATCAATGCGCGAGCAGGCATCTCCGGGCGACATCGGCCGGTTCAATATCCCTCGATGGGTTGAGATTCGAATAAAACCCAATATCGTCACCCAAGCCAACCCTACACCCTCCGAGCCTTTTAAAACGCTGTCCCACCATACTCGTGCGATCTCATGCTTGGGAGATTCCAAATTGTGAGCGTGAATAATCACGTTGATATCGGGAAGGATCATTTATTGTTGATGCCATCCTGCGGTAAAAGACTCAGTCTCCAACTCATCCACTAACTGATTGAGTTTATCGAGATCCATGCCGGGTTTAAACCCATAGGAGTGAGGCCGTGTCACCACTCCATGAGCCGAAGGAAGTGCCTGTTGTTGGGCCAAACCTTGTC
The DNA here is from genome assembly GCA_050329585.1 of Methylacidiphilales bacterium. GTDB lineage: Bacteria > Verrucomicrobiota > Verrucomicrobiia > Methylacidiphilales > JBCBYL01 > DAIPIT01. Next base: position 47,665 of record JBHJOR010000008.1, on the reverse strand, counting down.
TGAGAGTAGCGTTTACGATTTCTTTAAATGACATTCCCTTTTTTCGCCTCTCCTGATCGAGAATCGATGCGAGGTCATCATCTAAAGTAAGTGTAGTCCTCATATATTCATCATGATGTGTCTTGTTTTGATGTCAAGGCATCAGGAATCGCTTTGCTTTTTGCGGGATCTTTATTTCCTTCTGTTGGCCCATTCTCATTATTCAGGTTTAATACAGTTGAAATGAATTCCATACCACAAACCCAGCCCAGCACTCTGAGAGTTCGCTTGACTCAGACTGCTGAAACCATCGTCCGGCAGGGGCACCCTTGGGTTTTTGACCAGAGCATCAAATCCCAGAACCGCGAAGCGGAGGCCGGAGAATTAGCCGTTATTTATGACCGTAACGACAAATTCTTAGCCATCGGTCTCTACGACCCTGAGTCCCCCATCCGCATCCGGGTGGTGCATTCAGGAAAACCGGTCAAAATCGATGCCCTTTGGTGGTTCGGACAACTGGAAAAAGCCTGTGCTCTGCGTAAGCATGTCTTTGACGCGGACACCAACGGCCTGCGCTGGATCCACGGCGAAAGCGACTGCTGGCCGGGTTTGATCCTCGATCAATATGCGGATGTTCTGGTCGTCAAACTCTACACCGCATCCTGGTTCCCTCATCTTCCTGTCATTCAAAAACTTTTTTGGGAACGATTCCAACCCACCTCGATCATTCTGCGCCTCAGCCGTAACATCCAATCCGCTGCTGCCAAGTCCGGCCTCAATGAGGGCCACCTTTTACAGGGAGAACCTATCGCAAAGCCTGTCGTTTTCAGCGAATCCGGGATACACTTTTATGCTGACGTTTTGAAAGGACAAAAAACCGGCTTCTTCCTCGATCAACGCGAAAACCGCCGCAAGGTCGAAACCTTATCCACCGGGAAACGAGTTCTTAATCTTTTCAGCTTCAGCGGCGGCTTTTCCCTCTACGCCGCGCGTGGCAGGGCCAAGCACGTTACCAGCGTCGATATCAGCCACCATGCCTTGGCTGAACTCAAACAAAATTGGGAGCTGAACCGCAGTCACCAAGAAATCCAAAACACCCCTCACGTCGAAATCCAAGCCGATGTCTTTGAATGGCTGCACCACAACCGCGATAGGTTCGGGCTGATCGTTCTCGATCCCCCTTCTCTGGCCAAACGGGAAAAGGAACGCGAAGGGGCTATCCAAGCCTATGAAAATCTGACCTACGATGCCATTCAACGCCTTGAAAAAGGCGGCATCCTGGTAAGTGCTTCCTGCTCCGCCCATGTTTCTAAAGACGAATTTGTCGAAGCCGTCAGGGCGGCCTACCAAAAAAGCGGACGACGCTTCAAAGAACTGGAAATCACCGGCCATGCCCCGGATCACCCGGCCACCGTGCCCGAGATGGATTACTTGAAGGCCATTTATTTAAAGGAAATTCTTAACTAAATCGGCGTCATGCATTTTGTATCGTCGTAGCAAGCGGGTTAGCCTAAGGTTATTCCATGTCAAACCCCTCACGTCGCCCCATCATTGCCGTTATCGTTTTTGTTTTAGTTCTCATCGTGTTACTGCTGGTATTTTTTACACAATGCAACAAGCCTGAAGCCCAAGTTGCCACTGAACCGGCCCAATCCATCAAACCAACCTCATATCAGGAACCTGAGGCCATAACTGCGGCGGTGGAACGTGAAGAAATATTAACGCCCGCTACCATTCAGATTCCTGCGGACGTCATAGCCGGTGCTACCTTTCCCGTGCAGTGGACGGGACCGGAGAATCCGAAAGACTATCTCACCATCACGCTTCCTGATGCCTCCGATGATCAATATGGCGACTACAAGGATATCAAACACGGCAACCCTACCCAACTCAACGCACCGATCGAAGCGGGCAAGTATGAGGTGCGTTATGTGGCCCACCGCTCGAAAAAAGTTCTCGGACGTTCCGTTATTCAAGTGATGCCTGCTGAGGCTACGTTGCTGGCCGTGGATGAAGAAATTCAAGGCAAGGTCATTTCGGTCGAGTGGACCGGCCCTAATAATCAGGGCGACTACATTACGGTGGTGCCTAAGGATACTGAAGATGGAAAATATGAGAATTACACCCCGACCTCTTCAGGGTCACCCTTAAGCCTTAAACTGCCGATGATTATCGGTGAAGTTGAACTCCGTTACATGACAGGACAAGGAGCCAAGGTGCTGGCACGGCGCCCCTTGGTAATCACCACCGCTGGAGTCACTCTCTCCGCCCCGGAAGAATGTGTTGCCGGTAGCGAGTTCAGTGTGGAATGGAGCGGGCCGGGTAATCAGGGCGATTACATTACCATCGTCCTTAAAGATGCGGCGGATGGCTCGTATGGTAACTACACCAACACCTCACAAGCATCGACTTTGGTTATCACGGCTCTCATTGAGCCCGGTGATGCCGAAATCCGCTACATGTCAGGACAAGGAGCCCAGGTTCTCGCACGCATTCCCATCAGGATCGTCGCTGCTGAAATCAACCTTGAAGCTCCTCCCCATGCCGAGGCCAAATCCAATGTTTCGATTGAATGGACAGGACCCAACAATAAAGGCGATTACATCACCATCGTCCCGAAAGAAACTCCCGAGGGCCAATACAAAGCTTACGCGAATACCTCGGCAGGTTCACCCTTGTCGATCGCCGCACCTGAAACCTCCGGAGCTGCCGAAATCCGTTACGTGAGCGGACAGGGATCAAAGGTGCTAAAACGGCGGGACATTACCATTCGCTGAACAAAGCCGCGCTAGGCAAACCTGCCTATTCCGCATTCCATTCTTGTAGAGCAGCCCGTGTAGCGCACTACTGCTGAACCATGGCGTCTACGACGCTGGCAAAGCCAAGTTCCAGTGCCCACCTTATTTCTACGGTTCCGGCGCCTTGGATCTCGAAAAAAGATGATGAGTTCTTCGATACAATTCCATGCCCCGTCCTTACTCAGACAATGGATGTTTGCCAGGGCGTTCCGGAAGAACATCACTGGCTATTGAGGCTGGCAAGTGATCGATATGTGCATCCAATCTGGCGCGATGGGAATGGCTGGCGCGGATAACTGATCCATAGTGGTGTGCTCAATCGAGGGTGGCCTCTGAGGACGAATATTGCGGCCCCTGCAAAACGCGGACGTCGATACCAAGGACTTTGCGAAAATGCGCTTCGTCTGAGGGGCCGACCAGGACACCAAAGCCAAGAGCGCGGGCGGTGGCGGAGACAGCGATGTCGTTTTGCGGGATCAGGGAACCGCACTGTGTGAGTTCGAAGAAGATGTCGGCATAGTGTTCGGCAACCAATGGGGTGAAGTCCTCCACACCGGTCAGTCTGCGAATGGCCTCCAGTCGGGCGAGTCGCCGCGCTGCACGCGCCGCATCTGCAGCGAACCGCACAGCAACCAACGCCTCGGCCCATACGATGGCCGGCAGGGCATAGGTCTCTGCCGCATCGAGGGAAAGCGGTGTGGAGGTACCCACGGAACGTTCCAAGGCAACCAACGCCGAAGTGTCCAAGATCAGGCCCATGGATTCTCTGGGATTCGATCCATGCGGCCTACCTTCTCCAGGTCATCGGCAAAATCCGGGTCGTGAGGGAGGCTCTCAAGAGCTTTCATGATTTCGGCTCCGGTTGCGCGCGAGGAACACCCGACCGGCCCGAGCCGGGCTAGGGGCTTGTCGCTTTTGGTCACGATAAAGCTTTCGCCGGCATGCTTGACCCGGGCCAGAATATCACCCAAATGGCGTGCGGCCTCAGTCGAGGTGATGGTTGATTCCATATGTAAAAATGTAAATTACGGATTTCCGCTAGTCGAGACAACAAATAGGCATCAAAGATACTACTAAACAGTTTTTCTTCCTTTCGCCTCTTGAACGCCCCATCTTCCCCTATGCCCCGCACGCTTCTCAAAACTCTGCTCATGCCGGGCTGGATCGCGTTCCGGACATATTGGAAAGGGATTGTGTTGTTGCAGGGGCTGGCCGCACTTTACGCTTGGGGCTATTTCACCGCCGAACCCATCCGCCGGATTTCTGAAGCGCTATCGCTTTGGAAAGAGGAGGCAGGCATTCCATTTGTCATCATCTCTACGGTGATTTCTGGAGCGCTTATTCCCGAGTTGCTTAAGCTGAAACTCCGGCCAGCAGGTTTGGCCGCACCGACATGGGGGGATTTTTTTCATGTTGTCCTTCTTTATGCGCTCTTTGGGGTCATGGTGGATTTTTTATACACATTCCAAGATGTGGTCTTCGGGCCCAGTGATCATTGGCGGATCGTTGTTTATAAAATTCTCTTCGATCAATATGTGTACACTCTGCTCGTGGCGGCACCGCTGGCTGTCTCATGGTTCGCATGGCGTCGGCACAGTTATCGGGTGTTTGATGTGGTTCGGCTCTGGTCTCTGACATGGTATGTTCAAACGGTGTTGCCCATTGTTGTGAGTGGCAGCTTCTTTTGGATTCCGGTGTTGGCCTGCGTTTACAGCCTTCCGGCGCCGCTCCGCTTTCCTCTGTTTCTATTTGCCAATAGTGCCTGGGCGCTTTTGTTGATTTTTATGGCCCGTCGCGGGCCGGACGTGCATCAACAACGCACGATGACATGATGCCATTCACGGCGTTTCAAACGACCAAGCTCTTTCCTTTCATTCATCTCAAAAAAAATGGCTGACTTTATTTACATTGGCGAAGGGGAAAGGAAGGTGCCCGATCGACCGAATTGGCCATTCCATGTGATGCTTTGTTTTGATACTCCAACTCGCCCGATAGGATTCAGTGAAGGGATTGGACACGTCAGTGGTGGCGGAAGCTTCACACTTCAGGATACCATGGACAGCCAGTGGGATGAGCACTTGGAGACCTGCGGATGCTTATGGCTTCGAGATCTCGCACTTGAAGAAAAGAAAAACGGGAAAAAGCTATCTCCAAACGAAATTTACGGCCGATGGATGAACATAAAATCTAAGCAAGGTTCTAAAGCCGAGACGTTACCGCGTTCCGGGGAATATGGGACGTTGATTTAGAGCTTCAGCTTTTTACGGCTTTCAGGGGTGAGGTCGCTCGTGGCGATTTCCTGGTTAGAGCCGCGAGCATGGCTTAAGGTGATTTTATTTTTTGAAATGCTGTGCACAGTCACCTTGTCGAGAACGGTGCCGTTTTTGAGTTCCAAGCTGCCGGGATACTTCACCAGCGGAGTGCTATCAGCTTTGGGTTTGGCGGGGGCATCCTTCTTTTTCTCAGGCGCGTCGGGTTTAGCCGCATCGTCCTGAGCTAACTTTTCAGCCTTGGGTTTTTTCGGTTTTTCGGTCGATTCGGTCTTCTCTGTTTTCTCAGCAGTTTCGCTCTTCTGAGATTTTTCCGTTTTCTCTACTTTCTCGGTTTTTTCAGGCTTGGGTTTTTTTTCCGGAACGGGGATGCCTAGTTCCTTTTTCTTAGCATTCAACTGCTCGCGCTTGGTTTTAAGCTGGTCATTGACTGCTTTGCTCTCCGCGTTAAGGGCGGTGAGGTCGGCATTAGGGTCGGCTTGTTTGGCCTGTTTGATGGCGGCTCGTTTATCCTTGAGCTGTTGTTGCAGGGCTTTGATTTCGCCTTCGATGGGAGCCAAGGCCTCTTTTTGTTCGGGAGTCAGTTGGGGCTTTGGAGCAGCCTCTCCAGCAGCAGCCGGTTTCGCGGGCTTCTCGGCGGGAGCTTCCTGAGCTTGAATGGTAAAACTACCAAGTGAGATGAGGATAGAGAGTGCCAGCGCAAGAGGGGTTTTCATAGAAGTGCGAAAATAACATCCACTACTTGGGATGTCAGCAAAATAAAGCATCAGCTAATACCCTTACGGATCGCTCTGGGCTGCTCCAGTAAATCGGGCTTGCTTCGCAGTCAGGCATTTGCTTTTATAAAATCTTGTCGTTAGCACCCTTAGCTTAGTGGTAGAGCGCTCGCTTCACACGCGAGAGGTCAGTGGTTCGAACCCACTAGGGTGCACTCAGGGTGCGCTCAGGGTCTGATATCAGTTTGCACGTGTCATGCAATCTTCGCTGGCCGCTAAAGCACCCGCCACCATTCCCGCCTGTCTGCGTGTCGCCCCACGCCTTTCCAGAAACACGTTCCGTGCTCGCTTGCCAAACGTTTCGGCTTCTTCCGGATGCTCCGCGAGGCGCTTGAGCCAGTTTTTAAAATCAGCCGCATCGGACACTTCAATGGCTGCACCGCTTTCCAGAAAATCTCGTGCGGTGTCCTCAAAATTCGACATCTCGCAACCAAATAGCACCGGACGGCCCACTCTCGCCGCTTCGAGAAAATTCTGCCCGCCCACACCTAAAAAGCTTTTTCCGATCACATTGGCCCAACCCAGCTCATAGAGTCCGGCCAGTTCGCCGGTGGTATCTACCACCAGAACCTCAAACGGATCGGCGTGGCTATCCAAAGAAGATACCATAGATGATTTCAAAACCGCCGCTACCCCTTGCGAGCGGAACTCCGCACAAACCGCTACCGCGCGCTCGGCATGACGGGGCACCATCACCCACTTAAGTCCCGGCACCGCCCCGCGCGCCGCGTGATATAGCCACGCTTCTTCTCCGGGATGCGTGCTGCCGCAGACCACCACTTTATCCTCAGGTAGCCAGCCGGTTTGTTTCCACCATGAGGGAACTAACCCAGATGGGGCCTCTTCCACCACGTCATATTTCATGCTGCCTACCGGAAAAATGGCATGAGCCGGAAACCCCGCGCGAACGAAGTTTTCCACCGCCCGCTCGGATTGCACCCCCACAAAATCCAGGCTTTCCAAAACAGGCGACAGCCAACGGGAAAACCGCCTGAACCGGGTGGCACTGCGGAGGGAAAGTCGCGCATTGATCAACCATACGGGAACACGATGGCGTCTGCACCATGCCAACTGATTAGGCCATAACTCCTGTTCCATCAACAACACCATGCGAGGCTGAAGTGCTGTCATTAAACGCTTCACACAGCTCGGCATATCCAGCGCATGAAACACCACTTCACAACCGGAGATATCGAGCGATTCGGCTAGTCGCCGTCCGGTGATGGTGGTGGTGGAAATGACTACGGGACACTGAGGGCGGCGTTGGCGCAGTTCTCCGATGAGTGTGGCTGCCAGTTTTACTTCACCCACACTAACCGCTTGAATCAGAACCGGACGGCCCCTGTTTTGAATGCGACGTATCTTCTCTGCATCGAGAATACCGAAGCGCTCACGCCACTGGAAGGTGGAGTGTCCCCTTCTCCACATGCGCAGGAGATAGGTCGGTGCCAGCACCAGAAAAACCGGCACAAAAAGCAGATTATAGAAAAAAAGAAAGAGCCTCATGAACCGTGAGCCATGGGGTGGGATGCATCGTAACTGCGACGCATCCGTTCGGGAGTGAGTTGAGCGTAAATTTGGGTGGTGCTCAGTTGGGCATGCCCCAGCAGTTCCTGAACGTTTCTTAAATCGGCTCCATGATCCAACATATGCGTGGCAAAGGTATGGCGGAGTTTATGCGGCGACAAGGCCGGATCCAAGCCAGCGCGTGCGAGGTAAACCTTGAACCGCTGCTGAATACTACGCGCGGTCAACCGTTTACCTCCCCCACCCACAAAAGCCGCCACCGCTACACGGAACCAAGGCAGACCAGCTAGTTCGGAACGATACCTCACATACGCCGAAAGCGCTGGGCGACCCAATACCGCCATGCGCTCCTTGCCCCCCTTCCCCATAACCCGCACCACTCCGTGTTGACTATCCACATCATCATGATTCATGCCCACCAATTCTTGAATACGCATCCCGGTGCTGTAAAACACCTCTAGAATCGCGGCATCGCGCAGGAGCTGCCAGCGTTCCATTCTGCGACCGGGACCCCGCGCTGCGGAGGAATTTCTTTCATCGAGCTGACGACACATCTCCAAGGGAGCTTCCAGAAAAGCGGTGACTTGCTCTTCACTAAAAAACCTCGGTAATTTGCGCGCGGGAGAAGGAAGGCGGATTTCCAGAATAGGATTATTTTTCACTCTACCCCGGCGCTGAAGATAGCGGTAAAAGGATCTGAGGGCTGAGAACTGCAGTCGCACCGTGGCGGTTCCCTGCTTGCGCGATACACTCAGGGCATGCAGGTGGCGGCGGAAATCATCCGCCACCAACGCCGACCAATCGCGGCGTGATCCAGCCGAGAAAATCCGCAGAGCATGGGCGTAGTTACGCACCGTCTTTTTTGAATAGCCCCGGCCCGAATCCAGATACTGCAAAAAATCGTCCACCCATGGATCGGAGAGAGCGGCACCTTTTTCGGACATCTTTCCAGTCAACCCCATCCAACCTCTGCTGGGGAGTTATTTTTTTACCTTGGGTCGATTGCGCCACGGCTATATAGTCGCGCCCTCGATGAAAGTAGTCCTGCTTCACCCGACGTTCTGGCCCCATGCCGGAGGGGCGGAATCCACCATGAAACAACAAGCGACACTGCTCAGCACTCACGGTCATCAGGTGCGCGTGCTGACAGGAAGCGGTGAAGCTTCCTCCGAGAGCTATGAAGTGCTCTGCTTAGAAGCCTTACATCCGGATTTCGAGTTGAATCAGACCGTCAAGCGAGCGGTGGATCATGGACAAACTGATGCTCACTTTCATGAATTTACCGCGCGACTGACCGAGTTGCTCAAGCCTCATTTTTCCTGGGCTGATTTGGTTATGGATCACGGGGCACTGACGACTCCCTATAATTTATCCCTGACCCGCGCGGTGTGGGAACTGGGGGAAGCACATCCCTTGGTGGTCTGGGCGCACGACTTCGCCCCGAGCAATCACAGCCATGCGCTGCCGTTGGCCGACCACCATCCGTGGTCTATGTTGAAGACACTGCATCCTTCCGCGCACTACGTGGCCGTATCACGTCGCCGACAATCGGAACTCAATGAAATCCTCAAGGTTCCTGTCGAGCGACTGCACCGCATCGAACCTACTGTGGATTGGCAGGACGCCTTTGGCACGGATCCTTGGTTTCTCCCGCGTATGGAGCCGTGGCGGCTGTTGGATCGTGATCTGGTTTTGTATTACCCCACCAAGATCATGCAGCGCAAAAAGATCGATCTGGCCTACGAGATGACCACCGCGATCCGAAAGTCGGGCTTGGATGCGCTGTTAGTGGTTTCCGGAGCTCCAGATCCCTATCAACCCGCCAACCACCAATACCGTAGTTACATTGAATCTCTGGCACCCATGATGGGCCTGGAGGAACACTCCTGCCTGCTGGCTAAGGTTTTCCAGGATCCTCTCGTGGCCTGGCAGCAAATGTTCAACTTTGCCGATGTGGTGCTTTTCACGTCGGGATATGAAGGATTTGGCCTTCCGGCGATCGAAGCACTGCTTCACCGCATTCCATGTTGGAGCACGTTGGATGCCGATGTTCAGGGCTGGCCCCTCAGCCATGTCCTCAAGGTATCCACACCCAAAGAAGCCGTGAGTGCCGCAGAATCTTTAATGCAGGATACTGTTCATGTGGAGCGCAGAAACTGTCTCCGACGCCAAGTGCCCTCTTTTTTATATACAAAAGAACTATTGCCGATGATGCAGAAAGTCAGCGCTTCCGCCCGCTAGCCAGAATGGGAATGTAAGCGGGATCATGAGGGTCGGGCTCCAGTTTTTGCAACAAGACTTTCTGTAATCCAGCCGCTTTGAACCAGGAGCGCAAATCACTTTCAGCAAACCCCAACCAGCGGTCATGATACATTTCACGCGCTTTGTCCTGCCGGTGCTGCTGTAAATCCAACACCGCTAAAATACCGCCCGGGCGCAAGAGCACCGCCCCCCGTAACAAGGCCGCGCCGGGGTCGTCAACATGATGCAATGCCTGACTGTAAACCACGACATCCATGGAGGACGGCTCCACCGGTGGATCTTCCAAGTTACCCAAACGAAACTCCACATTATCAATACCATGCGCTCGCACCTGCTCCTGCCCAAATTCCACCATCTTAGGCGCGTTATCGACGGCGATGACCCGCCGAGCCCTTTGTGCTAAAAGGAGTGATAGCCAGCCTTCCCCCGCTCCCAAATCCGCCACCTCGACATCGCCAATAAGATGCGCCAGCATGGGCCCCACTGCAGACCAAGTGCGCCCGGGACAATAGGCTTTTCCCAGCTTGCCCGCAATGCGGTTGAAATATTGCTGAGTGGCTTCCCGCCGCTGACGCAGGGCGTTTTTCAGTTCCTCCTGATCACGGTTCGACTCAGAGATTTCACTCAGGGTCTTCAGTGCAGCGTCCACGATCACCCGCACTTCAGCGGGCACTTCCAGATCGGCTTCGTAGTAGATGGACTTGCCTTCCTTGCGAGTGGTAACAAGTGCTTCATTCCTCAACACCGCCAGATGCGCTGAGATCAAGGACTGCGACAAGAGTGTGATTTGCCGGATTTCGGTCACCGAGAGATCCGATTCTTGCAGGAGGGCCAACAGCCGCACCCGGGTCGGATCATTAAGGGCTTTCCAAATAGATCGGGTGGAACGAACCTTCATTCGAAAAAACCGCCTCAGGTCTGTGCGATCGATTTGATACGATCACGGATTTGCGCCGCTTCCTCGAAGCGTTCTTCAAAGATGGCGTGACGCAGCGCATCCTCGAGGTGCTTAATTTTAACTCCCACCAGTTGTTTAGGAACTTTCCCGGTGTGGACATCGCCCTTCTGACAATCATGGATGACGTCCTCCAGCATTTCGGAAAAAACGCCGTAGCATTCCGGGCAACCGAGCCGGCCAATTTTGCGCAACTGCTCGGCGGAGAAGCCGCACGCGGGGCACGTGGCATCACTACCCTCTGCTAAAAGAAACGATTTGGCGGAAATCTCTTCCGGGTGGTGGCTTTCGACCATTTGAGAGGGATCTTCCATGCCTTTTTTCTGGGCGAGTTGGGCCACGGCATCCCAGATATCAAAATCCAGCAAGTTTTCCTGATTGATCTCGGGGATACATTTGGCGCAAACGTGAACTTCGATGACTTTCCCGTCAACGATCTTGGTCAAATGACATGTGGCCTCCTGACCTTTACAAAACGTACACTGCATCACAGCAACGTATCACTTGCGCCTACGGACTGCAAAGCCGGATTTCCTCGGATTCAGGTAAAAGACTTGGCGGGACGTAAACAAGACAGAATAAAGTCACTCCGCAAAGAGTCGCTGCCTCACTCAAGTTCGGACAGGGTGGGATTCGAACCCACGGGACCTTGCGGCCCAGCGGTTTTCAAGACCGCCGCGATCGACCACTCTGCCACCTGTCCATAGAATTTGACATCTTATCAAAAACTGGGCGCTTCACAATGCAAAGATTTGCTGCTTTGCAGCATTTTGAAACCGTCCCACCCTGTCAAACCTAGGAAGTCGAAATCGGGCTGAATGAGCACTTGAATGTTGATACTCTCCAGCTAGCTTGGGACTCCATGACGCAGCCTATCAACTATGCTTATTGGATAGCACGGGTGGTTCTTGGGTTGGTGGGTTTTTTAATTCTGACCATTGGTTTGGCCGCCAATCATTTTTCACCGGGCACGTTTGAAGGTTGGCCCGTAACCCGCGTGGTGGCGGTGATCCTAGGGTTCAACTTCCTGCTGGTGAGCATCATTTTATTTATGCGGCCTATTCAGATTTGGCTGATGCGCAGTTTTGCCTTTCGGGCTATGGCACCCTGGTCCCTGATCACCTTATCTTTAAGTCAGGCGGTGATGTTTTGTGTTGGCTTGTCGATTTGTTTGGTAGTGATCACTGCGGATTGGCTGGGCATTGATCCCACTCCGGGGTTTGGCAAGATGCGGGCGTTACAACTGGCCTCGGGACTGAGCCTGCTTCTGGCTACCTACTTACTGCACAGCAAACCGTTGCAGCGCTGGGTGGTGAATTATGTGGGAGCCTGGCACCTTCGAAACGCTCAAGGATTTGTCCTCAACGTTTCTCGTTTGTTGCTGTTCATCGCTGGTATCATCACCATTCTACTGGTTATTCTTGCCGATGTGCTGAAAACCGACCCGACTCCCGGCTGGAGTGCGGATCGCACCATCCACCTGTTCGTAGGATTGAGTCTGCTGGCGGCAAGTTTTGTGCTCAAAAGCCGCAAAATGAAAAACTGGTTCGTGCGAAGCTATGGTTATAGCATGATATCTCCGATGGAAATCACCATCATGATGATCGCACGCGCTCTGGTGCTGATGGCGGGAGCCACCATCACCTTTTTGGTGGTTTTCGCGGATGTGTTAAAAATAGATCCCACTCCCGGCTGGGGACGTCCACGTATGATGCAGTTGTTGGCGGGCTTGGCGTTGCTGATGTCGGGGTTCATCCTTCATAAAAGGCGCTTTTGGAGAGCCGTTCAACGCAGCGGCAAACCGGTAACCGGCTCCACCGAGGATTGACAGAATACCTCCCACTTCTAAGTTAATCATTTCCTACATGGCCAGCAAAACTCAGGAGTCCAAGTCGCCCTTCCATCTCTGCCACGAGAAGCTGGAAGCCCGAATGATTTCATTTTCCGGCTGGCTGATGCCCGTCTACTATCAGGGAATACAGGCTGAACACCACGCGGTGCGCAAACACGTCGGGGTTTTTGATATCAGCCACATGGGGATTTTCACCGTGACGGGGGCCAAAGCGGAAAGCGGTTTAAACACGTTGCTAACCAACGATGTCCGCACCATCGCCATCGGAGAAGGTCAATATACATTGATGTTAAATGAGCGAGGTGGAGTGATCGACGATTTGATCCTCTACCGGCTTACTGAGCAGAAATTCATGCTGGTGGTGAATGCATCCCAGAGCTCGAAGGACTGGAGCTGGCTTCAAGAGCATTTACCCCAAGGGGTGGCAATGGAAAACATAGGGGAATCGATGGCCGCTTTGGCCGTCCAAGGACCACTGAGTGAGCATTTGATTGAAAAAGTGTTTCCCCAGCAATCGATCCTTCCTCGGCGTAATAGGATAACCTATTGGGAAGAATCGAATCCCCCGCTTTGGATCGCCCGCACGGGTTACACTGGCGAAGATGGATTCGAGTTGTTTTTTACGGCTGAGGCCGCGACCCAGGTGTGGGATATGTTGATGAAGCGTTTACCGGCGTTAGATGGGTTGCCTGCCGGTTTGGGAGCGCGCGATACCCTGCGGCTCGAAGCAGGCCTGCCGCTTAACGGAAATGACCTCTCCCCTGAGATCAACCCACTGGAAGCGGGCCTGCGCAGCTTTGTCAGCTTTGATAAACCTGAAAAATTCATCGGTAGTCACGTCCTGCGCAAAACCCTGGAACAAGGTGTTGAGCGTAAACTGATGGCCTTTGTCATGGACGGGAAAACACCGCCTCCGCGCCATGATTACGAATTACAGATCGACGGCAAGGTAGTGGGAAAAGTGACCAGTGGAGCAATCACTCCCACTCTAGATCAAGGAATCGGCTTGGCTTTGGTGCCCACTTCCGTAGCGCAACCTGAACAATCCTTTACCATGGATATCCGTGGAAAATCTTACTCTGGTCGTCTCAAGAAAAAACCCCTTTATAAAAGAAACGCATGAACCTTCCCGAACATTACCTTTACCTAGAATCACACGAATGGATTAACCCTGAAACCGGAGTCGTGGGCATTACCGATCACGCTCAGAATGAACTCAGTGATGTGGTTTACGTGGAATTACCGGTGATCGGGCGATTAGTAGAGGCTGGCGAGGCGGTGGCGGTTGTTGAAAGTGTCAAGGCGGCCTCGGATATATACGCGCCGATGTCTGGGGAAGTGGTGGAGGTCAATTCGGCTCTTGCCGATAATCCGGCCTTAGTTAACCAATCACCCTTTGAGGAGGGATGGCTCTTTAAAGTTAAACTCTCATCTCCGGAACAATCCGCTAAGTTAATAGATGCTGCGCGATACCAAAAATTGCTACAAGCCTGAGGGGTTGAAGCATGGCCATGGAAGATAAGGATAACTGCCCCGAGTTCCTGAAAATCGCACCGGGCATTGTGAGTTGGTCGGTTTACTCAGAGGAGTGTAAAACTCATCTTTTCAGTCATGCCCACGTCTTTCAGCAACAGTTGGTCTTGATTGATCCGGTCATTCCGAAAAACCAATCCGTCTGGAGAAAAATCAGCCCACTCGGAACGCCCAATCTGATCATATTGACCAACGGAAATCACGAACGCGATTCCCAACGATTCGCCGAGGAATTCAGTCTCCCCATCGCTTCCTCGGCCGAAGCGGCGCGTGAATTAAGCCGTAAACCGGACATCATTCTGGACGGTCAGGTTCAGTTACAAGGACTCAAACCGATTCCCTCTCCAGGTGGGGGCCCAGGTGAACTGGCCCTGTTTAGCCCATCGGCCCATCTGCTGATTCTAGGCGATGCGGTGATCAACCTGCCTTCGACCGGACTGCAACTTCTCCCTGAAAAATATCGCACCGAATCTAAAAAAATGATTCTGTCCTTGGCTACGCTGCTCAATCTTCCTTTCGAAACTGTTTTGATGGCCCATGGATTGCCATTGATTCATCAGAGTAAAGCGCAGCTCAGAAAGCTACTCTCCCAATGAAGTGGCTTTCACAGTTGTCACGATCCGGCCTCTATGTGCCTCTGATTCTGACAACTCTTACAGCTCTGACTCCACCGCTGACCCTTGGTCAGAATATACCCCTGCGCGATGCCGCCGTAGCCACACTACGCGATTCTAGGCAAAACGATATCCCGGCTGATATAACCGGCAGGCTTGAAGGTTTTTTTGCCAAACTGCTGCGCGATACTCCGGAAACCGCATTCTTCACCCTTTTTCAAGGGACGTCTTTTCAAGACAAACGCGAGGTCATTGATCAAATTACGGCCACCTCCAAAGGGTCTGTTGAGGCCTTCGGTGCCTACACCCAGCACGAATTCACCGGGGTTCAACGTTTCGGAGAGAAATCTCTGGTGATCTCGTATCAAACCGAAATGCCAAAAAAACTTCTCCGGTGGCGTTTCTACTTTTACTCCACCGGAGGCACCGACTGGGTATTGGCCAACATTAAAGTGGACGACTACCGTAACCACCTTCCCCGACAAGCCAACCCTCAGCCACCTCCAGCAGAAATCCAACTTTCTATAGAAAAATTCTTTGTCAACATCCAGAGCCAACGGTCGCGTGCGGCGATGAGTGAGCTGTTGAGCGGCTCAGCCGTTCCGGGATACGAGAATAGCCTTGAGGACTCGATCAAAATGGTAGATACGGCACTGGAAAATTTTGGTGATCTCAAAGCTTACGAACTGTTTGACCGCACCGCTCTGGGTAGCCGTTACATCCTGCTCACCTATTTTGCTTATCACGAAGCCGAACCGATGCGCTGGCAATTCATCTACCGTCAGGATCGACCAGGAGAGTGGCTGCTTTTCAACGTGCGCTTCGATGACCTCCTCGACGAAGCGGTTTTGGTTGATTGAAAAGGGCCAACGGATCTGAAACTGCGCCCGCTACTTGCCCTCACCTTCCATGACCTTAACCTCTGAAAGACAACCTGAAGTCCGACCCGGCTTTTTCCGTCCAACGCTAAGACTGCTCGACTTCATGCGCCAAATCGGCGATCCCCACATGATCAACTTGGCAGCAGGAGTGCCTGATCCCGCCCTGCTCCCCACTGACGCCCTCACCCAAGCCTACCATCAAGCTTTGAAATCATCCTCGGGTGGTTGCTACGCCTATCAGGCACCCGAGGGTGATCACGCGTTGCGTGAACTCTTGGCACATCGACTCGCCAGCCGAGGTGTTCAGCTACCCGGTGGCGCGGATGACGTGTTGCTGACTACAGGTTGCACCCAAGCCCTCCGGCTCGCCCTCCGCCTCATTATCCAGCCAGGCGATTGCGTGGCTGTCGAAAGCCCGTGTTACTACAATCTACTGGAGCAAATCTATGATCTCGGCGCCCGCGTCCTGCCTGTTCCCACTGACACACAGTGCGGCATCCTCCCTTCAGCCCTCGATCCCTTACTCAAACAACACCGCCCAAAATGCCTCGTGGTTTGCTCTTCTTTATCGAATCCCAGTGGCGCCACCATCCCTCTGGCCCAACGCCCTATACTGGTCGACCAGTGTCGACGCTATGGGGTGCACATTATTGAAGACGATATTTACGCCGAACTGCGCGATGACGGGGCACTTCCACCGCTCCGCTCATGGGATGATGGATCCGGCGTGACGATGGTATCCAGTTACTGCAAATCTGTGGCACCCGGTCTGAGGGTGGGTTACATGCTACCCGGCAAGAGGTGGGAAGAAGCCGCAAATCATCGATGCTTGGAAACCATGCATGGCAGCACCTTGGCGGAGAAGATCCTTCATGCCTTCTTTGTCATGGGGGCCTTTGAATCCCACCTCAAATCACTCACCGCAACGTGTCGTGAACGACGCCATTTTTTGCGCCAAGAAGTCTTGAAACACTTTCCACCGGGCACCACGTGCACCAATCCGGAAGGCGGTTTTCTGCTTTGGGTAGAACTCCCCTCACCGGATCCGCGTTGGCTGGGCGCAGCCAATGTTCTGCCTCTGGGTGTTCAGGTGGCTGATGGTGCCGCCTTCCTGACGCAGGCACCCGCCACACCCCGTATGCGTCTCAACGCCGCCCGCGCATCGATGGAGGATTTACAGCGTGGGGCTCGTCTGCTGGGAGATTTTTTCCGCTCCCATGCTTGAACTCTTGTAAGAAAGGCTTAAATCAATTTGATGAACGATCTTTCTCATCCCGACTGTTTCACCTCCCGCCATTTAGGTCCCCGTTCTGAGGAAGTCGCTTCGATGCTTGCGACCATCGGAGCTTCCACCCTTGATTCACTATCTGAAGAAATTATTCCTGAGCCGATCCGTGTTTCTACTCCGTTGTCGGATCTTTATCCGCTGACCGAAGGCCAGTCATTATCTCACCTGCGGGCGCTGGCCGGGAAAAACCGCGTGCTTCGATCACTGATCGGGTGTGGTTACTATGCCACGATTCTTCCACCGGTCATCCAACGTAATGTTTTAGAGAACCCCGGATGGTATACGGCCTATACCCCGTATCAGGCCGAGATCTCTCAGGGTCGCATGGAAGCTCTGCTGAATTTCCAAACCTTGGTGGCCGATCTTACGGGCATGGAGATCGCGAACGCTTCCTTGTTGGATGAGGCCACCGCATCCGCAGAAGCAGTGGGTATGTGCTATGCGCTGAATAAGGATCCTCAGAAAAAAAAGGTGGCGGTCTTTTCCCATTGTCATCCCCAAACGCGTCATGTGGTTCATACGCGCATGGAGGTATTGGGCATAGAAGTGGTCACGATCTTCAATGAAGAAGACGCTTTGGATTCTTCTTTTTTTGCGGTGCTGGCCCAATACCCGGACACCCTGGGTGAAATCCGCTCACTGGACTCTCTCTCCGCGGGACTAAAGGAAAAAGGAATTCTTTTCATTGTCGCTGCTGATTTGTTGGCACTGGCCTGGCTGAGGCCACCCGGCCACTTTGGTGCTGATGTGGTGGTCGGAAGCAGCCAAAGATTTGGACTACCGCTTGGTTGGGGAGGTCCCCACGCAGCCTACTTAGCCACCCGAGACGCCTACAAACGAGTTATGCCGGGCCGCCTCATCGGTGTCTCCAAAGATGCGGCCGGCCAACCCGCCTGCCGGCTTTCACTTCAAACCCGGGAACAACATATCCGACGCGACAAAGCGACCAGCAATATCTGCACGGCTCAAGTGCTCCCCGCAGTCATCGCTTCCATGTATTCGGTATATCACGGTCCGGAAGGTCTGAAGCAGATCGCCCGCCGTATCGCCGCGCATACCCATCTGCTAACCTCCAGCCTAACCTCTGCCGGTCTGCCAGTTCGTTCGGGAATCCGCTTTGATACCGTAGTGCTGGACGGCAATGATGATCTGATTGAATCGTGGCTGAGCCGAGGCTTGAATGCGGGATACAATTTCCGCCGCCTTGCTGACGGCATCGCCATCAGCCTCGACGAACGATCCGATGAAACAGAAATCCGCGCATTGGCAGCTTGCCTGACCTCGGATCCATCGATGGCTCTGAACGTCACAGCTTTCCCGGGCTCTTCCTATCCGGAGCGTCAGGATGCCATTCTGAATTATCCTGTATTTCATTCATATCGCTCGGAAACGGAAATGATGCGCTACCTCAAACACCTTGAGAACAAAGACATCTCCCTGACCCACTCAATGATCCCGCTGGGATCTTGCACCATGAAGCTGAATGCCGCAGCGGAAATGATGCCTCTTTCGTGGCCGGGGTTTGCCGAGATTCATCCGTTTGCGCCCGCTGATCAGGCGGAGGGATACCATGAGCTTTGCCGTGATTTGGAACGCTGGCTCAGCGCACTGACCGGATTTTCCGCGGTTTCTCTGCAACCCAACGCCGGATCACAGGGCGAATACGCGGGCTTGCTGGCCATTCGTAAATACCAATTATCCATGGGGCAGGGCAACCGCACCATCTGCTTGATTCCCCAGTCCGCCCATGGCACCAACTTTGCCAGTGCGGTCATGATCGGATACCGGGTGGTGGTGGTTCGATGTGATGACTCGGGCAATATCGATGTAGCTGACATGGCGGCCAAAGCCTCTGAACATGCTGAACATCTGGCAGCCGCCATGGTGACTTACCCCTCCACTCACGGCGTGTTTGAGGCGGACATTCAAGAGATCTGCCGAATCATACACGACCACGGCGGGCAGGTGTATATGGATGGGGCTAATATGAACGCCCAAGTTGGACTGACTCACCCCGCCGCGATCGGTGCTGATGTCTGTCATCTTAACTTGCACAAAACATTCTGTATTCCCCACGGAGGTGGAGGACCGGGCATGGGGCCCATCGCGGTGGCCTCCCACTTAGCGCCTTTCCTTCCTGCTCATCCCCTGGAGGATTTCAGCACCGTTCCTGCTGGCGCGGTATCGGCAACACCCTTTGGCAGCGGTTGCATTCTCACCATTTCATGGGCCTACATCGCCATGATGGGAGGCGTAGGGCTTCGCCGTGCATCACAGATAGCCATGCTTAATGCCAACTACATTGCACGCCGTTTGGCCTCCTTTTTTCCGGTGCTCTATTCCGGCACCCATGGCCGGGTCGCCCACGAATGTATTCTCGATCTGCGCGGCTTTAAAAGCTCAGCAGGGATAGAAGTGGAGGATGTGGCCAAGCGATTGATGGATTATGGATTCCACGCGCCCACCATGTCGTGGCCAGTGCCGGGCACATTGATGGTTGAACCTACGGAAAGCGAATCCAAGGCAGAGATGGATCGTTTCTGTGACGCCATGCTTTCGATTCATGGTGAAATAATGAAGGTCGCATCCGGCCAGTGGCCGCGCGATGACAATCCCTTGAAAAACGCGCCTCACACTGCAGCGGAATTGGCAGGCGAATGGCCCCATGCGTACACCCGAAACGAAGCGGTCTTCCCACTGCCCTCTTTGTTGAAAGCTAAATATTGGCCTCCAGTCAAACGGGTTGATAACGTCTATGGGGATCGCAATCTATTTTGTTCCTGCCAGAAACCTGAACGTGCTGACTAAAAACGATCACTTTTAAAAAGAGGTGAGGTAAAAAAAAGCCGCCTGAATAGGCGGCTTTCTGGAACTGGGGGATTCGGGGCTGATTAAGCCATTTCACCAGCCCAGAGAATTTGTGAGAGGGATCGCTTGGTTTGGTGGCGCTCGTTCCGGTGAGCCAGCCTCTTGAAGTGCCTTCCGCTGCTTTCTTTTCCGGAGTAGTGTTTATAGGATTCGGTCATTTTGCTGTGACTGCTGCTGTTCTTTCTCACTTTTGCCTCCTTGGTTTGGGGTTCAAAAAGATTTAAGCATGCGCCATGCCAATCCAATAAAATGCCGTACATTTGCCGGAAGTGGATGACTAATGACGCAGAGATAGCGACCATTGCATTGATAATCTTAACGCATCTTAGTATTGGATGGCAAGATGTTTGAAATACCCGCATTACACCTTTAGATGTAAAAAAAACGATAATTATCGGGTTGTAGAGGACTTTAACAACCGAGGATGACACTAAAAAAATCCGTTCAGCGCAACACGTCCTGGGAAGTGCTGAGGCTATCTGAAAAATTCGGGCCCGTTGGAACCATGTGAGCCACCACACGGTCAATGCCTTCGCGGGCCAACAGGCTCATGGGGTAGATTTTTTGGGCATTAAGATACCAAGCCAGACTGGATCCGACTTGTCCGTCTTTCTCCAGCTCCTGAGCCCGTCTAAGATGACGCACAAAATCCGAAGCCCGAGTGGTCAGCTCGGCCCGAAGTTGGTTGATTTCCCGGTCGTAGGTAAACCGTTCAATGACCATTTCAAGGCACTCCCACCCCCCGGCGTGATCACCGCGTGAACTGAGTTCCTCGGCCCTCATCATGGTGCCTTGCAGATGATGCATTTCCTCAAGAATGGTTTTAAGGGACTCTTGTTTTTCAGGGTAAAGGGCAACGGCGGCGATGTAGCGCATTTGGTTGTTGAAGATCTCGCGATAATTTTTGGTTTGAATAAGCCGGTCGAGTTCGTTGATGGCCTGCTGCTGAGCATCGGCTTGGGTGAAAATTTCTTTGGTAAATTCCGCCAGCGCGGGGTTACGCGGCCAGATTTCAGCCGCTGCTTTGAGTTCGGATTCTAACAGGGTGCGGTCGCCGGAGGTGGCGGAGGCGCGAGCTTTGACCAAGTGCATAGCACTGACCGTTTTGGCCGTCTGCACGACCGCTTGGGCTTTAGATGAATCAAAATCTCCGGCCATGGATTCCAGTTTTTGGATCAGCTCCTCCGCTTGGCCGTAATCCCGAACTTCGAGTGCTGAGAGCAGTCGGTTGCGATGCTGTTGATATTCAAGAACCCGTCGTTTCTGTTCGCGAGGAAGCGAACGCACCACAGGAAGATACTGCCCGATAGCAAAAGCCTCCATCAGTCGCTCGGTGGCTCCGTTAAGTTCCTTTTTATCAAGAAGGAACCCGAAGGCTTCCACGCCTTTTTCGACATCGCTGACAGCTTGCTGGGCCAACGATTCAATGACCGCCAAGGTGGGGGGTGCACCGGTGGTTTCGGTAAAGGTTTTTTCCATTTCGCCGCCGACTCGGAGTTTGGAGTCCCCATCGGTAAAGATGGATTGATAGAAGCGGATGGCTAGAAGGGTGTGTTCAAAGCGGCGTTGGAAGAAGAATTGGGTGATGAGAATTTGGAAATTGATTTTGGCCTGAACTTCGGAGAGTTCTTTTTTAGCGCGGTTGGCCAGCATCATGGTTTCCAGCTCTGCCGCCCTTTTGAGGTAGGGCACCATGTTCAAATCACGGCGGAGCTGCTGTTCTTCCTGCCACACTTTGGCAGCTTCCGGATTAGCAGGCGGAGAGCGTTGTAAGCCGGTGGTTATGCCCGCCTGAGCATTCCATTCAGCCAGCTCTTTTTCTCTTTCAAGATTCCGGTTACTGCGATCGATGCGCTGTTGTTCGTTTTGGGCCTGCCAAACGTTATAAATGGTGCTGGCTAGAGCGTCGCACAAATTGGCGTCGATTGGATAACTGGAAGCTTTAGGAAGCAGATCCACCGCTTTATCCAACGCGGAGGGTGAAACCTGGCGTGTCGATAACAGACGCATCATTTCTTTCAACAGCTCACGGTATTCCCGATCCGCTTCCAGTGTATCACTTTCAGTATTGAGATAACTCTCAAACTGAGCACGGAAGAGCCGGTTGTTCTCGATATTCCATAGTTTACCGCCCCATGCGACGGTGCCGTCGGAGGGATCCATAAATGGTATATCTTGGCCTAAATTAAAATCTTGGGATCTAGATGAGTTGGTCGATGAACTTTGGGATGTTTCGGCGGATTCGCTTCGTGAACCACCGGGAGATGGTTGGGATGAGGCTTTGCCAGGGCCTAGCAAATCGGGGGATTGACCATAGACTGGCATCAGACTGAATAAAACCGCGCATAGAGCAATCACTGACCAAGCTGTTTTCATATCAGGATTTCTCCATACTCAATACCCGCAGCATGCCGTTCTCCACTACTTCAAGCTGAAAAACAAAACGTTGACCTCGCTGAACATTCACCGCATTGAGTTCGGAGGGAATCAAAAGTGGCACCAAAACCGCCCGGCGGGCTTCCTCCACCTCCACTGAAAAAAGTCGCCCGTAGCTCGATGACCAGGCCAGAGAATGTTGAACGATTCCTTCAAGCCGGTAAGTGTTGCCCCGCAGACTGTTAGCATTGTCCAAATAATCTTCGACGTTCAAGACGGGGGTGGTGCGGTAGGTGGATTTACTTTGAGAAAAAACAAAATGCATCACCACTGACAAAAGCAGAATCGTTCCCACACCCGCCATAACGTGAAAAAGTGAAATGCGGGATTGTGCACGTCTGGCCATGGTAGTGATTATACCTTATGGCTTACCTATCCGGGTAACAATACTAAATTCCTGACCTAAACAGAACCCTTTTTTCAGCTACAAGCTGTCTATTTCCATTGCGATCGAGTTAGCCCCAGCCAAGTCAGAAAAATACCAGTTAGTACATGCACTGACAACATCAGACAGGAAGGGAAAAACTCAGCCACCGGGGTGTGAGTGATTTGGGTTACCATGTCATAAAACCGTGAGTCGCTTAATCCCTGCAAATAGCCGGACCAGGACCAATACGCGGCAATGAAGGGGCGAACCAAAGGCGCGATGAAATCGGGGAGTGCCAGCACGGTTCCTGAAAGAGGCAGTTGGAACCCCACCAAATAAATCGAAATGAGTGAAGCCTGTTCTGAGTTGGCAGCCCATGCTGAGATAGCCAAGCTGGTGGCGGTCATCGCCCCGGTGACACCAATCAACATCCACCACTGCATCATGGCGTCTCCGGGGATATCCCCAACCCACTTGACAAACACCGCCATCCAGCATGCTTGTACCAATACTAAGGGAACTAAATAGACCAACTTACTTGCCAGAATCGAAGAAGAGCGAACCCCTGATAATTTTTCTTTTTCAATAATATGCCGCTCATTGGCTATTTCCCTCGCGGCGTTGTTAGCTCCCATTAGCGTCAGCAAGACCACTTGGAACATCACTAACCCGGAAACCAATCCCCCCACGCGGCTAGTCTGAATGGTGTATTGCAACCGATCTTTGAGATCCTCTAAGACGTTCTGATCTGCGGTCATACTCATATTGCGTATTTCGGGCAGACCTTGATAAGCAAACAGCGCCACCATCAGCGGAAAAATCAGAACCAGAGCGGCCTGCAATCCGATTTGAGCGGGATCACGTATGAACAGCCGTAGCCTGCGCCCCATTAAAACCCCAGCTTGCACCAGTGCATTGGGTTCACGCATTACACCCATTGACTTTGCGCCCATCTCCGGTTCCTCAACCTCCGAACTCTCGATCTCCAGCGTCTGGACGGAATTCATTACTGATTGCTCATAAGGCTCATACAAGCCGAAGCGTTCCTGCCATTCCTCAAGCGAAACATCCTCCAAAGCCGGAAAAACATCCTCGGCAGAATTTACACGAAAAAAAGGCAATAAGTGATCCGGAGGCCCCAGAAAAACCAATCGACCCGCCTTTAATACCGTTACGCTGTCATAATAGTGGAGATGCCTCAGGCTGTGAGTCACTGAAAGCACCAGCCTTTGTTGATCTCTGGCCAGACTGCGGATCAGCCCCACCACTTCATCCTCACTATGAGGATCCAAACCACTGGTCACTTCATCGCACAACAACAACGAGGGCCGCGTCACCATTTCCAAGGCCAAACCCAAGCGTCGCATCTGACCACCCGACAACACTTCCGTGCGCCGATCTCCGATTTCATCTAATCCAACCTGACTGAGAATATCGTCCACCCACTGGCTAACCGGCACGCCTCGATCCCCCCGTCGGGTGCGCAAACGCGTGGCCGTCGTCACCACCTCCCGAACCGTCAAACGCCCGTGAAATATTGAAAACTGTGGGACATACCCCAACTCCGATGGGTAAAAATCTTCATCTGCATCCACATTGCGACCGCGCCACCAAATCTCTCCTTCTCCCGGCTCCCACAAGCCGGCAATGGTTTTAAGAAGGGTGCTTTTGCCGCAACCCGAAGGCCCCACAATGGCTCCCAAGTGGCCTAGTTGGTAGCTCACATTCACGCGATCCAATAAAACCGCGCTATCCGGTGCGGAGGTTGCCCGCACCGTGATGTCCTTCAATTTAAGCACAAAGTAACACTAACCATCCAAGATCATCTGCGAATAAAAAAATCAGCCCGTTGCATTCAAATTCAGTCCGGTCTAAACTCCGCTATGCCTAAAACCCTGATGTGGTTTATTCTGATCGTATTGTCCTGTCTGGTGATGTTGGTTGGTATTTTGATCTGGATTCCCCGCTTATTTCTCACCAGCCCCTCTCTGCTTGAGGTGCTCAACCAGCAGACCCGTCATCACACCGGTTATGAAGGAAGCTGGATGGCCCTCTCGTTGGATGGATGGAAACTCTCTGGCAAAGGCTATGAAGGTCGTCGCGTCATGGGCCCTTACGCATCACATCTCCGGGTAGAAGACATCCACGTTCAGATTGACTGGCGTGGTCTATTTTCGCGCCGCTGGAGTATCGATCGTGTGGACGTAGGAACCGTCGAAATCGAATTCCACCCTTCTCCTACTCACTCACACTCTCCAGCAACTGAACCAGAACCCGCGCCGCCTCAAACGTCGGCAGCCTTTCAAGCCCTGTTGGCTCCTTTTATTCCGTTCCATGTTCAAGTGAAAGAAATCCGCACCGCCTCAACAACGCTATCACTCCATGACGGCAGCGGTCGAAACTACCAAATCGTAAAAATCAAAAGCCACGCCATCCGGGACGATTCCGGCGCATGGCGGGCATCCCTTTCCAACGGGAATCTTCTGTGGCCCGAGCGCCCCGCCTGGCGACTCAATAGTGGACGCTTACAATGGGAAAATAACCGGCTGGATCTGACCGAATCCGAATGGTTGGGAGCCGATGCGGGCCTGATCCGTATAACGGGTTCACTGATACGCGAGCTGGCTTGGTCTCCCGATCTCAAACTAGAGGCCAAGGGAGTCCCGCTCACCGCCTTGGTTCCACCGGAATGGGCGTCATTCTCTCAGGGCACGGTGGACGGCAAGGCCATCGCTACGCTTCAAAACAATCGCCTTGATATCCGCGGTCATGCCGATGGTAACGGCGTCCGTCTCATCGGAGTTCCCGCCCTTAGAGCTCTTCAACACGCCACCGGCCTAAACCAATGGACCGAACTGGCGCTCGACACCACTCACCTCACCTTTCACTACCGCGAAGAACAGATGCATTGCGCCCCGATCGTCTTGGAATCTCCCGGTCTGTTCCGTGCAGAGGGTCAGATGGATATCCTGCCGGATCAGACGTTGACGGGAGCATTCAACCTAGGCATTCGCCCAAACGTCGCCTCCTCCCTTCCAGGCAGTAAAGAAACCGTTTTTACCCTAGAGCAAAACGGTTTCCATTGGGCTCAGCCGCCAATCCAGATCTCCGGCACCACCTCCAGCCCCCGAGAAGACCTCTCTCCTCGACTGAAGGAAGCCTTGGTGCGCGCTGCGGGAGAAAAAATTCAAGAGAAGGTCAACCAAGGACTGAATCTGCTCGATAGTCTCCTGCGCTCTGAATAACCGATACGCATGACCCCTACCGGCCCCGCGATCAACGCCCCCAGCTTCTTCTGCTTTATACAAGCGGAAGGAACCTATCATATTGAAGCTGGCACCGACATCCGAACTCTGGAAGATCAAGTGGCCCGAACCCTGCGCTGGCCTAAATTGATCAAAGCCATGGATCGCAGAGCCCAGGCCGCGCACCTTGCCACGTATCCACTGGCTTCCTCATGGAAATCAACCCCGCCAAGGCGGGCCTTGGTGGTCATACAAAACTCCGGCTCCGAAAGATCCTCTTCACGATTTGGCTGGTTGGCAGCATCCGGCACTTCACCGCTTAGTGACCAACAACTGCGAAGAAATGTGCCCCCACTGTGGCTGCTGCATCACCTGCCTAACATGACCGCCGCCCATCTAGCGAGAGAATATATGATCGAGGGTCCGGTTCACAGCTTGGCAGGAGAAGATCAAGGTTACGAAGACTGCTGCCTTCTTATTGAAGACTTGTTCAGCAGTGACGAGGCCGATGAGGTCGCGCTTCTTGAGGTCAGAATACAGGGCGATTCAGATGACATCCATGCACGGATGCTTCTTCTGGGAACGCAAGCCGGCCCGCGCGTATCGCCATGGCCTGAAGATCCTGCGCGGACTCGAGGATCAAAACCATGACCGCAGAAAGACCCGTTTGGCTGGACGGTGCCAGTGGAACGCTGGGTCGGGCGGTATTGTCTCGCCTGCACACTCAACAACGCCGCGTGCTGGCACTCTACCGGAAGTCTCCCCCATTTGAAGTACACTGGCCTCATGAAATCCTTCCAAGCCAACCGCAAGATTGGCCCGATAAGGCCGAAGCTTGGTTTCAGAACTATGGGGCTCCGAGTTCACTTATCTGTATGAGCGGTCGCACCCTCAACCGGTTGGCACTTAAAACCTCGGAGCAGGAAACGTTCGAATTGTTTGAAGCCAACTTTAATCACCCCAGGCGACTGATCACGGCGTGCCTGCCTTGGATGATGCGTGCAGGTGGCGGCAGCATCATCGTATGTTCCTCACATGCCGCGCAACACCCGCGCACCGGACAGAGTGCCTACGCGGCTACTAAGGGAGCATTGGAATCCTGGATCCGAGGATTAGCGAAGGAACTCGGCTCCAAAAATATCCGCGTCAATGCCATTGCCCCGGGATTCATCGAATCACCCATGTGGAGGGAACTCAGCCCACAACATCAAGCCCATATTCTTGAGAGCATTGCTTTGGGTCGAACCGGAACTCCGGACGAAGTGGCCGCTGTAGTGGATTTTCTCTCCAGCCCGCACAGCACCTATATAACCGGACAAATCATCCGGGTGGCGGGTGGATAAACTGCGCCATACAGGATTGCCACTACTAGACCGGCCTTGTATTCTACAGATGATGACAGAATCTGAATTACGGGCGCGCGTCACCTCTGAAATCGCCGCCGCCCTCCGTGTGGATGCCGAGCATATCGCACCTGAATCTTTTTTAATCGGTGACTTGGGTGCCGAGTCGATTGATTTGGTCGATCTCACGTTCCGGCTGGAAAAAGCCTTCGGCATTGAAATTCCGGAGGGCGAATTATTCGAAGGAACCGATCCCGCCCCGGAAAATCTGCGCATCCGGGATGTGGTTCAATACCTTCTGGTGCGCCTGAATTAATCACAGCATGGCTTCCTGCCCACCTCAGTCGGCCCGCCGTCGCATCGTGGTAACCGGCATGGGCGCGGTAAGTGCGTACGGCTTGGGTGCCCCAGCCTTGATTGAGGGCACATTAAGCGGGCAGGTCACATTGGCCCGCATCAGGAATATTGATACCAGCGCAATGCCGGTATCTCTCGCTTCCGAAGTCACCGCACCACTTTCCGCTCCAGCGCAGGTGCCTGCACACCGGTCATCACTCATGGCGTGGCACGCCGCTCGGGATGCGTTATTTCATGCGGGACTGGATCCTGACCGACCACCAGAATCCACGTCGTTAGCTGCCGCTGTGGGATGGGCTCCTGCGCCCACCTCGCTCACCGAAACTAACGGGTGGTCCGACCGCATGCTGGATGCATGGCGCGGACAACCCGATTTTCAATTTTCCTTCCCCGGCACCACGGAATCTGCTCTGCACCGAGCACTCGGATTAAAAGGCAGGCTGGTGGCCGACCACGCAGCGTGTGCAGCAGGTCTGCACGCCATGGTGCATGCGGCACGCAGCATACGTTCCGGCAGATCGGATCTTTGGCTGGCGGGTGCCTCGGATTCACGCTGCCATCCACTGGGCATTCTAGGCTACGCGCGCATGGGGGTGCTTTATTCAGGCAATATGCTGGACAGCGAATCCATTCGAGGTGCCAGTCGCCCTTTTGATCAAAATCGATCGGGTTTCGTGATTGGAGAGGGGGCCGGGTTTCTGGTTTTGGAATCTCTTGAGCACGCTGAACACCGGGGAGCCAAACCTTTGGCCGAGCTGGCATCATGGTCTCTCACCCATGATGCCGAACATCCTACTGAGCCGAGTCAGGATGGAATCGCCGCCGCCGAATGTATCCGACTGGCCCTGCAACGCGCAGGGCTGGATCCCTGCCAGGTCGATTATCTTAACGCCCACGGCACCTCTACGGTGGCCAATGACGTGATGGAATGTCGCGCCTTTGCCGAGGTCTTTGGACGGCATCGGGAAAACGCGCCATGGATTTCTTCAACTAAATCCATGATCGGGCATTTAGCCATGGCCGCCGGCGCAGTTGAATCAATTGCCACCTTGGGAGCCATGCAACGAAGGCAATGCCCACCTTCAGTCAATCTGGAGACTCCCGACCCGGAAGGAGAGGGGCTGCGTTTTGCTCCTAACCGGGCGCAGGATCACGATATGTCAATTTGTGTCAAAACCGCTTTTGGACTTGGAGGTCAAAACGCGTGCGTGGTGTGGAAAAAGTTGGGATGACAGGATGAATGTTGTTAATTTTATACGGTTGCTGTAATCATTTTTCTTTATGGAATTTTTTAGGAGGGTGCCGTGGGGAATGCTGCTGAAGCTGTTGATGCTCGCACTTATCGGGTGGTATTTGTATAGCCAAATCGAGTGGAACACGTTTTTCCGAACCATCCGTGCTGCCGACCCCTCTTGGATGCTCGCGGCGGCGGTTTGTTATGGAACCACCACCCTATTGGGGATTATCCGATGGCAAGTGCTGCTGGGGTCTGCGGGAGTGGGACTGAGATGGCTGCGCACCGCGCAACTGACTTTAATTGGGCTTTTTGCCAATTTGTTTCTTCCGGGCTCCATGGGTGGTGATCTGCTGAAAGCGTATTTTGCCGGGCGCGAAATCCCCGAAAAACGAACCACCTTGTTGATGTCGATAGTGATGGAACGATTGCTGGGTTTTATTGCTATGTTCGCCGTTTCCACTGCATTGATTTTGAGCCGGTATGATCGACTTACTGCTGAACCTGCGACCCGGGTTGCCGTATATCTGTATTTTGTCTTTTTTTCGCTCATCGTGGGTTTAATCGCCATAGGAATGTGGCGGAAGCTAGGAGAGTGGTTTCCATTTGGGAAAACCATTTGGAAAAGGTTCCCTTTCCAGGAAGTTCTGCATGAAGCGGCTGATGCGTATCAGTTCTTTATGAGACACCCGGCGTGTTTTCGAGGTGGACTACTGCTGTCGGCGGTGGCGCATTTTACATTGATGGGAACATTTTATTGTGTGTCGCGCGCCCTGCATATGACGATCGCTTTTTGGGATTTAGCAGCAGTGCTCCCTCTCATTATGATGGTGAGCATGATCCCGGTCACGCCGAACGGAGTGGGTTTGCGGGAGCTGGCTTTTTCACATTTCCTTCAGTTTGCCCACATGACCGAGGAATCATCCATTGCTCTGTCACTGGGTGGCACCATGGTGATCTATCTGTGGGCACTGGCTGGAGGCTTGGTTTTCCTGAAGTTCCGCTCACGCCCGAGCCAGCGCGTATCGTAATCATGCCATGAATGGATTTTTTTAAATTATTCCGCCCGCTAATGATTCGTAACTTGACTTTTTAGACAGACTAAAGAACAATATAACCTAATGGATGCTAAAACTCTCATGGGGCAACTCATTCGGCTCAATGAACTTGAAGACACCCTCGTGACGTTCGCGACTCCACGCTCGAAAAAACGTCAGGAAGCTCAAAAGCAAGCGGATGCTATACGTCCTGAGATCCCCAAATTTATACTCTCTCACCACGACCGCATTCGCAAACTGGGACGTAAGAGCACTGCGCAGGTTTATAATTGGGTATGTCAGTCCTGTTTTATCTCGGTTCCGGTGGGCAGTCGCAGCCGCATCGCGAAGGGTAATGACCTCAATGTGTGTGAAAACTGCGGTGCTTATCTTTATCACACCAACGAAGACGCACTGACCAACCTGCAGTAAGTGCCCCCATTACACTTAATCCCGCTCGGATTGGTCTGATGCTAGTGGTATGAGCCAAGGTTTTTTTATTACTGGAACCGATACCGGGGTGGGGAAAACGTGGGTGACCTGTTTGCTCGTTGAACGTTTTCGTAATGCTGGAATCCCTGCGTTGGGCCTCAAACCGATTGCCTGCGGAGACCGTGGCGACGCAGAGGCACTGGCCCGAATCAACGGCGAATGTCTAACCTTGAATGAAATTAACCCGCTTTATTTTCCAGCACCTCTCGCACCTTACGCATCATCCGTTTTAGAAGAACGCCAAGCGAATCTGACACCTGTCATGGAAACATGGAGTCGTCTCGGTCAAGCCTATACCGGCCCCTTTCTAGTGGAAGGTGCGGGAGGGTGGCTGGTGCCCATTACCAGGGATTATTGGATCAAAGATTTAGCGGTGGATTTCGGTCTACCGGTGCTGGTGGTCTGCCGGGCCTCACTGGGGACACTGAATCATACGCTTCTCACTGTGGAGAGTATCTGTTGCACCGGACTGACGATAAAAGGATTAATCATGAATCACCACGATTGTCCGGATGATTTGGCATCTCAAACCAATGCCGCAGTGCTTGAGGATTTGACCGGACTTCCCGTTTGGTCGCTGCAAACCGGTGAAAAAAACCGTTCTCTACCACGATGGATTTGGGCTGCCATGGAGTCAAACTGCGACCTTTCCAAGCATGCTGCTCCGATTGCATCTCAAAGGGCTGCCACCATCAATCCGGCTCCAAACGATTAAGCGCATCCAGCGGCCAAACCGGCATCACATCGGACGGCCCCTCATCCAGAACTCCATCCCGATGCCGCCATGCCGCAGCGTGTGCAATCATGGCTGCATTATCAGTGCTGTATTGGCGCGGCGCGGACAGCACTCGAACTCCCATGTCGGCAGATGCTTTATCCAGTGCGCTAATGAGGCTTTGGTTGGCGGCTACACCTCCACTGACTGTTAAGAGCGGCAGGTGAGTGCGCTGCAGAACGCGCAGGCATTTGCCCACCAGAATATCCACCACCGCACTTTGAAAGCCCGCACAGATGTCGGCGATAAGCTGGTCATTCCATGGAGGCGGCCATTTTTCGAGTTCGTAGCGCACCGCTGTTTTGAGTCCGCTGAAACTGAAAGCGTCATCACCTGAATGCAACATGCTGCGAGGGAAAATAAAACGCCGGGGATCCCCATCACGTCCGCGACGTTCGACTTCCGGGCCTCCAGGATAGGAAAGGCCAAGGAGTTTTGCCACTTTGTCATAGGCCTCACCCACTGCATCGTCGCGGGTTTTGCCCAAAATCTGGTACTGCCAGGGTTCAAGAACGGCAACCAAGAGAGTGTGACCACCGCTGATCACCAGTGCCAGATGTGGATACTGTGGCGCACAACCTGAGCCCAAAAAAACCGAGAGCAGGTGTCCTTCCATGTGATGGATGCCCGCCACCGGCAGACCCGCCGCCAAAGCCAGACCACGCGCATAGGCGGTTCCGACCATCAAAGAGGATGCCAAACCGGGCCCCATGGTCACCGCGACACAAGTCAGATCCTCGGTTTGCCAACCTTGAGCAGAAAGCGTCCGACCTACCATGCCATCGAGATGCTTCATATGCTGACGGGTGGCCAATTCAGGAACCACACCACCATAAGGCCGGTGCTGCTCGATTTGCGATGCGATTTCATGAGTGAGCAGTGACGGGGTTTCGGCATCGGACGGCCACTCCATCAAGGCTACAGACGTTTCATCACACGAGGTTTCGATACCCAAAATACGAACGACCGACACCGGTTTCATGGACGAACCAAGGGATAAGTGCGCCTGAAGATACTCATGCCGCGCAGGACATGCACCGCGCGATCCAGTTGACGATCCCGAACCTCAGCTAAGACTGCCTGTTCTTCGGGCGGCAACACGTAGCGGTTTTGTTTCTTGAGAATCCATTCTTCCTCCTCGAGGGTTACAGGAACTTCGATGTGGGGACTCACACCGATTTCATCAATCACCTGCCTTCCCGGCGTGTAATATTTAGCGGTAGTCAGACGCACCGCAAGCGGCGTGCCGGTGCCATAATCGATGGGTAGAATACTCTGCACGGAGCCTTTGCCATAGGTGGTCTCCCCCATGACCAACGCACGACCAAAATCTTTCAATGCACCGGCTACAATTTCCGCCCCGCTGGCACTGTGCCGGTTAACCAGAACCACCATGGGGGTTTCAAGATCACTTTTGGCTTGGGAAGCCCTGAAATACTGACGCCCTTCTTGGTCGGAACGACCTTCAGTATAGGCTACCACCCGACCGGATCGGACAAATAGCCCAGCGGACTGAACTGCGGACTCCAAAAGTCCTCCGGGGTTATTGCGCAGATCAAGAATCAAAGCATCCATTCCTTTTTTCTTCATTTCAGCCATGGCATCTCGCAATTCGGGTACAGTTTGCTCACCAAACTGCAGGACACGCAGGTAGCCGACACGCACCCCGCCCGAGGCCGCTTGAGGTAGGATTTCAGCATCCCGGACGGTGGGCACGCTGATAATTTCCCGGCGCACGCGCATTTCCAAACGTTCACGGGTTTGGGGACGGTAGATGGCCAAGGTGGCTTCTTCCCCGGGTTTGCCTCTGAGGATGCGGATGGCTTGGCTAAGGCTGACGCCTTTGGTGCTTTGTCCGTTGACTTCAAGAATGACATCACCTGGACGTAGCCCGGCTTTAAAGGCAGGACCTCCCGGCACCGGCATATTAATGACCAGATTTCGATCTTTGTGGACACCGAGGTAAACTCCCAAACCACCGAACTGTCCATACGCCTCAGTTTGAAGCTCCGAGTATTCCGCCGCATCTAGGAATTCAGAATAGGGATCAAGGGATTTCAACATCCCTTCCAAAGCGGAAAAGGTCAGTTTTTCAGTATCGATGTCATTAGCATTCACATATCCGTTGCGGATCATTTCCAATACACGGGCGAAAAGCAGGGAACTGCGGTAGCGCTCATCCGGCTCGGAAGGAGGTTCGACGGCGGCAGTACTCTGGGCCTGCAACGAAAAAACGGGAGCCACCAAAAACGCTAGAATCAGCAGTGCTGGAAAAAACAGACCTGTGATCTTTTGCAGGCTCATGCCACGATGAGGTGAACGCTTAGACTCGACTACTAAAATACTCAATGGTCTGACGCAGCCCATCTTCCAAGCTGACCTGGGGCTCCCAGTCCAACAACCGCTTGGCCAGGGAAATGTCCGGCTTGCGTTGTTTTGGATCATCTACGGGCAGATCTTTGTATTCAATCCCGCTGGGGGACCCCGTGAGCGCCATGATGCGTTCGGCAAATTCCTTGATGGTCATTTCCTGCGGGTTGCCAATGTTAACCGGCTCGTGGTATTCGGACTTGGAGAGGCGGAAAATTCCTTCAATCAGGTCGGAAACGTAACAAAAACTACGGGTTTGGGAACCGGAGCCAAACACAGTAAGTGGAAGCCCTTGTAATGCCTGTCCGATAAAGGCCGGAACCACCCGACCATCCCTTAGCCGCATTCGAGGGCCGTAGGTATTGAAAATGCGCACGATGTGGGTGTTGACTCCATGGGTGCGATGGTAGGCCATGGTCATGGCTTCAGCGAAACGCTTGGCCTCATCATAGACACCACGAGGCCCGATGGGATTGACATTACCCCAGTAGTCTTCGCGTTGCGGGTGAACTTCCGGGTCTCCATAACATTCAGAAGTGGAGGCCAGAAGATACGCCGCGCCTTTTTCTTTGGCCAATCCCAAGGTTTTGTGAGTTCCCAGAGATCCCACTTTCAAAGTCTGGATCGGTTTTTCAAGATAATCAATCGGGCTGGCTGGTGAGGCAAAATGAAAGATGTAATCGATCGCTCCCGGCACATAGATGTAATCCGTCACATCTTGCTTAATGAAGTGAAAGCGATCGTTACCCGCGAGATGTTCGATGTTGGCGGTGCTGCCGGTGAGCAGGTTGTCCATACCGATGACTTCGTGGCCATGGGCGAGGCATTTATCGACTAAGTGGGATCCGAGGAATCCGGCCGCGCCGGTGACTAGTGTTCTGGGCATGGATGGTTTCTAACCGGCGGAAAAAAAATGTGGAGAAGAAAACACCGGACTACTGCTGCATTTGCAGCTGTTGGTCGATCTGGATGGAGATTTCTTCTTCCAGCTTGCCGGGGGGCACTGCGTTGTAAACCGAGAGGAAGTGTTGACCAATCTCATTTAGCTGGAGCTGTAGACGATCGAGGTATTCGTGCAGTCCGATAGCGTAGATGTCATCAATGCTGCTGTAATTGATTTCAGCCAAGAGGCGCCCAGAGCGTTTTTCAGCCTCATTGGCGAACTGGCCGGGACGGGAACCGGATATGCCGCGCAAGGAGCTGTCCAGCACCCTTAAACAAAACCGTATGGAGCGCGGGAAGTGGGGCGCAAAAATCAGGAACTCGGCTACTTGCCAAGGTTTGACGTCAAAGCGGTAGTGTCTCTGGTAGGCTTCGAAAGCGGAGCAGCAGCGCAGAACCGCTGCCCATTGAATCGAGTCCACCGCACCGCCGACTTCGTTTCCCTCCGGTAATAATAGGTGGTATTTGACGTCCAGAAGACGGGACGTTTTATCCGCGCGCTCCATAAAACGACCGACTTGACTGAAATCACGGCCTTCATCATGAACCAAGGTGGCGTTGGTCAGACCTTGAAAGAGGTAGGAGCTTTGCTTGATTTCCTTGTAGAAATCGGTGGGTGTGTTCTGCCAGACCGAACGGGCCGTCGGGGTATGCAGGAAAAGGTAGAGTCGGTTGACCTCTTCCCACATCTCTGATGAAATCTGGTCGCGAATGCCACGGGCATTTTCCCGCGCCGCGCGCACACAGCTCAGGATGGAATTGGGGTTGCGCTCATCAAAGGTCAGGAATTCAGGAACGGTGACACTGTCGGGTTTATCATAAAGGGAGAAAAAAAGTTCTTCTTCTCCAAGACTGAGCACCAGAGGTTCCCAATGCCGTTCCAATTGCCGATCATCAAGCCGACGACAGTCGAGCACCATCTGGAGATTGACATCAAGAATACGGGCGATGTTTTCCGTTCGCTCCATGTAACGGCTCATCCAGAGCAGTGCATCCGCATTACGACTCAGCATGAAATCTCCTTTAATGAAATGGAAAGCGGCGCATTCACTATTCGTCTCCGTATAAAACCCAGGTATCCTTACTGCCGCCGCCTTGGGAAGAGTTCACCACCAGAGATCCTTTTTTGAGAGCCACCCGGGTCAATCCACCCGGCATAATACGCACTTTTTCTCCGAATATAATATACGGGCGTAAGTCAATATGACGCCCCTCAAATGACCCGTCGCAATAGGTGGGGTGGCGGGAAAGGGAAATGGTAGGCTGGGCAATAAAATTACGCGGATCTTCTTTAATTTTAACGCGAAAATCCTCAATCTCCGCTTTGGAGGCTTTAGGGCCCATCAACATGCCGTAGCCTCCGGCTTCGTTCGCGGCCTTGACCACCAACTCCGGAAGTTTGTCCATGATGTGGGCCATGTCTTTTTCTTCCGAAGCCAGATAGGTTTCCACATTGGGTAATAAGGGCTCCTGATCGAGATAATACTTGATCATTCGGGGAACAAAGTAATACATCACTTTATCATCGGCAATGCCGGTTCCGATGGAATTGGCCAGACTGATATTACCTGCACGGTAAGCATTGACCAATCCCGGTACTCCCAATACCGAATCCCGGCGGAAAGTCACCGGATCCAAAAAATCATCATCAATACGCCGGTACAGCACATCCACCTGCTCCATGCCCCGGGTGGTACGCATGTATACTTTCTGGTCGCGAACCAATAAATCCTGTCCTTCCACGATTTCGACCCCCATTTCTCTGGCTAAGAAACAGTGTTCAAAGTAAGCGCTGTTATAAATGCCGGGGGTCAGCACCGCTATAGTCGGATTCATTTTGCCCTGCGGGGCAATGTAACGAAGTGTTTCCAATAAATCCTCCGCGTAGCTGTCAATCGGCCGAACTCCCACCCGTTCGAAAAATTGCGGAAAGGCACGTTTCATGGCTTGGCGGTTTTCAATCACGTAGGAAACCCCAGACGGGCAACGCGCATTGTCTTCTAATACCAAGTAATTTCCCTTATCGTCGCGAATCAGATCCGTGCCGCAAATATGGATGTAAATATCTTTGGGCACATCAATATGCATGAAAGCCGAACGGAAATGCTTTCCAGAAAGTATGTAGTGCGCGGGGATCACTCCATCTTTGAGGATTTTTTGCTCGTGGTAAATGTCCTTGAGGAAAAGATTCAGCGCGGTGATACGTTGTTCGAGTCCTTTTTCAATCCTCACCCATTTGGAGTTGGGGATGATGCGTGGTATCAGATCAAACGGGAAAATCCGCTCGGTTCCCCGTTCGTCACCATAAACGGTGAAGGTGACTCCCATCCGCAGAAAGGAAAGATCGACCGCCCGGCGTTTATCGGCGAATTCCATTTCACCAAGCTCATTAAAACGACGCATCAATTGCCGGTAATGTGGGCGCACCTCACCGGAGGCCTCAAACATTTCGTCGAAAAATTGATCGGTTTGGTAATTCGAAAATTCCATGAGTAGCGATACGTGCGTTGTTTTTACAAGCTAGATTTATGCCATTAAGACAGAGGAAAATCGGTTATTTTTCTATTTCTCCAATTCCTTGATCCACCGAATGAGGGTAGCAGCATCCTGCTTGAACTGCTCAACGGAATCGTGTCGCACAAACTCCATCAGCACTGGAATATCACGATCTGGATGGGCCTCCAGCGTTTCACGTAAATAGGGTATCCAGCGGTCTTCCCCGTCCGCTAGGGCATGGCGATTAGCAGCTGTCGGCCACCAATGAAAAATGTGCAAGTGGGAAATACGCCCTCGCAATGCCTGCAGCCCTTGGAGTGATGCCTTGAACGTTTGGCCGTTGGGAGGCTGCCAGAGTGTCCGGCAATGTGGATGGTTCACCTCATCCAGAAGCGCGCGTGCAGAGGCATCGGTGTCGGTAAGTGTTCCACTGTGGTATTCCGTTCCAACCACGATTCCGACTTCTGCGGCCATGGTGGCAATGCGGCGCAACTCGTCCACCACCCAGGATCGGAAGGCCGGATCAGCCTTGTCAGATCCCCGATTGCCGGGCCAAACACGTATCACCGGAGCCCCCAGAGTCTTGGCGGTTTCCAAAACGCTTGAAAAAGACAGTCCATCTTGTTCGCTGACTCCCACCCGGTAATAGGATCCGTAAGCGGCCACCGATAAGCCTGCATCCCGGGTTTGTTTTGCCACTTCTTCGGCCCGCACCAGATCGCCATGTGGAACGTGCACATCCCCTCCCCATTCAATCAAGCGGAGCCCACTCTTGACAGACATGTCAATGAGTTGATCCACCTTTAAAGACCGAAAGGTGATCGAAACTAAACCAGGAATTAATCTGCCCATAGTGAGTTAGAATCGTTCCACCGCTTCCAGCACGGAAGCCACATCGGGTGGGACAGGGGTAAGTTTTTGGCCGGCAAGTTGGATCGCGGTGTCGGGATCCTTCAATCCGTGCCCGGTCATGGTGGCAGTGACGACGCTGCCTTTCGGAATCCAGCCCGCGGCCAGCGCTTTTTTCAATCCTGCCAACGGAGCCGCACAGGCCGGCTCGACGAAAACCCCTTCACATGCCGCCACCATCCGGTATGCCTCTAAAATTTCTTCATCGGTTACTTTATCTATTTTGCCGCCTGAATCCCGAGCCGCCGCTTCGGCCTGTTTCCAGCTTGCCGGGTTGCCTATGCGAATAGCGGTGGCCACCGTTTCAGGGTGATCCACAACGCGGCCATCTACAATCGGTGCCGCACCCGCCGCCTGCCAACCCATCATGCGCGGCAGCGAGGCGATCTCACCTTTTTGATGATATTCTGTGAAGCCTTTCCAATACGCGGTGATGTTCCCGGCGTTACCTACCGGGATAAAATGAAAATCCGGAGCCCTGCCGAGGACATCACAAATTTCGAAGGCGGCCGTTTTCTGGCCTTCAATGCGGAACGGATTAATAGAGTTAACCACTTCAACGTCATCTCGTTCACCGAGAGCACGAACTAGATCCAACGCTTGGTCAAAATTTCCGTCAATGGGGATAATACGCGCACCATACACCAGCGCCTGCGCCAATTTGCCCAGAGCGATTTTACCATGGGGAAGAATGACCACAGCCTTCATTCCTCCTCGGGTGGCGTAAGCGGCGGCGGAGGCGGAGGTATTTCCGGTGCTGGCACAGACCACCACCCGGGCTCCGCGCTCTTTGGCTTTAGTCATGGCCATCGTCATACCGCGATCCTTAAAGGAACAGGTGGGATTCAAGGCTTCATATTTCAGAAACAACTCAATACCGCCTCCCAGAGCCGCCGCCAGCCGTGGAGCGGGAATCAACGGCGTATTGCCCTCTAATAACGTCACCACGGGAGTCGTCTCGGTAACCGGAAGGTAGTCACGATAACGCTCTACGACTCCGGGCCAGCCTGTATTCAGTTTGCTCATAATAGTTCCTCTACACGAATCACTTGGCAGGGATCTTTTACCACATCGAGTTGTTTGATTTCTGCCATCGCCGCACGCATGTCCGCTTCCCGGGCACGGTCCAACAAAAAGACCAGAGGAACGTGTTGTTCATGATGCCCCTCCGGTTGGAAAACCGATGAAATACCTATCTGATGTGCGCCCAAAATGGAAGCCACCCGAGCCAAAACGCCGGGCTGGTTCAAAACCGTGAGGCGCACATAATAGGGCAGCATCACTTCGTCCATAGACAGCAGCTCCGCCGGTTCGTGGGCATTGAAGGCACATGGTTTGGAACAACCTCCGTGTAATACCAGCCCCGCCTCAATCACGTCTGCCAGCACCGCGCTGGCAGTGGGATCAGCCCCGGCACCACGACCGTAAAAAAGCGTCTGGCCCACCACATCTCCGAACACCTGCACCGCATTGAACACACCGTGAATGGTCGATAACACGTGCGCTTTGGCGACCAGCGCCGGGTGAACACGCACTTCAATTTTGCCGTCGACATGCTGTCTCATGATAGCCAAAAGTTTGATGGTGTATCCGAGGGTGTCGGCAAACTGCATATCGAGCGGGGTGATGCTACGGATGCCTTCAACGTAAACCTGCTCAAAAGTCACCACTCGTCCAAAGGCTAAAGCAGCGAGGATGGCCGCTTTGTGAGCCGCATCCAAGCCATCCACATCCAAACGTTCATCCGCTTCCGCATAACCCAGATCCTTGGCCTCGGCCAAAATGTCGGCAAACGGAAGCCGCTCGCGCTCCATGCGGGTCAGGATGTAGTTGCAGGTGCCATTGATGATCCCAATGATGCGTTCAATCCTGTTGGCACGCAGTCCCTCGGACAACGCTTTGACGATAGGTATGCCTCCCGCCACGCTGGCCTCAAAAAAAATCGGTGCCTTTTTTTCGGATGCCAAGCGAAACAACGCCGCACCGCGTTCGGCTAAAAGGGCTTTGTTGGCAGTTACCAGCGGCTTGCCTGCATTCAACGTCGCCTCCGCCACCTCGAAAGCGAGATCCATACCTCCCATCAGCTCCACCACCACCTCTACCGAGGGATCATTCACCACCTTCCGCCAATCATCGGTCAACCTCGAAGGATCGACACCGCGGGCCTTAGTGACATCCCGCACCGCGACACGCTCCACGCAAAGATCCAAGCCGCAACGCGATACAATCCACTCACGGTTTCGATCCGCGTGACGCACCACGCCGCCGCCGACCACGCCGCAACCAATCAGTCCGATACCCAGTGATTTCACAATGGATCAGCAAACCGGAGAGTGCGCTTCGAGGCAAGCACTTTGGCCCCTCCTTGATGGAAAAAAAGATTCATTCCACTTTAAATTTACCCGGTGTGGATGCCGCCCATGAGCGGGACAACGCGCGAAACAAATCCATCAACACTTTTTTATCCCCCAGCCGGTACTCCACCGTGCGGGCGTGAGTGGTAGTCGGATAGGATTTAACCACCGAGCGGTCTATCAGTGCAGCCACACCAGATCGGTCTTTTAGACTGTCCGCCTTGCTCTGAGCTTGATCTATTAAGGATTGTCCTAATCCCCCGGGAGCGCGCACTTCCTGATTTCGATCCACGACGTAAAAACGGGCCACCGTGTTACCGGAGGTATCCACTGTCAACTCATCTACGGTTAAGATTCCATCGACCAAATAGCGGTGAACACTGACACTCACCACCTGTCTCACATTCACCCGGTATTCACCATCTGGCAGTTCCACCGAAAAAATGACCGGGGTGGACTCCTGTCCATACGTAGACGTGATGGCCAGACACAGTAGCAGCCATGCCGCCCCGATCTGTTTAATGATAGGCAAAGGACGAGTTGACATCCCGGATGTTCGGAACTACCGGGATCTGCGTCAAGACCGGAGATCTTCAGCTGGCGTGACACCCCATCCCAAACCCCGGCGGAGCCACCACCACGCCACAAAATAGGTCAGTACAAAATATACAGGGAAGGCCGTGAGACTGGCCGCAAAAACACCTTCACCGTCTCCATCTCCGCGCAACCCATACGTCCACCCCGCGTAGAGCAGACCCACTACTCCATATCCCATATTGAAGATCATACTGCGCACACTCAACACGGTTGCCCGCACCTCGGAGGGCGTCTCGGCGTTTAAATACGTGCTGATGAAAAAATTCAAAAGGCCAAATCCGATCATGAGCACCATCCAAAATACATACCCCACATAAGGCAGCCCGAGTGCTACGCCCGTGAGTCCGAAAGCACCCACCGCCCCGAGAACCAAAAAATTCACACCGCGCCCACGGTTACCCACCAGCCACTTACCCAGAGAACCTGAAATGAATCCCAAGGAAGCAGATAAAGCTCCCAACACACCAAAAGCCGCCTCGGGATATTGAATGAACCGGAAGTATTCACTACCCAGCGTAATCATCATCCGCACCGTGCTGTCGAACAACAAACCCATAAGAATCAACGCCAGCACGGCGCGATGTCCCATGACCCAGAGGCAGGTTCG
Source organism: Methylacidiphilales bacterium (assembly GCA_050329585.1). Classification (GTDB taxonomy): domain Bacteria; phylum Verrucomicrobiota; class Verrucomicrobiia; order Methylacidiphilales; family JBCBYL01; genus DAIPIT01. Next base: position 6,501 of record JBHJOR010000008.1, on the reverse strand, counting down.
GCGCACTTGAGACCAGGAATCCACCACTTCACCCTCCATCCGTTCCACATGACGTGCGGGCTCTTGCATCATCCAGGCCAGCACCACCCCCGCCACCGAAGTGATCAGGGTCAGAACCACCGGAATTTTCAACGTTTGTGTTGAATCCAACACCCATCCCGTTCCTGCCCACTCGAAAATGCGGTTTAAAAAACCCGCGTCATACACCACCCCTCCGGTGAGCATCGCCACGAAAAAAGCGGCGGATTGCCAGGACATCATTTGTTTCATTACCCCGGCCCAGCGGGTTTCCCTTCCCTCTTCGGTCAGGGAGTCATACGCCAATGCCTCATCAGCACCGCTGGCCAACGCCTCCGCCACCCCGCTCAAAATGCGGTTAAGAAGGAAGAACCAGAATGCCAGTGCGGGATTGCCCACCGGCGCTGCCATCAACACGGCCATTTCCAGCACCATCACCACCCCGGCTGCCACCACCAGCGGACGACGACCTATTCGATCCGCCAAGGCTCCAAACGGCACTTCCGCCAAAACGATGACCATCGCCCAAACCACGTTCAGCAGCGCGAACTGCCCCATCGTCAGTCCATGATCGATAAAAAAAATGGCAAAAACGGGATAATAAAATCGGGCATTAAAGCAAATGCGGAAACCGATAAAACACGGAATGTTCCGGACGGCCGCACCGCGCATCTCTGGTTTTAGGTCCATGCGGCAGGATTATTGCGGAAGTAACCGAACCACCAACTGCTTATTTTTTACCCTCGATGCGAATCTCCACCCTGCGGTTGAGTCGCTCCTCATCCTTATCCCCGGTCTGCGGAACCAATGGACGGGTCTCGCCATATCCCACCACTTTCAGTGCCGATGGATCGATCGCAGCCGTTTGCACGAACCAATCCGCCACGGCCTGAGCGCGGCGTTTACTCAGCGCCATATTGTATTCATCTTCATCAATGGAGTCGGTGTGGCCTTCGATGGTCACCTGCAAGTCTTCCGCCTGCCGGATAAAGTCTGCCACCCGCCCCAGACGTTCCACGGCGGATTCATTGAGTTTGTCCGAGCCAAAATCAAAAAGAAGCTCACTGTTAAATCTCACTAGAATAGGCTGGAATTCGGGCTTGCGTAAATCCATGTCCACCAAGGCCGACGGCTTCACCAGTGCCGAAATTTCATCCATTCCCGGCAGACCCACACCTTGAATGGCCTCTCCACCACCACCCAGAACATTGGATTGAGTAGCCAAATCATAGGCGGCGTCCAGTGCTGCGGTGCTGGCTCGATCTACCAAAGCTTGGGCAGCTTGTGGAATATTTCCCTCCTTCTGCAAAGGCAGCGCACTGAATGCGGCCTGAGGCGTCGCAGCATCGGCACTGAGCGAAGAAGGATCCGGCTGTGTGAGGCGCGGCACTGGAATAGAAGGAGCTTGGAGCGATCCCGCAAACGATACGATCTCCCCGATTTCCAGATTGACCGGTTCACGGGTCACAGTTTGGGAGTGTCCTTGGGGCGTTTCGGAAAATTCTGTGAGATATTTCGGGTCAATACTCGATTGCTCAAGTCGGAACCTCGGCGGATCCACTGGATCAACCATCGGACGTCCCATTTCCAGCCACATCACCCGAAAAAAAAGGAATAATAACAAATGAACCACCAAGGATCCGAAGACAGCGGTGCCCAGCCACTTTTCCAGTGAATGATCATCTCGGTAGGGTACAGCCCATTCAGTCATGGCTTTATTATATCCTGTTTTTTCAAATCGAGAAGCGAAACTGCTACCGGCTCACCACGGGGATCAAAATCTGGAAATTCTTTACGTAACTGAAGTAGTAGAGAATCGGCTTCTTTTTCCATTCCTGCACGCCGAAACGCTCGTTCCGCTCGTTGAAGTGCCAGAGGAACCAAGCGATCGTCCAATGCCAGAAGAGATACAGCACGATATATTTTAGCTGCTTCTTGATAGTTTCCGCGCGCCATGTCGATGTCCCCTAATAACAAGCGAGCCTTAACGTTTTCAACTCCTTCGGGATTCTGACGCAGAAGCAGTTCGGTGAGGGTTCGGGCTTTTTCAAAGTCCGCGCTGCCGAGATAACCATCCACCAGAGAGCCCAACACATCGGGATGATCGGCGTCATCCGGATAAGCGGCACGGAAGAGTTCCCATTCCCGCACGGCCGCGCCATGCCGCATGATTTTGGTCATCATGCGGGCCAATTTCAACCGCACCCGTTTTTGTTGCTCCGCTTCATTTGAGGTTGCCAACACTCCCCGGTATTCCATCTCCGCTTCGTCGATGCGATTCACTGCTTCCAGTTCTTGAGCCAACCATTCTCTAAGTTCGCTGCCCAGACTTTCGGATTTCGGGTTTTTTTCTCTCCATGCCTCATAACGACCAACCTCATCCACCAACACATCCAAGTTTTTGGATTTGAGGGCGTATTGAATCCGATAACGGGTAGCACGTTCAAAATAGGCCTCCTTTTCCACCAGACGCGCTTTACCCCAATATTCAAACGCGTCCTTTTCCTGACCCAGATTCTCGGAAGCTACGGCCAGCCATTGGTAAAGCTCACCCTTTCTCCCGTCGGATGGAAACTCAGCCAATACACGCTCCAACATCCTTTTCATACCCTCGAACTGCTTCAGGCTTCCGTAGGCAAAGGCGGTTTTCCACAATAAATCCTCACGTTGCGCAAAGTGCGGTTGTTCCACCACCAGTTGTTCCAGAATGGGCACCGCCTCCTTGAATTGTTTGAGCGCAAGATGCGATTGTCCCAACAACCACAGAGCGTCCACTCGGCCTGTGTCATCTTTGGCCTTTACCGATGCTTCCAAAAAAATGCGCAGCCAGTTCGTTGCGGCTTCGTACTTTTCAAGTCCATAGGAGCAGACTCCCGCTCTGAGCCAAGTCTGTCTGAGAACCGCCCCAGACACCGCTTCCAATTTGGCGGGCTCTTTAAGGAGTTCCTCATACATGGGGGCTGCGGTGGAAAAATCTCTCTTGAGGAAAAAGGCGTCCGCCCGAATGAGCTGCGCGCGCACCACCTCCGGCCCATCCGGGTAGCGTGCCAAGTAGGCCGCCGCGGCGTCACCGGCCTTGGTGCTGCCCTGTGTTTGCAAAATCAGAACGCGCCCCCACATCGCCGCTTGCACCAAGGGATCGTTTTTCGATTCTTTTAACAAGACCTCATACAATCCCATCGCCTCAGCTGAATTTCCCTGCATCCGCTGAGCCTCGGCGACCATGAATAAAACCGCATCCCGGGTATCCTCCGGAAATGCGGGCTTTACCTCATTAAAAATGCGCACGACGTCCGCAAAGTTTTCAGCGGTGAAATAGGCTTGCACCAAGCCGAAGTGTGCCAGCTCACGCCAAACGTCCGGTGCGTCCAGCTTCCGCGCCATTTCATAAAAAACCACCGCATCGGCGAGGTTGCCGCGTTTGCGCTCTAGATTACCCGCCCGCACCGCCGCTTCGGCTCTCAGTGGGGCTTGAGTGGTCAAGGAAATGGCTTGTTTGAAAAATTGGCTGGCGTCGGCGTCTTTGCCTTCGGCTGCCGCCAGCTCTCCGGATTTGAGAAACGCGAAGTCGCGGTGAGGGTTTTCCTTCTCCACAGCCCGTAGCGCGGTCAGTGCCGCGGCTGCTTCTTTGGTGTTTTTAATCCTTAAGGCCGACACGGACTGAAGGTAAAGGGCCCGCACCTTCACCCTCGCTTCTTTCGAGCGAGCCGCCTTTTTGAAATCCTCCAATGCCTCCTGCCAGCGATCCTCCGATGCCGACATTTCTCCGGAAAGCAGGTATCCCGGCAACTGCCAGGAGGATTTTTCGAATTGACCACGCAGCAAGGCTAAGGCTTCCCGTGCCTCAGGGAAACGCCCCAACGCGCGGTAACATTCTGCCAGACGAAACAAAATTTCTGGTTTACTTTCCGTGTCCGGATAATAACGCAAGACATCGGCTAGAACCGCCGCGGCGCGGGCTGGCTCCCCGCCAGACTGCAGGGCCACCGCCTCCCGCATCAATTGATCCGCTGGGGGTTTTAGATCGTCGATGTTGACCACCTTGGCCGAGGATGGCCGCCCTGCTTCTTCCTGCGCCGGAGCCCCTGTGGCACAGACAACCAGCAGGCAAATCAAGTGGTTTCTCAAATTCATCTTCGTTGACATTAGACCGCAGGACAGGTGCTGACAAATGTCAAATCCGTTCACTCGGATGAAAACCGCCGGGGTGGCGAGAAGATCGGAGAAGGAACCGGCTGACCCCACAAGACCGCTTTTTCTTGCGGAGAAGGGTCTTCCCCTTCGGCTAGATATTCGAAGACATGGGCAAAACTCAGGCTGCATTGTAGCCGTCGTTGACCATGACCATCAATTTTTGGATGAACCGATATGACGGCCTCGGTGAACGGTGGCTGATTCTTTATTTCAAGCGCTCTGCGTCGCACGTCCCGATAGTCGAGCGAGCGGTTTTTAATCAGGGTATCGAGTCGCTGCAAGTCCTCCCGTGTCACGGGATGCCAGAGTTTCTTTTTGATTTCCGGCTCCATGCGCAGGGCAACAACCCTAGTGAAGTGTTTGTAATCCCCACGCTGTTCCCAATAACCCAACACCAGAAGATAGGGCTCTGCGATATCATACTGACGCAAGGCATCACCCAAATCCACCGAGGTTCCATATTTGACCGCTTTGGGATTGACGGGAATGCCACCCCAATCACGGTTCACGATCGCCGGTATGTCCCACGCGTCGGTGTAACCCGGACGGTAACCCTTAAAAAAGGTATCGGCTATCCAGCGTTCAAAAACCAACCCATGGTGCTGAACTTCCTGAGCCCGCAAAGACTCTTCGCTACACCCCGCCATGAGTAGCCAACCCAGAACCAAGCCACCCAAACGAGCCTTCCAGCGTTGACTAAACTTCATAACCACATCTTACCCTCCATAAACCCATCACTCAAGCCACCACGTTTCAGTTCCATACTGAACTGTATTGTTCTTGAGAATCAGTCGCTTAATATGTTAGCACGTTAGGGTGATGCACTTGGATTTCCCATCGGCTACTATGCCCAAAGCTCGTGCGTGGCCCATCTGCTTTGGCATTTCTGTATGCATTCACCTGCTATTCTTTTTGGGCACCGTGTTGGTGGTGCTGCGTCCAGCATCTGAAAAAACGGTGGCCATTGGCAGCCGCACGCTAGCCCTTCACTACGTTTCCAACCCGGATCTGCAACCCAATCTCAATCAGCAAGAGCTTCCCGCTTGGGTTGACTCCTCACCTCTGGAACGTGTCTCCGAAATTCCCATCGTTCCACAACTACAACTCCCATCCCCTTCGTTTACCATACCTCCCCCTCCCCCCACCCCACGCACCCCCAGTCCGCGTCCTGTGCCTCCGCCCAATCCAGACAAGGCTCCTACCCGGCCAACGGCCACCGCGCCTTCCTCTGCTCCTGCGTCCAAGGAGGCACCCCCGTCTTCTTCCTTGGGTGCCACCCTGCGACGCTCTCCCACACCCCGATATCCCTCGGCGGCACAACGCGATGGTGTTTCCGGCGTGACCACCCTGCTCAAAGTCACCATTTCCCCGAAGGGCCACGTCACTCGTTGCATGGTGGTTCAATCCTCAGGCCGTTTGGATATGGATCAAAGTGCCTTGGAAACGGTGCTGAAAAAGTGGCTTTTCGAGCCCGCCCGTCAGGGCAACCAAGCCGTCAGCACCGAAGAAATCATCCGGATTGATTGGATACTCAAATAGTTAAGATTTCGTAAAAAAAGTTTTTGACATAATGAGATTGCATCTCATATGCTGCGGTCGATATAAAAAAACTATTACTGAGTCTTATGTTCATTAACGCGATGTTCTTGCCCATTCTAGCGGAGGAAACCAAGAAACCCGCAGAGGCCACGCCTTCTGAGGCCACTACGACCACAAGTGGATCACAACCCCTCACCGTCACCGTCGTGGGTTCCAAAGAACAAGCGTGGAAAACGCTTGGATCCGCCTCCTATTTCGATGACGAAGATATCCGCGAGTTCACCACCACCGACATCAACCGCATCCTGAGACAGTCACCTGGTGTTTATGTCCGTGAGGAAGACGGCTACGGCAACTTCCCCAACATTTCGCTGCGCGGTGTCACGACCGTTCGCAACACCCGTGTCACGGTGATGGAAGACGGTATTCTCAGTGCCCCCGCGCCCTACTCCGATCCCGCAGCGTATTATTCTCCGGCCATCGGGCGCATGAGCGGCTTGGAAGTGCTCAAGGCCTCCAGTCAGGTAAAATATGGCCCTTAGATCTCAGGCGGCGTCATTAACTACCTCTCCACCCCCATCCCCGAATCCCAACGCACCTACCTCAAATCCACTTATGGATCGGATAACGAGGACTGGACTGTCACCTCCACTGGATACTTCAACTACTTCAAACGCGCCTGGTATAAACTCGATGCATCCGCCGCAGGAGGAACCTTCAGAACCCTTTCAGAAACCCTCGCCGAACAGC
>JBHJOR010000054.1:0-21670 GCA_050329585.1 Methylacidiphilales bacterium | reverse complement strand
CCGATGAGGCCCGCATCCGATTTTACGAAACCAAAAGGGAGCTTGAAACCCGGCACGATTCAGCCCGCTTTCTGCCTTTTTTCCGGGCCGGATCATGGGAAAACTTCCGCCAGCGGTTTTCTGAATCCAATCTGATGCAAAAAAAGGGACTGTGGCTGCGCAAGAAGCTCTGGCAAGCGGGCAGTGCCGATCCCGTGGTGCGCGATTGGCTCTGGCAGGCGCAGTGTAATACCGCTTACTGGCATGGCACCTCCGGAGGTATCTATTCTCCAAATCTGAGAGAAGCTGTATGGGAACGTCTTCTCAGCGCGCAACGCCGCCTACAACTGGCGAATGGAAACTGGAAAATGGAACGTGTAGATTTCGATGGCGATGGCGTGGAAGAAATTCTTTGTTTCAATGATTGCTGCTCAGTTGGTATCGGCATGGCCCACGGTGGCGGTCTTTTTGAGTGGAGCACCTTGCCTGCCTTGCACAATTACAGTAACACCCTGACCCGCCGACGTGAAACCGCGCCACAGCACCTGCCCCATGCGGGAATCGAAACACGTGATTCCGGTGTTCACGGCGACCTGCATGAACGTCGATCCTTTTTAGATCGCATTCTTGACCGGCACGTCACGGTATCCCAACTCACCTCCGGAAAATTACCGGATCGAGCACGATTTATTTTTGAAAATTACCGTTTGATCCGTTTCGGGGTGGAGGATGGAACCGCCGAAGTGGTTAATGAGGCGGTCGGCCTTGTCGAACAAGGTGGTCACCAACATGCTCTGCGGATACGTAAGACTTTTCGCCTGCCCCCGGGAGGCCATACCCTTCTGTGTAGTGTGGAATTGACCAATGAAAGCGGTGTTGAACTGGACGGGGTTTTCGCCTCCGAACTAAACCTCAGCCTCTCTCCGCACCAGGAAGAAATAGTGCTGTCCGTCGCCGGACGTCCAACCCGGACACTACACGAAGCGTATTATGGTGAGACGGTCAGCTCGGTCACTCTTTCCGACCGGAAATTTCATCTTGGCATGAGCTTGGAGGCCGATAAGCCCTTTCTTTTATGGGCCTGCCCTTTGACCACGCGATCCCCTGACTCTAAGTCACCTCCTATTGTGCAAGGACACTTAATAACAACAGGCTGGCCTTTCCGTCTGACTGCGGGAACCGCAGCCATCTTTGATTTCCGAGTGTCGACACCTAATGTTTTCCATAAAATGATTGATTAATATTCAAATGGGGTTATTGGATAATATATGTCTATAGGGCTTTCTCATCCGTTTTTTAGAACAACATTGAAGTATTTAGGAGTCGTTTTTTCTCTTTTATGGGTGTCATGCTCAGGCTCCAATGAAAAACCTTATTACTATTCGGATCCCGCTCCAGTAGGGCCCGACGGTCAAAGCCAAAACCTTGAAAATCCAAATACGGATCCTAACCAACCCTACGTGGATCCCACCGTTCAAGATAATCAATCTGCCCCGAACACCGGACCCACTACCTATACTCAACGCCGTCCTGTGAGCAGCGAACCCAAACCGTGGGCCTCGGGAACCACTCAAACCGCTCCCACCGTCCAATACCCCACGGGCACTAAAATTTCAGGCAAAACCGGTTTGGTCAAAAGCCCTTATGCTCCTTACGCAGGAGATGTGGATGTCAAAGACATTCCAGCCGGCACCACCGTCAAGTGTCCTTACACCGGTAAAATTTTTATCGTCCCCTGACCCGATCTGAAACATCTATTGAAAGAAAAAATACTGGTTGGTTTGTCGGGCGGGGTGGACAGCGCGGTAGCTGCGGCACTGCTAGTGGAGCAAGGACACGATGTGTCGGCCGCCTACATGAAAAACTGGATCAATGAAGACCAGTTACCCGGCGAATGTCCTTGGGAACAGGATATCGAAGATGCCCGCGCCATAGCTGAAACCCTAGGCATTGATTTTCAGGTGGTCGATCTGACTCAAGAATACCGTAACCGCATTGTCCTCTATCTACTCAATGGTTACGAAGATGGAGTGACCCCAAATCCAGACGTGCTTTGCAACCGGGAAATAAAATTCGGCGTCTTCCGCACCTATGCTCTCACCAGCGGCTTTCATGCTGTCGCCACCGGCCACTACGCACAACGCTCGCCCCGACCCGACGGCAGGTTCGACCTGAGGGAGGGTGCGGATCCTGATAAAGACCAAAGTTATTTTCTTTGCCTTTTGAATTCATCCCAACTGCGCGATGCACGTTTTCCTTTGGGAGGTTTGCTCAAAACGGAGGTTCGAGCCTTGGCCAAGCGATTTCATTTACCGGTGGCAGGTAAAAAAGACAGCCAAGGCATCTGTTTCATCGGTAAAGTCAAGATGGCCGATTTTTTGCGGGCGTATGTTCCCGATCGCCCCGGTGCCATTGTGGATCTAAGCGGTCGTGAGCTCGGCCGACATCAGGGCCTCCATTTATTCACACTAGGCCAACGCAAAGGCATCGGAGTGGCCTCACCCTACTGCGGAGAGGCCTATGTGGTGGTGGAGAAACGCACCCGCACTGACGAATTAGTCATCGCGCTGGATCGTCCCGAATCGCCTGGGCTGTATACCTCCAAGTGCCGGGTGGGCTCATTAAGTTGGTGCGCGGATGCGGTTGATCAAGAACAGGAGATCGAGGCGCGCCCGCGCTACCGTTGCCCTCGCCAACGCGCACGCCTCATCCCGGAAAGTCCCGACCGGGCAGTGATCGAATTTGTCGAACCCCAACGCGCCCTGGCACCGGGTCAAATCTGCGCCTTGTATGACGGATCGGTCTGCCTTGGAGGCGGAGTTATGCTCTAGGAGGTTTTTAGAGTATCAATCCCAGGTTAGCTGGGAAATCCACTTATGGCCGTGTTTGGAGAGCCGCTCATGTCCGCCGCGGCCTTCCACTAATCCGCGGGTGAACCATTCTTGCAGACTCAATCCCGGACGGAACCAGCTAAGCTCGGCTTTGGCCACAGGCACATCAAGTCTTTTAAAGGACAAAGGAATGCCGATACGGTTACAGGACATTTCCCACGCCGGGGGCGGCGGAATGTCCACGCCACCTACGACTTGAAAAGGAAACTGCCGCTGCCAATACCAGTATTTTCCTCCCGAGGGCACGCGCACTTTGAACTGAACCGGTTCGTTGGCAAACACCTGCGGAACGGTGATCGGTCGTCCTGCGGCTGAAGCCAACAGCAACGGGGCCGGGTCAACCCCGAGGTAGGCCAGACCACTGTGGTCGCCATGATGATTGGGCCCCTTCTCCTCAAAGAGCGGCACCCCTGCTTTTTCAAACCAGCCGGAAAAATCACGAGTGATGCGGAAGGTCATTTCAAAATGAAGATGGGCGCGTTCCTGATTGATGCCACTACCGGTGTATCCAAGCAGGCCCAGCTGTTGTCCTTTCCGGACTTCCTGACCTGTTCTGACCTCGTGGTTGGCCAAATGCGAATAGAGGCCATACATGGGCCAGCCGTCAAAGCGGTGTTCAATGATAACATAAATTCCATAATTGGAGCGATCCCCGCGTGTGTTGACATAAATGACCTTTCCTGCGGCCACCGCCTTCACGGGATCCAAGGGCTCCCCCTTTGCATCTCTCCTCAGCGGCGCAATATCGATGCCCTCGTGGAAGCGCTCAAAAAATCGCGCCGGTTCAGGCTGGCTGGTGCGCACAAAACCGTATTTTCCCGAGATGAGGCGCTTGCTGATCGTCGGTTGGAAAAAACGCTCCTCGTCTCCATACAGCAGCGCGCGATTTTCCGTTGGCCAGTCGATGTCGATAGCGGCGTTCACTTGACCCGCAAAGCCCAAGGAAAACAAAAGACTGATAAAACATATCACGCGCTGCATCACTCACTGGCTAGGGAAAAATCCGGCATGGATCAAGTCACCTGTGAGATTTCGGCTACCAAAGCAACAACCTTACGATGAACCATACTAAACAAAACTTGATTATTTCGATAACTAACGAAATATTAAGGCTCCTTCTTTTCTATGACGGTCAAGTCCATCCACACCACACCTCGAAGGCCCGCCGCCCGCCGTGCCGCGCGCGCTTCTGTTACTTCCCTCGCGAAAGATCGGCGAACCCAACGGATTTTTCAGGCTCTGGCCTCGGAAGCGCGCCTGTGCATCGTCCGGGAACTGAGTGCCGTGGAGGAAAAATGTGTCTGTGATCTCGTGGGCTGTTGCGGACTGGGCTGGGCCACAGTCTCGCATCACCTGTCCATTCTGCGCGAGGCGGGAATCGTCCGTGATGAAAAACGCGGTCAACAGGTGTTCTACCGGCTGGCACTGCCGTGTGTGACCCATTTTATTCTCTGTATTGAGCAGACTTCCTGCCCTGAGAGTTTTAATTCCATCGTCTGCTGTCGCTGACCCCAACCCCCATCCTCACCAACCTATGTCTTCATCTGTATCAAAAAAAATGTCGTTCTTGGATCGTTATCTCACCTTCTGGATTTTCGCCGCGATGGCGGTTGGGGTTCTTATTGGATTTCTGCTAATCCCTGATCCGGAGTCCTTTTTTGCGCCCGTTACGGTGGGAACCACCAATCTTCTCATTGCCGCCGGACTCATCCTGATGATGTATCCGCCGCTGGCTAAAGTGAAATATGAGCAGATGCCCAAAGTCTTTACTAACCTAAGGGTGCTGGCCATTTCTCTGGTGCAGAATTGGGTGGTGGGACCGCTGCTGATGTTTGGATTGGCGGTCTTGTTCCTGCACAACCATCCCGAATACATGGTGGGCCTGATTCTGGTCGGCATCGCCCGTTGCATCGCCATGGTGCTGGTCTGGAATCAACTGGCTAAAGGAAGTCCCGAATATTGCGCCGGGTTGGTGGCGCTCAACAGCGTTTTTCAAATCATCTTCTTCGGCTTTTACGCCTGGTTATTCGTTACCTGGCTTCCCGGTCTTCTAGGGATTGACCTCTCGGTGGTTAAAGGGGCTTCCGGCGGCACGCTGGCCGACGTCACCATCGGCCAGATTTTTTCCAGTGTGATGATATATCTCGGCATACCGTTTGCCGCAGGCGTGTTGAGCCGGGTGATTCTGATTCCGCTCAAAGGCCACGATTGGTATGACAACCGATTCCTGCCGGTCATTTCTCCCATCACTCTGGTGGCGCTGCTCTTCACCATTGTGGTGATGTTCCTGTTCAAGGGCGACTCCTTCATCAAGCTGCCGTTGGACGTCTTTTTGATCGCGGTGCCGCTGGCCATCTATTTTGTTTTGATGTTTGGGGTGAGTTTTTTCATGGGCAAGTTAGCGGGTGCCGATTACAGCCGCAGCACTACTCTGGCCTTCACCGCATCGGGTAACAACTTCGAGCTGGCCATTGCGGTCGCCATCGCGGTTTTTGGAATCACCTCTGGAGTCTCCTTTGCCGCCGTGGTAGGTCCATTGATTGAGGTGCCGGTGCTGATCGGTCTGGTTCATGTGGCGCTGAGAATGCGACGCCGTTATTTCCCGCGTGAAGTGATCGACGAAGCAGACAGGTTAGGATTGGAGGCTCTCAGTGATTCCGACCGCGCCTTTATTGAAAGCGAAGGCTGTCGTGCACTCCGTCAAAGCCTGCCACATTCATCCAAGCAGGTAACGCGTTTACCTTTGAATACCAAAAGGGGCTGAGGAGCTTCATTTACCATGCGGGGTGGAAGCTCCACGTGATAGTGACCGGTATCCAGCCCGGCAACCCAGTCCAGCACCGCGGCCATTTCTTCGCGTCCTCCGGGATGGCCGTGGTAAAGCACCGCAGCCAACACGCCTCCGTTGGCCAAAAGCTCCAGAGCATGACACATCGCCGCCAGCGTGCTGGCAGGACGGGTGACCAGAGCATGATCACCATTTGGGAGATAACCTAAATTGAAAATCACCGCTTTCACCGTGCCGGACCAGTCTGTGGGGAGATGTTCAAGCATTCTCTCGTGGCTGGCATGGATTAATAATACAGATGCCAACAGGCCGGCCGCTTCCAATCGCATCCGGGTGTTTTCTATCGCTTCCTGTTGAATATCAAAAGCCGCTACCCGACCGCTAAGTCCCACCTGACGGGCCAAAAAAAGCGTGTCGTGTCCATTTCCCGCCGTGGCATCCACCACCCGATCACCCGGGGCGAGATGACGCTCCACGTGTTGATGAATCCACGCGGTGGCTTTCATCGTTTGGCGCGCCCTCCCGTCTGTGGGCTATTTTGAAAACGGGCCACATTCTGATCGGCGGGCAGCTCTTTTCCTTCATTAATACAATCCAGCAACAGCTCGCTACGACCCGGCGCCCACAGTGCCCCCTTCGAACCCATGCCATTAAAAATCCAAAATCCAGGCCGTCTAACGTGACGACCCAGCACTGGTTTTTGGTCACGTACGATAGGACGGATGCCCGCGCGGTGATCCAAGATTTCAAGAATATCCCGCTTGATCCATTCTTTAAAACCAGAGAGGAGCAGTCGCCGACCCTCCGAGGTAGGCTCTCTGGACGCGGGTTCCCATTGATACGTGGAACCATATCGGAAAAGACTGTTTCCTAATGGAAGAAGAAAGGTGCCTCGGTTAAATATGCGATCCTCCGGGACATCAGAGATTCTTAAAGTGAGGATGTCTCCATGTGCGGGTTTCCACGGGATTTCCTGCCAAAGCGTATCATTGGGCACCCAGCCGCGGCAATCAATCCACGTATCCCCATCGGGGATCTCAGCGGGATCCATCTCTTGAGCGATCCAGACACGGCGGTTCACAAGTTCCGCCCGTGCTGCCTCCAACCACGCGGACAGATCCACCCACCCGCCACGTTCAATCCACACTCCGCCGTATGGATTTTCTACCGGCCCAACATCCTCACCCGGATCGATCATGCGAACGGCGTAGGGTGCCAAAAGATCCAGACTGCGCCGTTTATTAAATCCCTCTCTGAGTTCTGGTGATTTAAAGAGCCTCAATATGGGCAGCGGATGCCACAGCACGCGCTTCCAAATGGCTTCCCAGCGGTTGTAAAATGCGATCGCGGCAGGCAGATCGTCATCCACGCCCGCGGCCTTGGTGAACCGCATGCCGGTGACCGGGTTGACCAGCCCGGCAGCGGCGCGGGTCGTAGATCCGGCCACCCCACCTTCAAAGAGCCGAACTTCATGACCGCGCTCCAGCGCACGCAACGCCAGCACGGTTCCACATAATCCTCCACCCAGGATGTTAAGCGTGCTCAGGGGATACGTTGTCATCAGGCGATCATTACCCAAGCTATCCATTCATCGCAGGCGAGGATGTTTGCGCGTGGTGGGCGGGCGGATAGGATCCGATGGGACAGGCTCTTTCACAGGGGACGCTTCAGGTGATGAAGCCGGCGGGATGGGTAGCGCCTCGGGAGCCGGTGCCGCCACGTAATGACCCTCCGTTAATTTTTTCCAAAAAGTAATCAACGAACTCCACGCCTCCACGGAAGAGGCACTCGGGTCAGGTTGCAGTAAAAAGCCCCGCCGATCTGCGTAGGTGAAGACTTCACTTTGTTTTCCTCTTCGTTGATCGTACGCATTCATCGTTTGGTCGAAGCCACCGGTCTCAGCCTCTCGGATCATGATAATTTGCAGTGGGGAGCGATCCGGCGGCAGGGTGGCCAGAATGTTGATACGATCCGGCTCGAGCCATGAGGTTCCCACTAAAGGCAGCGTCACCATAGAATCCGTCACGGCCCGAGCCAATGCGTAATTGTCGCTCCAGGCCGCTAACACGATTTTATTTGTTTTGTATCGCGGGCTGTCCGTAAGGAGTTTAAATCCGGCGTGGATAGCCTTTTGAGCTTGCGGGGCATCTACCTTTTGTTGAATGCGGCGCGCGGTCTCCACATGATCGGTCACTTCTCCGTTATAGAGATCCACTACCAGCGTGACGTAACCGAGTTTGGCCAGCAGGTCGGCACGCTGTTCCACCACCGGCCGCGGTCCCAGTGGATCGGGTAACATCAAAACCCCGGCGATCGGCGGCTTGTCCGGTAGACTAAGATAGCCCATTTCATCGGCACCGAATTCGTAAAGATTTACCATCTCGCCTGCCCGTGAAGACGGCACAAACCAGCCACTTACGATGAGAATCGTACCGCATACTTGGATCAAAAGCTGCGCTTTCAAGCATCAAACTTTATGGACGCTCAGCGCATTTCCCAAGTTACAATTTGCTGACAGACGCGCCAACCCGTCAAATTCTCCCCACAGTTCATATCCCGCATTCAAATCCCAAGATCAGTGTATAGTGCCTCATTGAGCGCCCGGGCCCGGCGTTGATGCTTGGGCTCACCGGGCATGCCATCCACCACCCAAGTCACCACCACATCCACTTCGGGATCATAAAATCCACACGATGACTGGGCTCCACTGTGACCAAAGGATTGATCCGAGGCCCGGGCTCCGTATCCGTAGCTGCTCTTGCCACGCCCGTATTTCTCGGGATGGAGATAAAAGCCAAAACCAAAATCAGCCTGATGACCAAACGTAAGATCTCTCATTCCCGCCGGTCGCTGGGGCACGATCATGCGCTCTACGGTTTCCGATCTCAAAATTCCACGGCCACCCCGAAGGATGTGTCGAAGGGAAGCGTAGAACCGCGCCAGTTCCCGGATAGGCCCGTGCAGGTTGCGCCCCGGACGTGGAAGACGCACCGCCGTTTCTACGCCATAAACCGGATGAATGCGCGGGGATGTCGTCGTCGTGTCAAATATCGGTAAAGGGCACGTCATGAACCCACCGTCGTGTTGATCCGCGCCACCCAAACCGCAACCTTCCATTTCCAGCGCGGGGAAAAGTTCCTTCTTTAAATAGGATTGGATCGAAAGGCCAGTCACACGCCGGATCACCTCACCGAGAATCATCCACGTCCCACCCACATGATAACCCGCATGGCGACCCGGAATCTGCCCCTGATCTAGTGGTAGATCATAAATGGCCCTCAGCATCTCTCCGCAATTTGTTCCATCAATCGCATCCGCTCCCCGGAGGGCGGCCGATTGGGATAGGATGTTCGCCAGTGTGATCGCCTCCTTACCTTGGTTGCCAAACTCAGGAATCCATTCACAGACCGGCGTATCCCAATGCAGTAGCCCCGCTTCCACCAAGCGTGCAATGGCCACTGCCGTGACCGGCTTTCCCGACGACATCCACAACATCACATCATCAGATTGTATCCCAACGCCGTCCGGACCCGATGTCCCCCAACCCGCATCCAGAACCGTACGTCCTTCGTGCATCACACATAACTGCCCGCCAAAGTGCTGTCCCAGTTCGATTCCTTTTTGAAAAACCGCCGCCGTATGACGCCAGGCCTCCCCGCTGATGAACGCCGTCATGCTGGTTCTACTTTTTCCACTTGTTCCAGGTGCTCTACCCGCTTGCGAGTCCCCTTGAGCCGATACGTAACCGTGCCATCGGATTCATGATGAACCGATTCTTCATGAACTGATACTCCGCGATCCTGATCAATGCGTTCAAAGAACGCGACAACCGCCGAAGCCAGTTTCGGACCGATCCCCGCCACTTGAGCCAGCGATGCCGCATCGGCCGCTCGAATGCGTTCCACACTTCCGAAATGTTTAAGCAGCGCCGTTTTTTTTGCCGAACTGATACCTGGACAATCATCCAGCAGACTTTCTGTCATGCGTTGTTTCATCAAGAGCTGGTGGTAGCCGTTGGCCACCCGGTGTGCCTCATCCCTTACCCGTTGTAACAGCCGGATCGCCCCGGATTCCATGGGTAAAACCAGCGGTTCACTCACCCGGGGACGGAATATTTCTTCGCGCTGCTTGGCCAGTCCGATGATCGCTTGACCAAAACAACCCAACCCTTCCAATTCCCGCAGTGCACTGGAAAGTTGGCCTTTGCCGCCATCCACCACAATCAAGTCGGGCAACGGTTTTTGTTCAGCAATCAAACGACTGTAGCGGCGACGCACCACTTCGGCCATGCTGGCAAAATCATCCTGACCGCTCACCGTTTTGATCCGGTAACGCCGGTGGTGATAGCGATGCGGCCTGCCGTTGCGAAAGACCACCATGGAGGCCACTTTGTGAGTGGTGGAAATATTGGATATATCAAAACACTCAATGTGCGCGGGCAGATTGGCCAACCCTAAGACATCCCGCAGTTCTACCAGATCTTTTTCCGGAGATACGGTGCCGGGCACTTCACGCAGGAAACGTTTTTGACGCGAGGTGGTGCGCTGAAGATCTTCCAGCATATCGCGCAAACGCGCGGCTTTTTCAAAATCCAGCGCCGCCGCCGCCCGGCGCATTTCAGCCTCCACCTCGGCCAGCATGTCGCGGGCCCTGCCTTCAAGAAAGGCGCACGCTTGATGAACACGCTCCAGATATTCGTCGCGGGTGATTTTGAGAATGCAAGGTGCCGAGCAGTTGCGGATCACATCATCATGGCAGTGACGGTAGTCTTTTTCATCCGGTTCCTCCGGGCGACAGGTGCGAAGGCCGAACTGTCGATTGATCATATCTAACGTGCGGCGCAGGGATCCTGATTGCGCAAAGGGCCCAAAATAGCGCGCCCCGTCTTCCTTTTTGAGGCGGGTGGTCTGAAATCGGGGAAAGCGGTCATTCGGGTTGATTTTAACGAGCAGGAAGCGCTTATCATCGCGGAAACTGATGTTGTAGCGCGGACGATATTCCTTGATGAGTTTACCTTCCAAAAGAATCGATTCGGGCTCGGATCGAACGGTATGCGTTTCCAAATCATGAATACTCTCGATCAGGGCGCGTGTTTTCCGATCCGCGGTCATGCGTCGGGACGGATGGAAGTATTGTGATACACGGCGGCGCAGATCTTTGGCTTTGCCAACATAGATGACCCGGTTGAAACGATCTTTGAAAAGGTAAACACCGGGCTGGTGGGGAAGCTCCCGCAGCTTGGCTTGAAGGTGGCGTTCAGCCTGAACCTCCATATCCTCTTTTATAAGGTCTTTATCATCTTTGATCATGGCATTTTGGAAATCTTATCCTCAATACGTATCAACCTACACTAAAATGGGTTTTGTTTGAAATATTCTGTGGCACCCTTACCTCATACTATCATGCAAAATCTTCTTCTATTTCTATTGTTCGCCAGTGCACTCCATCACGCCGGATTGACTCAAGAGGCCTCCGCATCGAAACCCGTGAGGGCAGATCACGTCACCGCACAATTGATCAGCCGGGTGGATGCCGTCTCCCCGGGTTCACCTTTCCAAGTAGCACTCCGCTTCGAAATCGACCCCCATTGGCATACCTATTACCTGAATCCGGGTGATTCCGGATTGGCCACTTCGTTACACTGGGATCTGCCGGAAGGTTTTTCGGCTTCTCCTATCCAGTGGCCCACCCCTCAACGCCTGCCATTTGGCCCTTTGGTGAATTTTGGCTACGAGGGCACCGTGCTGCACGTAGTGACGATTACACCGCCGGACAACCTCAAACCCGGCGAAAAGGTCACCCTCAACGTGCGTGCCGATTGGCTGATTTGTGAAGAAATTTGCATCCCGGGTTCCGCTTCACTTGATTTGAACCTCCCCGTGGCCGCAACCTCCCGCCCTTCCCAATGGGAAGCCGATTTTTCTAACTTTGACACCGACCGGGCGTCCGCAGCTGAAAATCTTCGTATTTCTGCCGCGTCACTCGGATCCCATGTGACGCTCTCCCTTCCGGGAGTGACGTGGAGTGGCGGAGCGGCTTTTTTTCCCGATGAAGAAGGATGGATGGATAATACCATGGATGCCTTGGTGGAACAAAAGGGATCCATCGCCCAAATCACCCTCCGCGTCGCAGAGAACGGAACGGTTCCTAAACAAATCGAAGGTCTGCTGGTGCGGCTTGATGGAAAAGAAATCGTTGCAGGAAAAAGCAGCCTGCGCGTCCGCACCGCGTCCGAGACCGCCTCGACCGCAGCGGCGCAAGTCGGCTCCCTCTCTTTTCCTGCCGCGTTGGGATTGGGATTTCTGGGCGGATTGATTCTAAACCTGATGCCTTGTGTCTTTCCAGTTCTGGGCCTTAAAATCATGGGCTTTGTGGGTCAGGCGGGCTCTTCGCGCGTTCACGTGATGGCACATGGGTTGACCTTCACGGCGGGGGTGCTCGCTTCTTTCTGGTTGTTAGCTGGCGTCCTATTGATGTTACGGGCGGGCGGTCAGGAGTTGGGCTGGGGGTTTCAGTTGCAATCACCCGGCTTTGTTTTTGCCTTAATGATATTCCTTTTCGCTTTTGCGTTGAATCTGATGGGAGTTTTTGAGTTTGGTGTTTCAGCGATCGGTGTGGGAAGTTCCTTAACTGGCACGGGCTCATGGAAGGGATCGTTTTTCTCCGGGGTTCTTGCCACCGTGGTGGCCACTCCGTGTGCCGCTCCTTTTCTGGCACCCGCTCTAGGTGCGGCACTCGCGCTTCCTCCCTTCCAATCGATCATCTTATTTACCGCGATTGCGCTGGGCTTGTCCGCTCCCTATTTAATTTTATCGTTCCGCCCCTCGTGGGTGGCCTGTTTGCCGCGCCCAGGTGCCTGGATGGAGAGCTTCAAGCAGGCCATGTCATTCCCCCTGTTTGCCACCGCCGCCTATTTGTTATGGGTGCTGGAAGCCCAAGTGGATGAAGACATGCTAAGGAGGATCTTTTTCTCGCTGGTTGGCGTCTCGCTGGCACTTTGGATTTATGGCAAGTGGTCAGCACCCCACCGGCCTCGGAACGTCCGGCTTTCTGCGACTCTGGCTGCGGTGTTGCTGGCGCTGATGACATTGGTCTGGTCGTGGCCCGCCGTGTCGTCCTCCACAACCGATGTTTCCTGGGAGCCGTGGAGTAAAACGCGAGAAGAGACCCTGCGATCCGAAGGAAGAATGGTTTATGTGGATTTCACCGCCCGTTGGTGCGCTACTTGTCAAACCAACAAGGCAATCGTCTTTTCTAACACCGAAGTGATCCAAAGCTTCCGAGAAAAAAAGATCGCCGCTTTGAAGGCCGACTGGACCAATCAAGATCCCGCTATCACCAGAGAACTGGCCCGTTTTGGACGTAGTGCCGTTCCCTTTAATGTGATTTACCGCGATGGGATGGACACGCCGTTGATCTTGCCTGAGCTTCTTACTCCGCAAATGGTTTTAGATGCTCTGAACCTCTAACTGCGGCTATGACATCAATAGGCGGTTTCACGACCCACCAGGGTGGCCTCACCCTCACTGCGAGCAACAATCACCGCACAACAGCTATCCCCCCATACATTCACCGCCGTGCGGCACATGTCGAGCAATCGATCTGTAAACTGTAGTAGTGCCACCCCAACTGCGATCTGCGCCTCGGGAAGCCCCGCCGCTTGGAGGATAACCAGAATGGCCACCAAACTGGCCGCGGGTATTCCCGCCACTCCTATCGAAGTCACTAAGGCCAGCGTCACAATCAAAAACTGGGTGCCCAGCCCGATCTCCATTCCGAAAAACTGCAGTAAAAACACAACCGCCACACACTCATAAAGTGCGGTGCCATCCATATTCACTGTCGCACCCAAAGGGGTCGTAAAGTGGGTTACGCGGCGGCTGACTCCTGCCTTGTTCTGTAAGCACTCCATAGTCACTGGCAGGGTGGCGCTGGATGAAGCGGTCGAAAAAGCGGTCACCCATGCGGTGCCCATCGCTCTTAAATGCCCTAGCGGACGGACTCCACCCATCAACCACAGCACCAACGGCATCACCACGAAAGCATGAGTCGCCAGTGCCAGAACCACCGCGAGAGGGAACCGGAATAACATCAAGACATCACCCCATTCCGTTCGTAACCCCACCGCTAGAATCAGCGCAAACACTCCCAACGCCGAAAATCGCATCACCCATCCGGTCATTCCCAACATGACTTCATAAACTCCCGTCCAAAATCGACACACCGGATCACGTAGCTCATCGCTCAGCCGGGAAGTAAAGAATCCAAACAAGATCGAAAAAATGATCAACCCCAGCATTTCTCCACCCGCCGCTGCCTCAATGATGTTGGGCGGGATCATACGTTCCACCACCGCCACCACATCGCCTATTCCGCGCCCCGCCACACGTTCCATTATCGCATTATCTTCCATGGCCAACTCAGGAAAACGTGTTTGAGCCGGCTCTCCGTTGATTTCACCCGGTTTGAGTGAATTGACCCAGGCTAGGCCGATCAATATAGCCACCAGACTGCTCAAGACATAAAAAAGCATTGTTTTCCCGGCCAGAAGCCCAAAACCTTTTTCACTTCCCATCCGGGCCACTGCCGAAATCACCGCCGACACAATCAAAGGTATGACCAGCATCTTCAATGCTCTCAAGAACAGTCCGCCAATGAAATCCGCCGACGCCAGTGCTGACGATACGACTTCCGGTGACGCCGCCCTTTTCAGAACCTCTGAAAGGATCACTGCCAGCACCAGACCCCACAAAATCTGGGCATACAGCGGCGCGTCCAGTGCCTTCCTGAGCCACTTCATTCCATCCACTCCAAGCTAAAGTCCAACGCTCGCACTGAGTGGGTCAACGCTCCCACCGATATGAAGTCCACCCCAGTCTCCGCCACATCCCTCACCCGCTCCAATGTCATATTTCCCGAGGCCTCCAATCGCACCCTGCCCGCCACCCTTTTTACCGCCAGCTTCATTTCTTCCAGCGTCATATTGTCCAATAAAATGCGGTCTACACCCAGCTCCATAAAAATCTCCACCTGCTCAAGATGATCCGCCTCCACAATCAAATCCGCATCGGGGTCGATAGCTCTTGCCGCCGCCACCGCCTCCGCAAATCCTCCTGATCCCGACATCAAAGCCACATGATTGTCTTTGATCATAAACGCATCATAAAGACCCATGCGGTGATTGACTCCTCCGCCACAAACCACCGCGTATTTCTGTAACGCGCGCAATCCCGGAACCGTCTTACGGGTGTCCAAAATGCGCGCTTGGGTGCCTTCGATCCGTTCCACATAGGCCCGCGTTTGGGTGGCAATGCCCGAAAGATGCTGTAGAAAGTTTAAGGCGCAACGCTCCGCCGTCAGCATGGCCGCACAACGCCCCGCTACTTCCAGGACTTGAACCCCGGGCTCAATCAGCTGGCCATCAACCCGCACCGCCCTGACTTCCAACGCGGCATCCACTTGATGAAAGACTTCTCTGGCCACGTCCACACCACACACGACACCGGCCTCTTTGCTGAAAATCCGGGCCCGCCCGCGCCGTTCCGGATCTACGATCGCACGGGTCGTCAGATCCAGCGGCCCCACATCTTCGGATAAAGCCCGGTGCACCGCTTCTCGCATCACCGCATGGCTGAGTCTTTCGATGACCATGAATCCACTATCACCTGAAAGACATGCGCCTGCAACCCGTTATTCACTGCCTTCACAAGGCCTAGTTAAACCAATCGGTGTATCGAACGACCAAGGCCAAAATCAGCAGAGCCGCCACCCCAATAATCAGTATCATCACCATCGGATCCTTATCGACTACTTGTGGAGCACTGGCACGACGCCCCTTATTCTGTGGAGCAACTGGTGAAGCCCTTAGCTTGGGCGCCGGATGACCTGGAATTTTACCATGTGGTATTGCCATCGTCGGCTCATCCACGATCTCAGCAGGTAAGGCCCGCGTCTGAACATACGTATTGGCCGCATCCGTCACTACTGCGGCTAACGCCGGAGCCGCCTGAATTTCTACCTGCTGAACGTCCTCTGCCGCTGTAGCCTGTTCCTCTCTTTTGCTACGAACCCAATTGTTAATGACAGCTCGGTAATCACGCGCCTCAAGCCTTCGCTCTTCAATCCAGGGTGACATTTCCGCTACTTGATGGGGCTCGTGATAAGTCAGCGTTAAATCAATTTCTCCTATAGAAATAATATCACCTTCATGCAAAGGAGCCTTGCTTAACTTTTCACCATTTAAAAACACACCATTTTGCGAATTCAAATCTTCCACGCACCACACGGACCCATCCTGCAAAAAACGAGCATGTAGACGACTCAGCGAATCATTCTGGATTCGAATCGAGCACTCCGGCATTCTTCCAACTACCGCTTCCCTCACCCCCTCTAAACTATAAAGTGCTTCGATGGGTTTCCCATCTTCGCCTGCTCCAAAAAGTGAAATTAAGGTCGCCATGTCCTTTTTCATAGTTTAATCACCGTTTGAGGCTTTCACAACCAGAGAATCCTTCGTTAAATCCTTGACGGTTCTGCTTGTCATCACCGATTTTTCCCTTTGAGTACCGTCGGATTTAAGGCATGTTATCTTTTCAACCTACAAACCTTCTCCGCAGTGAATCCAGTCCTGAGAACTGGCGTTTACCCGGAAACAACATTTGATACGCAGCAATATGGCCACCACCGAGATGGATAAAAAAAACGCCGATAACCCTTCTATCGCGCTGAGCTCCTTCGCAGACCATCCCGTCAACAAGGCTCTCTCTAAACAGGACAAAATCGCCCTCTACCGCGACATGGTTCGCATCCGTCGCTTCGAGGAGCGTTCCCTGCGTGCCTACCAGCAGGGCCACATCGGCGGATTCCTGCACCTCTACATCGGCCAGGAAGCCGTAGCCGTCGGCACCATCTCCGCCAGCAACAAGAAAAACGACCACTTTATCACCGCTTACCGCGACCACGGACATGCCCTCATGGTCGGCATGTCCATGAACGAATGCATGGCCGAGCTCTTCGGCAAAGCCACCGGCTGCTCCAAAGGCAAAGGAGGCTCCATGCACTACTTCGCCCCCGATAAAAACTTCTGGGGAGGCCACGGCATCGTCGGCGGCCAGACACCCCTGGGTGCGGGTCTCGCTTTCGCTCTCAAATACAAAGGCATCCAAGGTGCCGCCCTCTGCTACATGGGAGACGGTGCTGTCAACCAAGGTGCCTTCCATGAATCTCTTAACCTCGCCGCCCTCTGGGATCTGCCCGTGATCTATATCATCGAAAACAACGGCTACTCCATGGGCACCAGCCTCAAACGCTCCTCCGCCTTCCGTGAATGCCTTGCCAAACGCGCCGAAGGTTACGACATGGAATGGGATCGCTGCTTTGGACACGACGTTTATGAAGTCCGCGCCTGCACCGCCAAAGCCCTCGAGCGCGCCTATCAACACTCACGCCCCACCCTCCTCGAAATCGATACCTACCGTTACCGCGGCCATTCCGTAGCGGATGCCAACGCCGAAAAATACCGCTCCCGCGATGAAATCGAGGAGTATAAACGCACCAAAGACCCCATTAATCTCTTCCAAAACCAGCTCATCCACGAAGGCGTGCTCGACGAAGCCATGGCTACCGAAATCGATAACTCCGCCCGAGAAGAAGCCAACAACGCCGCCACCTTCGCTGAACAAAGTCCCCACCCCGAAATCTCCTCCATCCTAGAAGACATCTATTGGGAAGAAGATCACCCCGACCAAAAAATCTCCGGCGGACGCATCTTCTTCAACGACGAAGAATAATCCCTCACCAACATTTTCTCACCTCCACCCTTTTACCCATCACTCCCCATGAGAACCATCACTTACCGTGAAGCCCTCCGCGAAGGACTCAGCGAAGAAATCGAACGCGACGAAAACGTCGTACTGATCGGCGAGGAAATCGCCCAATACAACGGTGCCTACAAAGTCACCGAAGGCATGTGGGAAAAATACGGCGATAAACGTCTCATGGATGCCCCCATCAGTGAGGCCGGTTTCATTGGTATGGGAGTCGGCGCCTCGATGCTCGGAATCCGCCCGGTCATGGAACTGATGTTCTTCAGCTTCTCCTACGTCGCTTGGGATCAAATGGTCAACAACGCCGCCACCGTGCGTTACATGTCCGGCGGTAAAATCAACTGCCCCATCGTCGTCCGCGGCCCCGCCAACGGAGGCACCAACGTCGGTGACACCCACTCCCACACTCCCGAAAACATGTTCGCCAATGTCCCCGGCCTCAAAGTCGTCTGCCCCGCCACCGCCTACGACGCCAAAGGCCTTATTAAAACCGCCATCCGCGATAACGACCCGGTCTTTTTCCTCGAGAACACCCTCCTCTATGGTGAATCCTGGGAAGTCCCTGAAGAGGAATACCTCATCCCCATGGGCGTCGCCGACATCAAGCGCCCCGGCACCGACCTCACCATCGTCTCCCACGGCCGCTGCGTCATCATAGCGCTTAAAGCTGCCGAAATTCTCCAAGCCGAACACGATATCAATGCCGAGGTGATCGACTTGCGCTCCATCCGTCCCCTCGACGAAGAAACCATTTTAACCTCCGTGGAAAAAACCAACCGCGCCCTGCTCGTCGAAGAAAACAAACCCTTCTGCGGCGTCGGTGCTCAGCTTTCCCACCTCATCCAAAGCCGCGCCTTCGACTACCTCGACGCCCCGGTCAAACGCGTCTCAGCCATCGACGCCCCCGCTATCTACTCCGACCCCCTCGAAAAATACCAGATCCCCAACGTGGATCGTATCCTGCGCGCCGCCCTCAACATGGGCTAAGCCTTCCACTCCACCCCCGTCCCCCACACACCCCCGCAACCCACTCCACTTTATGGCCCAAATGATTGAAATGCCCAAACTGAGCGACACCATGACCGAAGGAACCGTCGGTGAATGGCTCAAAAAAGAAGGTGACACGATTGAAAGCGGCGATGTCATTGCCCGCGTCGAAACGGATAAAGCCACCATGGATCTCGAATCCTTCGAGTCCGGCACCCTCCTAAAAATCGTCGTCACCGAAGGCCAAACTGTTCCCACCGGCGCACCCGTCGCTTACGTTGGTAAACCCGGTGAAACCATCGATGAAGCCGCGCTGAAAAAGCCCGTCGCTGAAAAAACGGAACCCGCCGAAACCGCTCCGGAAGAAAAGAGTGGTGACACCGCCAAAGCGACTCCTGAACCCGCCGACACCAAGTCATCCCGCACTCCATCCCCTGCTCAACCTTCTGGCTCCACACCCGCAGGACGCGGTCGGGTGAAGGCCTCGCCTCTCGCCAAAAAAATCGCCGCTGAACTCGGCGTCTCACTCACTGGACTCAAAGGCTCCGGCCCCGGTGGACGCATCGTCAAGGCCGATGTCCTCAGTGCCGGATCCTCCAGCGGCACTTCAGGTCTTTATCCCTCAGGCCCCATCGCCGATGAAGGCCCCATCAAACTCTCCAACATGCGCAAAACCATCGCCAAACGACTGGTTCAAAGCAAACAGGAGAATCCTCATTTTTATGTCGAAGTCGAAATCGATGCTGCCCCCATGGTTCGTTTACGTTCTGAACTGGTCTCCGAATTCGCAGAAAACCACGGCTTTAAACCCAGCTTTAACGACTTTGTCCTTAAAGCTGCCGCGAATGCTGCCCGGCACGTTCCTGCCATCAACTCTTCATTTGATGGCGATGTCATCCAACAATGGGGCGATGTCCACCTCGCATTCGGCGTGGCTCTGAAAGATGGGCTCATCACTCCCATCATCCGTGAAGCCCAAAACAAATCCCTTCTCAACATCCATCGCGAAGCTCTGGAACTGATCGCCAAAGCCAAGGCCGGCCAGCTCACCCCCAACGAATACTCCGGCGGAACCCTTACCGTCTCCAACCTCGGCGGCCCCTTCGGCGTGGATCGCTTCTGCGCTATCATCAACCCCCCCCAAGCCGCCATCCTCGCTGTCGGTAACATTGTCAAAAAACCGGTGGTGGATGAGTCTGACCACATTGTCGTTGGCCAGCGCATGAGCATCACCTTATCCGCCGACCACCGCGTCATCGACGGCGCGGTTGCCGCCACCTACCTTAAATCCCTAAAACGCTTTCTAGAAACCCCCGCCCTGCTTCTCCTTTAAAACCCTCGTTTAAATACATTATGTCCGCATACGATCTCATTGTCCTCGGTGGTGGCCCGGCCGGCTATGTCGGCTCCATCCGCGCCGCCCAACTCGGAAAAAAAGTAGCCTGTGTCGAAGTCGAACGCGCCGGCGGCACCTGCCTCAACTGGGGTTGCATTCCCACTAAAGCCCTCCTCAAAAGTGCCCAAGCCTACCTAACCATCGCCCATGCCGAAGAATTCGGGATCAACGTAGGTAAAATCTCCTTCGACTTCCAGAAAGTCATGGAGCGCAGCCGCGGCGTTTCGGATCAAATGGCTAAAGGTATCGAATTTCTCTTTAAATCAAAGAAAGTTGATTACTTTGTCGGTAAAGGTAGCATTACTAAGGATAAAAATGTCCGGGTAATCGATGAAAAGGGGGGCGAACAAATCCTGGAGGCGAAGCACATCCTTGTCTGCACCGGAACGGTTCCCCGACGACTCCCCGACCTCGAAGTCGATGGCACCACCGTCATGACCAGCCGGGAAGCCCTTATCCCCCGCTCCCAGCCGAAATCCATCCTGATCATCGGCGCTGGTGCTATTGGTGTCGAATTTGCCCACTTCTACCGCGCTTTTGGCACCGAAGTTACCCTGATCGAAATGCTGCCCAAAATACTTCCGGTCGAAGACGATGAGGTTTCGCAGTTTTTGGAAAAATCCTTTAAGAAGGACGGCATCACCATCCTCACCGAAACCAAGGTGGAAAAAACAGAAGTCACCAAAAAGGGTGTCAAACTCACTGTCTCAGGAAAAGAAAACAAAACCCTTGAAGCCGAATGCCTCCTCATCGCCATCGGTGTTCAACCCAACCTCGAGGGCGTTTTCCCGGATAATCTCACCCCGGCTCTCGAAAAGGGATACATCAAAACCAACGAGCGCTACGAAACCAGTATCAAAGGCATCTACGCAGCAGGCGATATCATCGGGCCACCCTGGCTGGCTCACGTCGCTTCCCATGAAGCTGTTGAGGCGGTTGAAGGTCTCTTCCTCCCCGGTAAAAAACCACACAAAGTCACCATCTTCCCCGGCTGCACCTATTGCGCCCCGCAAGTCGCCAGCATCGGACTCACCGAAAAGAAAGCACGCGAGCAGAAACTCAAATTTAATATCGGTAAGTTCCCCTACCGCGCCAGCGGCAAAGCGGTCGCCTCCGGCGAGCCCGAAGGTTTTGTGAAACTCATCATCGATGCCCAGCATGGCGAGATCCTCGGTGCCCACATCATTGGTGCCGAAGCCACCGAAATGATCTCCGAACTCGGCCTGGCCATGAAACTCGAGGCCACCATAGACGAAATCACCTCCACCATCCACGCCCACCCCACCCTCAGCGAAATGGTCGCCGAAGCCTCCTTGGCCTCCGGTGGCGATGCCATTCACATCTGAACCGCTGAACCCATTATCCTCCGTGATCCCGGATTTTCTGGAACTCTCCTCACGCTACCCGCTCAACCGGAAGCCCCCATGGTTGCGCGCCAAAATCCCCGGCGGCCCCCAATACCAAAGCGTCCAGAAGCTCATCCAGAACCAGTCCCTCCACACCGTCTGCTCCTCCGCCCAATGCCCCAACCTCGGCGAATGCTGGAGCCGCGGCACCGCTACCGTCATGATCCTCGGGGAGGTCTGCACCCGCGCCTGCGGCTTCTGCGCCATCCAAACCGGACGCCCCCCGGCCCCCGACCTAGGCGAACCCGCCCGCGTTGCTGAGGCCATCCGGAAAATGAACCTCCGCTACGCCGTCATCACTTCTGTAGCCCGCGATGAACTCCCCGACGGCGGCGCCGAAATGTGGGCCCGCACCATCCGCGCCGTCCGCCACCTCAACCCCCACACCAAAATCGAAG